>JAWLCQ010000019.1:0-45435 GCA_041687095.1 Phycisphaerae bacterium | reverse complement strand
GCTGTCGAGGCTGAAGGTGCTGGCGCAGATGGACATCACCATCACGCGTGAGCCGCAGGACGGCAGCCTCGTCTACGAGCTGCCCGAGGCCCAGGGCCGAGCCTTCGATGTCCGCCTCGCGACCAGCCCGACCCGGGACGGGGAGCGGGCCACGCTCCGCCTGCTGGGGAGCGAGTCGCGGGAGCTGACGCTGGGCGGGCTGGGGTTCACCCATGACATGCAGGAGCGCATCGACGCGATCGTCCGGCGGGGCTCGGGGCTGATCCTCGTCAGCGGGCCCACCGGCAGCGGCAAGACCACGACGCTCTACACCCTCCTGCGAAAGATCGCCGTTCCCACCCTCAACATCATGACGGTCGAGGACCCCGTCGAGTACTCCATTCCGGGCGTCTCCCAGATCGAGGTCGACGCCGGCGGGCGGGTGACGTTCTCCTCCGCCCTGCGGGCGCTGCTCCGGCACGACCCCGACGTGCTGATGGTCGGGGAGATCCGCGACCGCGAAACCGCCGAGATCGCCCTCCGCGCCGCCGCGACGGGCCACCTCGTGCTCTCCACCCTCCACACCTCCACCGCCGTCGGGGCCGTCACCCGCCTCGTCGACATGGGATGCGAGCCGTACATGATCGCCGCCACGCTGTCGGCGGTCCTCTCGCAGCGCCTCGTCCGCCGCCTGTGCCCCTCCTGCCGCACCCCCCGCCCCCTGACGAGCGAGGAGGCGGAGTTCCTCGGGGCCCCCTCATCGACCGAGATCTTCGAGCCCCACGGGTGCACCCGCTGCCTGCGGACGGGCTTCCTCGGCCGCCTCGCCGTCGCCGAAATGCTCCCCGTCGACGACGCCGTCCGCCAAGCCATCTCCAGCGGCGAGAACGAGAGGATCATCGCCAGTTCCGCCCCCCGCCTCACCACGCTCCAGCAGGACACGGCCCTCAAGGTCAGCGTCGGTCTGACGACGCTCGACGAGATGCGAAGGGTCGTGGTCCTGGAGGTCTGATGCGCATCCCAGGTGATTCCCGGGCAGCGTCGGTCTGACGTGGTTGCTCCCGTCTCCGCCAAGGCTCCGCCGAGGCAAGCCGCTTCGCTCCGCAAACCACGGCGCCCGCCCGCGAACCAAGTGGAACGCGTATGATGCGCATCCCCTCGAGCCTCTCACCTTTCTTCTCGATTCCCTCTTGACGAAAGCGGATCTGCCGGATAGAAAGATCGCTATGGAAACGTTCCGGGCTCATTTTGTTTCTTCGCTGAAGCATTCCGCCTCCGGTGTACCCGGATGCGGGATGTGGTGCATCTGCACCACGAGCGCAGCGAGGACCGGGCCGTGACGCTTTCCTGAACCAAGACACGTCACGAGGAATTCCAAAAAGCCCGTTCCTGTCGAACGGGCTTTTTCTTTTAGACCAGTACGGGGTTCTTTGCATGACCGGGGTGATTGACATGATGACCGAACAGTATGTGTATGACAGCGAGTGGGTACGGCAGTTCTACGACGACTACGGCGAGCGCGAGTGGGACCGCATGGTCCGCACGCCCGCCGACGAGGTGATGTTCCACGTCCACCGCTCGTTCCTGGAGCAGCACGTCCGCGCGGGCGACCGCGTGCTGGAGATCGGGCCCGGGCCGGGGCGGTTCACGCAGGTCCTGGCGGACCTCGGGGCGCGCATCGTCCAGGTGGACGTCTCGCAGGTGCAGCTCGACCTCAACCGCCGCCACGCCGAGGAGTTGGGGTTCGACCTCGCGGTCGTCGCACGCGTCCGCGGGGACGTCTGCAGCATGCCCTGGATCGTCGAGGGGACCTTCGACGCCGTCGTCGCCTTCGGGGGCCCGCTGAGCTACGTCCTCGACCGCCGCGAGCCCGCGGTCCGCGAGATGCTCCGCGTGGTCCGTCCCGGCGGGGCGGTGCTGCTGAGCGCCCCGACCCCGCGTGATGCGGTGGGCGAGTGGCTCACGGAGTGCGGGGCCGAGGTGCTGGAGACGGCGCCCTGCACCGCACCCGGACAGCCCGACGCCGATGCGCACCCGCTCATCGCCGCCCGTCGCCCCCTGCGGGCGAAGGGGCGCCCGGGATAGGCCCCGGACTCCCCGCCGTCGCGGCTGCCCGCGGACCAATGCCCACGGGGCGCTGTCTGCCCCGTGGGACGGCCCCGGCAACCGAACCGCTCCGCTCCGTGCAGGGACCTGGGTACACCGGAAGTTCCAGGCGGACCTCCTGTGGGGCAGGTCCCTGCACGGAACCGCAGTGCCCCGGTCGTTCCCGACCGTCCCACGGGACCGCCCCGCTGGGGCTTGTCCCGTGGGCATTGCACGTGCTGCAGGCAGTCCCCACGCGGTGTGGGCATACGAGATTCCCGGACGCAGTCCGGGTACGTTGGATGCAACGTCAGGACAGCTTTGGAAGGAGAAGCAACATGAGCACGATTCCACAGTGGATGCGCGACGAGACGAGACCCCTGGGAGTGGACTGGACCGATCCGGTGCAGGCCGACCGGTGGGAGCGGCTGAGCGCGTCGCTGTGGAACGATGACGCCAGCATCCGCCGCCTGGTAACGAAGCTCGGCCTGCGGGCACATCACACCGTGCTGGACATGGGGGCCGGGAGCGGCGCGTTCGCCGTCGCCGCCGCCCGCACCTGCGCCAAGGTCTACGCGGTGGACCTGAGCCCCGCGATGCTCGAACTCGCCGTCCGCCGCGCCCGTGACGCGGGGGCGGACAACGTCGAGTTCCGCCGCGCCTCGCTCCTGACGTACGACCACGACGGGCCGCTCCTGGACATCATCGTCTGCCAGGCGACGCTCCACCACCTCCCGGACTTCTGGAAGTTCATCGCCCTGCGGCGGATGGCGAGACTCCTGCGGGAGGGCGGAACGCTCTACCTCTCCGACGCCGTCTACTCCTTCTCGCCCGACAACTACGAGCAGGAGTTCCAGCGGATCCTCCGGAACCTGGAGCGGGCGGGCGGACCCGACCTCGCCGCCGACGCCGCCCGCGACTTCCGGGAGGAGTTCATGACCCTCGACTGGATCATGGAGGTCCTCCTCCTCCGCGCGGGGTTCGTCATCGACGAGGCGAGCTACGAGGGCGGAGTGGCCGCGACCTACCGATGCCTCAAACGCACCCGCTGACGCCCCCGGCCCCTCGGAACGGCAAGCTCCGCTCCAGGCAGCGGAGGACAGGAGAAGGTGAGAGGTGAGAAGTGAGGGTGCTCGTCGGCGGATCCTTCGGGACTCTCACCTCTCACCTCTAACCTCTAACCTCTCACCTCTGCATCCCCCCTGCCTTCGGGAACCTGCGGAACCCGCGCCCGCCCGGACGGTTCCACATGCTGGACGCACGTGGAATCTGCGCCCTGGCGGAATCCCCCCAGGGACGCTCGTATCTGGAGACTCGCTATGCGCCGCAACGACCGACGGACGATGTACTCGCTGGCCCTGCTGCTCCTGGCCGGGCTGGCCTTCACCACCGCCTTCGCCGCCGACCCCAACAAGGACTACCGCACCCACGCGTGCTGGTGGCTGGCCTACTCCGCCGACCAGTTCACCCTCGGGCTCTTCCACCTCGACGACGCGGGGGGGGCCGGCAACCTCAAGGAACTGGAGGCCAAGCTCCTCGCCGACGACGCCGACGACGACCCCACCGCCGGACTCATCCTCCGCGACGAGGGCGACAAGGTCGGCGGGAAGAAGACCCTCGACAGCAGCCTCATGCGCGGGGACGCCACCCTCATCGGAAACGCCAGGCACGTCGAGAACGGCTATGACCACGGGGCGCTCGAACTCCCCGACGCCCAGTCCGCCCTCGTGAGCCCGGTCTACCGGGAGCTGAAGGCCGGTTCCCCCAGCACCGTCGAGTGCTGGGTGAGCCGCAACGACGGCGCGGCCGGGACCGTCCTGTCCTACGACTCGCCCCTGCGCGGAACCAGCGTGCTGGAACTCCGCGCCTCGGCCGACGGGACGCTGGAACTCTACGTCGCGGGCGAGCGGCAGGCGACGGTGGACGCCAAGGTGCCGGCGGGCACGTGGACCCACGTCGCCCTCACCGTCAGCGGGCCCACCGCGGAGCTGATCAACTGGATCGAGCACAAGTACCCCGCCACGATCGCCGTGCGGGTGAACGGGTCGGTGGCGGCCAAGGTGACGGACGGACCGGTGCAGCGGGTGCTGGGGAGCCTCAGCGGGGTCGTCCGCGCGGGCAACAACGCCAAGGGCGATAGCGGCCTGGTGGGGCGGATCGACGAGGTCCGCATCAGCAAGGAGGTCCGGATCTTCTACGAGGCCGACCACCAGTGGACCGACCCGCAGGCGAAGCGTGAGATCGCGACCGCCCCGCCCTACCTGCGGTCGCGGGACGAGTGCACCTTCGTCGCCACGCTCGACGGAACGCTGGAGCCCCAGCTCGCGGCGAAGGACACGCTGCTGACCGTGCACGCCCTTACCCGCCCCGGGGCCACGATGGCCAAGCCCGACCCCGAGTTCGTGCGCGGGGTCCGCGGGCAGGGGCTGCTGTGCGGGCCCCAGTACGCCATGCCGATCTGGTCGGCGCCGGGGAACGTGCGGACGGAGGGCGGGAGCGTCGAGTTCTGGTTCCAGCCCCACGACTGGGACAACCGCAAGGAGCAGGGCTACACCGACCCGATGGAGTTCGTCCCGCTGCTGCGGGTGAAGAAGGTCGGGGGCAAGAAGGGCGGCGGGGAATCGTTCCTGGCCCTGCGGGTCCTGCACAAGCGCCCCATGAAGGGCGAGCGCCCCCCGGACATCTTCGCGGGGACGTGGCACCACGTGGTGGTGACGTGGGACGGGAACCGCGCGCGGGCGTACATGGACGGCAAGCGAATGCCCGATAGCGTCCTGGCCATCCACTACGACAAGAGCGCCACCGGAGAGGCCCTGCAGGAGATCGTCATCGAGCCCGTGAACCCCGGGGGCGACTACCTCGGGCAGCGGACGATCCTCGACGAGGTCCGCTTCTACAACCGCCCCCTGGCCCCCCAGGAGGTCGCCAACGCCCATGCCCGCTTCCTCCCCGAACCGCCGCTCAAGGAACTGCCCTTCGCCAACGTCGAGCCCTGGATGAACATCGTCCAGAAGAAAACGGGCGTGACGGCCGACCTGCTGTCGCCCCACCGCGACCAGGTGGCGTCGGTCGCTCTGAAGGTCCTCAACCCCGAGGGCAAGACCATCGGGACCGGGACGATCGAGAGGATCGAGAATGGCAAGGGCTACGTGGAGATGAGGGACGTGGACCTCACCTGGGGCGAGCACCGCATCGAGCTGGCCTACCTCGACGCGGGGGGCAAGCCCATCGACACGCAGACCATCATCCGCGACCGCGTCAAGCCCGCGTGGCTGGGCAACACGCTGGGCATCCACCCCGGGAAGGTCCTGCCCGGGTGGGCCCCGCTGAAGGTTCAGGGCGACACCATCGAGATGCTGCTCCGCACGGTCGTCCTCGGGGGCGACGGGCTGCCGAAGCAGATCATCGCCCGCGACGAGCCCCTGCTGGCGGCGCCGATCACGGTGACGGCGACGGCGGGGGGCAAGGCGCTGGAGTGGACGCCCGCCGCGGCCCCGAGGGTCGAATCGGCCGCCGCGGACATCGTCGTGACGAGCGGATCGGCGAAGGCCGGCAAGCTGACGGCCAAGACCCGCATCACCACCGAGTTCGACGGGCTGATGAAGGTGGAGATGGAGCTGGCGCCCGAGGGCGAGGTGGCCCTGGACTCGCTGACGATCGACATCCCCTACCGCCAGGACCGCGCCACGCTCATGGGCTACTGGACGGGCGGAGGCTTCCGCGGGGCCACCTACTACGGGCACACCTGGGGTAAGCCGGGCGACACCGGACCGGTCTTCCGCTCCAACGACCCCAAGCGCGGGCGCGGCCCGACCCGCGGGAGCTGGATCCCCTACGTCTTTCTGGGCGACGACTGGCGCGGGATGGCGTGGTTCGCCGAGAACGACCGCGGATGGACCAAGAGCAGCGAGAACCCCGCCGTCGAGATCGTCCGCTCCGAGGGCACGGTCACGCTGCGGCTCAACATCCTCACCGAACCCACCACGCTGACGGAACCGCGCACGCTCGTCTTCGGCCTCCAGCCGGTCCCGATCAAGGAACTGCCCACCGACCACCGCGTGCGGGCGATGAACGTCCGGTTCGACTTCGTGGACAGCTTCTCCAAGCAGAGCCTCAAGGGCGAGGGCGGGATCTTCGGGGGCGGGATGGCCATCTTCCCCCGCGACCACGACTGGGACGCCGCCAAGAAACGCGCCGAGATCCACAAGATGCACTACGGCGAGTGCCGCGGGTACACCAAACCCTACCTCTACACCGACCGCCAGTGGCCCCAACTCCCCCCCGATGCCGGCGAGCACCGCGGCCCCTGGTACACCTCCGGGCACTTCCGCCACCTCCGCGACGCCCAGGACTGCCTGATCTGGAACTACGACCAGTGGCTCAAGCACGAGGTCATCCGCGCGTTCTACATCGACGACGCGTGGCTGGGACCGATGCGCGACCCCTCCGTCGGGCCCGCCTACGTGATGGAGGACGGCAAGGTCCAGCCGGGCTTCGAGTGGTTCGACTACCACGAGTTCACCAAGCGCCTCCGCTGGATCATGCACGAGAACGACATGGAGCCCCTCATCTGGATCCACATGACGCGGACGTTCTTCACCCCGGCCCTGGCGTTCGGGGACATCATCCTCGACGGGGAGGACCGCTTCCAGGCGTGGGGGTCGAAGGCCGACTTCATGGACTGCTGGCCCCAGGGGGACCTGCGGTTCAACAACGGCCGCAAGTGGGGCCTCATCCCCGTCTGGTTCAACAAGGTCGGGGCGGACGCCCCCAAGCAGATCGACATGCCCCACTGGGAGTACCGCCAATGGCGGTCGTACTACGGGGCGCTGCTGGCCCACGACATCACCAATGTCGGCGGGGGGCCCCAGGACGCCGAGGCCTGCGGGGCCCTGTCGGCCGAGTCGACCTTCGTGGGCTACTGGGAACCGCAGAATCCCGTCACCCCCAAGACCCCCGGGCGCTTCGCCAGCCTCTACACCCTGCCCGACCGCGTGGTCCTCGTCGCCGTCAACCGCGCCAAGGACGCCAACACCACCGAACTGGCCATCGATACCGAGGCCCTCTTCGGACAGGGCGTGACGCTGGCCGATGTGGAGATTCGGGATGTCGACACCTACGACCCGCCCAAGGGGGACGACGTAACCCGAGTGCAGCGCCCCAAAGGCCCCGAAATGGACCTGGGGGGCGATGACGAGCTGGAAGATCTTTTCGCCGAGACGGCCAAGGATGTCGAGCGGCGGGAACTGGAGAAGCAGGGCGTCTTCTTCTACGACGATCACAACTTCAACCTTGAGGACGGTTTGCTGAAGCTCCGCATCCGCCCGCACGACTACCGCCTTCTGGTGCTGCGGAAGAAGTAGCCCCTGGCGGGGCGGCGGGGCGGCGATGTCGCCAACTGCCGCCTTTGAGAAGAGTTAGGGACTCAGAGGCCCCGGGACTGCCTGCCGTCCCGGGGCCGTTGGGGCCATCGGTGGCGGCGGGGCGGCGCCCTCTCCCGGCCTCCGCGCCCGCCGCGGGACGGGGGTCCCCGCGGTGCGAAGAGGGGCGGCGAGTGCCCTGGGAGCGAGGAATGCGGCCCTGGGCCTCACGGAACGGCGCTTCGGGTGGGGAAAACGCGGAAGGGGCCATGGGGCGTGAGGCGGGCTCGACCGTGGAAAACCTCCCCCAAGGGGAGGGGGTTTTGAACTTTCCGGGGCGTATGGACGATATAAGGGCAAGGCTCAGCGGGGGGAGTCTGTCGGTTTGTAGGGCTTTCCCGCGTGCGGCAAATACGATAAGATTAGAAGTACGGTGGCGCGGCGGAGGCACAGTTGTGCGGTCCCGGCCGTTGCCGCAGTGACGAGAACGGAGCATAGGATACCATGTTTGAACGATTCACCGAACGCGCCAGAAAGGTGATGGCGCTGGCGAACCAAGAGGCCCAGCGCTTCAATCACGAGTACATCGGCACCGAGCACATCCTGCTGGGGCTGGTGAAGGAAGGGTCCGGCGTCGGTGCGAACGTCCTGAAGAACCTGGGCGTGGACCTGCACAAGGTCCGCATGGAAGTGGAGAAGCTGGTCAAGCCCGGTCCCGACATGGTGACCATGGGCCGCCTGCCCACCACCCCCCGGGCGAAGAAGGTCACCGAGTACGCCATCGAAGAGGCCCGGAACATCAACCACAACTACATCGGGACGGAACACATCCTGCTCGGGCTGCTGCGCGAGCAGGAAGGCGTCGCCGCCCAGGTCCTCCGCAACCTCGGGCTCAAGCTCGAGGAGGTGCGCGAGGAGGTCCTGCGCCTGCTGGGCGCGGGGTCCGAGCCCGATGAGATGGCCGCCGCCACCGGCGGGCCCGAGGGCGGGCCCGCAGCCGCGAGGCGGTCCAAGAGCAAGACGCCCGCGCTGGACTCCTTCGGCCGCGACCTGACCGAACTCGCCCGCGACGGGCAGCTCGACCCGGTCATCGGCCGGGACAACGAGATCGAGCGCGTCACCCAGGTCCTCTGCCGCCGCACGAAGAACAACCCCGTGCTGCTGGGCGAGGCGGGCGTGGGCAAGACGGCGATCGTCGAGAGCCTCGCGCAGAAGATCGTGGACCGCGAGGTCCCCGAGATCCTCTACGACCGCCGCATCGTCGCGCTGGACCTGGCGATGATGGTCGCCGGCACGAAGTACCGCGGGCAGTTCGAGGAGCGCATCAAGGCCGTCATGAACGAGGTCCGCCGCGCCAAGAACGTCATCCTGTTCATCGACGAGCTGCACACGCTCGTGGGGGCCGGCGGGGCCGAAGGCGCCATCGACGCCGCCAACGTCCTCAAGCCCTCGCTCTCCCGCGGGGAGATCCAGTGCATCGGCGCCACCACCATGGATGAGTACCGCAAGCACATCGAGAAGGACGGGGCGCTGGAGCGGCGGTTCCAGACCATCATCGTCAACCCGCCCAACCGCGACGAGACGCTCGAGATCCTCCGCGGCCTGCGCGACCGCTACGAGGCCCACCACCGCGTCCAGATCACCAACCAGGCCCTGGAGCGCGCGGTCGAGCTGTCCAACCGCTACATCACCGGGCGCGTCCAGCCCGACAAGGCCATCGACGTCATCGACGAGGCCGGCGCCCGCGTCCGCCTCAAGGGCATGACCAAGCCCCCGAACCTCTCGGGGATCGAGTCGCAGATCGAGAAGCTGCAGATCGAGAAGGCCGAGGCGGTCAAGAACGCCGACTACGAACGCGCCGCCCAGCTCCGCGACCAGGAGGAGACCCTCCGCGCCAAGAAGGAGGAGGTCCTCGGGTCGTGGAAGAAGGAGGCCCGCGAGACCGACGGGGTCGTCGACTCCGAGGTCGTCGCCGAGGTCGTCTCCCGCATGACGGGCGTCCCGCTGACCCGCCTGGCCAAGGAAGAGGTCCAGCGCCTGCTCGAACTGGAGAAGGAACTGCACAAGCGCGTCGTCTCCCAGGACGAGGCCATCCGCACCGTCTCCAAGTCCATCCGCCGGGCCCGCTCGGGCCTCAAGGACCCCCGCCGGCCCATGGGCTGCTTCATCTTCGCCGGGCCCAGCGGGGTCGGGAAGACCCTGCTGAGCAAGGCCCTGGCGGAGTTCCTCTTCGGGGACGAGGAGGCCCTGGTGCAGCTCGACATGTCCGAGTACATGGAGAAGCACAACGTCTCCCGCCTGATCGGCGCCCCTCCCGGGTACGTCGGGTACGAGGAGGGCGGGCAGCTCACCGAGCGCATCCGCCGCCGCCCCTACGCCGTCGTTCTCCTCGACGAGATCGAGAAGGCCCACCCCGACGTGTTCAACACGCTGCTGCAGATCATGGAGGAAGGGCACCTCACCGACTCGTTCGGGCGGAAGGTCGACTTCCGCAACACGATCCTCATCCTCACCACCAACATCGGCGCCGACATGATCCGCAACAAGGGCGGGTTCGGGTTCGGCAAGCGGGACGAGGATGCGACGTACGAGAAGATGAAGGAAATGCTCCACAAGGAAGTGGAACGCTACTTCCGCCCGGAGTTCCTCAACCGCCTCGACGACATCATCGTCTTCAAGGGCCTCACCCGCGAGGACCTCGACACGATCGTGGACTACGAACTCCGCAAGGTCCGCGAGCGCCTGCTCGCCGAGCACCACCTGGAGTTGGAGCTGAGCGAGGAGGCCCGCAACTTCCTGATCGAGAAGGGGTACAACCCCGAGTTCGGCGCCCGCCCGCTCCGCCGCGCCATCGAGCACCACGTGGAGGACCCGATCAGCGAGGAGATCCTCCGCGATAGCTACGCCGGCAAGGGCAAGGTCTCCGTCACCGTCGCCGGAGAAGGCGAGGAGCGGCACCTCTACTTCGAGGGCGTGGGCGAGGCCATGGCCCGGCCGACCGAGGAGACGCGGGAAACGCGCGAGGTGCAGGAAGTGCACGAAGGCACGTAAGCGTACGAGAGGTTCCGGCGGAGCGATCCGCCGGGGCGTGTCCCAGCGACACGGACGACAATGGCCAGGGGTCGGCCGCGGGCAACCGCGACCGGCCCCTGTGCTTTGCGCCCCGCATCCCTGGTGAAGCGTGAATCCGGGTTCCCGCGGCAGGGTTGTCGTTCTTGGCGGCTTCGCCGGGCTGGCTTATAATGATCGGTATGACGCGCCTCACGATCGAAATCCCGGACGATCTTGGAGACGAGCTGAGGAAGTTCTCGCAGGCACAGGGCATGTCGCCTGAAGAAGCGGTGCGTGAGATGGTGCGCCGCCGCCTCGCGGTGCAGCGGTTCCGCGAACTGGCCCGCGACACGGAGGAGTTTGCCCGAGAAGCGGGATTCGATTCCGAAGCGGATATTCTCGGACTTCCCCGATGAAGGTCGTTCTCGATGCGAACGTCCTGCTCTCCGCATTCGCCCTTGGGGGAACCTGCCGAACCGTCCTGGAAGCGTGCATCACCGCGCACCAGTTGTTCGCCTCGGAGTTCATCCTCGATGAGTTCCGCCGCAAGCTCATCGACAAGTTCGGCATGCGTCAGGAGAGCGCAGACGCTCGGGTTCTCTTTCTGCGTGGAGAAGCGACACTCGTTCAGCCCCTGCATGTGGACGGACAGGCCTGCCGCGACCCGGGTGATGTCCCCGTGCTCGGAACGGCGGTGGCGGCTGGCGCTGACTGCCTGGTGACGGGCGACAAGGATCTCCTGACCCTGGGCGAGTTCGCAGGGGTCGCAATTCTCACGCCACGCCAGTTTCTGGACCGCCTCAAGCTGTAAATACGCATCCCAGGTAATTCTCGGGCAGCGTCGGTCTGACGTGGTTGCTCCGCTTCGCTTCGCAAACCACGGCACCCGCGCGTGAGTCAAATGGGATGCGTATCACACCCCGCGCACATGCGCGCACTGCCCGGGGGCGAGGTCCAGGACCAGGCGGTTGGCGGTGACGGGGAGTTCGCGGGTGCGCGGTTCCGCATCCCGGCCGGCCGCGCCGGGTGAGGCGACGAACGTGACCAGGGCCCGCTGCACACCGTCCCAGTCGCTCCCCATCGCCCACGTCCGCCGTCCCCCGCTACGCGAGAAGGCCATGCACGGGAGGGGCCCGTCGGGCTCGACGGTGGGGAGCGGCGACCCGGGCAGCGCGACGGCGGCCGCCTTGGCCGATGCGGTGGCGGCGGCGGTGGTGACCCCGGCGGCCGGGCTACGCCGCATGGGGTCGTAGGGCTCGTCATCGAACGTATCGCCGGTGCGATGCTCCGCAGAGGGCCTCGGATCCGTCGCCCCCAACCCCCGAGGCGCGTGCGGGTTGAGCGGGGCGCCCCGGGTGACGGCCGCCTGACGGTCGAGGCGGCTGGCCGCCTCGCTCGCCAGATGCGCCGCCGGGATGCACACGTCGTCCCCGTCGAGGAGCAGGCGGTCGCCGCACCACATCCGCAGCCGCCGCGTCTCGGTGTCCACCTCCGTCCGCACCCCGCCCGTGAAGCGCACGCCGTAGCTGCGCTCCGTGTGCGCGTGCTCGATCGCGCGGTGGCGGTTGAGGTACAGCCACGGCAGCGTGCGGGTGCAGAAGTCGCCCACGAACGTCTTGAGCCCGGGATAGAGGTCCTTGTCGATGGACCGCCCCCACGCCTCCTCGTAGAGGCACCCGCCCTCGGGCGTCGCGCTCGCCGAGCGGTTGCCGAACACGCTGCGGTTGGCGCGGCTGTTCCACTCGTCGCTGCCCCCGCAGATGACCGACGGGGGGTAGCGGAGGCGGGAGGCCTCGTCGAGGTTGAGGTGGTAGACCATCGGCACGAGCCCGGCGAACTCGTGGTGGAACCACTCCTTCGTCACGTCCACCCCGCGGGACCGCAGGTACAGCAGGATGCCCTCCATCGCCCGGACCTCCTGCGCCATCGTCACCCCGTGGTAGACGCTGGGGTTGGGGCTGAAGACGTCGATGTGCATCGTGCCCTGCCGCTCCAGCGGCAGCAGTTCCAGCAGCGCGTCGAGGCGTTGCTTCGTCCGCCCGCTCTCCCACTCGCGGGCCTTGCTCACCCAGTACGACTGCTCCCCGCCCCACACCCCGCCCGTGGCCAGTTCGCCCGTCCGGGTCCGCACGAGCAGGTCCTCGCGGACGTACTCGTCCCACAGGGGCGAGGTCTTGTAGGCGTCGCAGAGGTTCACGTGGACGCTGACGGTGGTGTTGTACTCGCGGGCGGCCTCGATGAGCCACCGCAGCGACGAGAGCCCGTCGCGGTCCTGCGGGCGCTTCAGCCGCTCGTTGACCGCCGAGAAGTCCGGGTACTTCGAGTCGTGCCCCTCGTGCTGCCAGCCCGTGAGGTACGTGATGTGCGGGACGCCCCCGGTGATGCGGTGGACCTGGCGGATCATCCCCAGGGCCTGCTCGAAGGTCACGTCCTTGGCGGGATCGGCCTTGTCGGCGAGCATCATCTTGGAGACGAACGTCTGATGGTACGCGTGGCGGTAGGTTGGTTCGAACATATCGAGAGTATATCCGGGACTCGTCGCGGGAAAAGGGAATGAACGTCAGAGTGAGCGTCAGAGGGGCCGAATCCACTGTCGGTCCCGATTCGCTCGCGGAACCGCCCCGCCTTGTCATCGCGGGCCGTCCCACGGGACACACTGCGTCCCGTGGGCATTGTTGCCCTTTTCCTCTGCGAGTTCGGGAGCGTGCGGGCGTGCGGAGTGCCCCCTTTCCGCCCCCTCTCCGCTCGGGCACCTCTTCCCCAGTGCCTCTCCCCTATTTCCTAGTGCCTATTCCCTAGTGCCTTCCCCCTAGTGCCTATTCCCTAGTGCCTTCCCCCCCCTAGTAGATCCGCTTCACCCGCTGGTACATCGGGAGGTACTGCTTGTCGACGGAGAGGATCAGCACGCCCATGGCCGTCCCGTAGGCCGTGCCGGCGTCTTTGGACTGGGCGGCGTTGAGGGGCGGGAAGTCCCAGCGCCCGTCGCCCTCCTGGTGGTCGAGGAGGATCCGCTGGATGCGGCCGTTGAACTCGTCCCAGGGCTCCCCCCCCACCTGGAACATGCCCTGGACCATGTAGAAGGTCCCGAAGTAGAAGTAGCCCTTGTACTGCGGCCCGCCCCACTCGGGGCTGAACTGCCCGAGATACTCCAGCGAGGCCGCGACGCGGTCGTCGGGCTCCTCCTCCAGCAGGGCCTTGAGGAACACCGCCACGCCGGTGACGGCGGGCTCGGGCTGCTGGGAGATGCCCGGGCGGTACACGAACCCGCGCGTCACCTCCTGCGAACCGTCCTCGTTCTTCTTCGCGTGCTCCACGAACCCGCTGTTGACGTACCGCATCGCCGACTGGAACACGCGGTCATCCATGTCGTACCCGCACTGCCGGGCGGCGTGCAGGACCAGGAGCATCCACGACGTGACGGACAGGTCGCTCTCGGTCGTCGAGGGCGTGTACCGCCACCCGCCCTGCTCGGCGGGGCTCTTGCGGACGATCTGGGCCTTGACGACCACCTCGAGGGCCTTGCGGCACCACTGGGCGAGTTCGACTTCCTTCTCGGGGTTCTCGACCTGCCCGAGGTACGACAGCCCGAAGAGGGTGCACACGGCGTGCACGTACATCGAGTTGTCCTTCCCGCCCAGGTACCCCTGCGGGTCCATGGACGCGCGGACGAAGTTCATCGCCCGGTCGATCACCGCCCCGTACTCGCCCTCCCCGGGCTTATACCCGTTGGCGAGGAACGCCAGCCCCGCAAAACTCGCCGTCGCCGTCTGATACCGCGGGCAGTCCCAGTAGCCCTTGTCGCCCTCGACCACCTGGTGCGTGGCGAGCCACTTCAGCGCCCCATCGATGGCCGTGCGGACCTGCTCCTGCTCGGGCGCGGCGGAGGGGGCGGGGGCGTCCTGCGCGATGGCGGCGAGGGGGGCGAGGACGAACGTCAGGAGCAGGGCGACGGCACAGTGTTTCGCTGGGCGCAGCGCAACGTCCGCTCGGTCAGCCTGGTGCACGTTGCGAGGCGAGGCCATCCCCCCGACGCCGTCGGGGGGCTTGGGGACGCCTCGCACGTCGGAATGAGTCGAACGAGCGCTCGCGGAGCGTCCGTCCGTCGAAGATCGAGATTCGAGATTCGAGATTCCCATCATCTCCTCAGCTCATCCTTCACGGACTTGAGGTACTCCAGGCCCGCGTCGCCGTAGAACTTGAGCTTGACGAGCATGGCCTTTTGGACCTCGGCCTCCAGCCACTTGACCAGCGACGCGTCCACGGGCTGCTGATTCGGGTCGGTCGCGTGCTCGGACGCCCCGATCCCGAACAGGTCGCTACGGACGACGCGGTAGAGGTATTCGCTCCAGGCATAGCCGTCCGCGTACCGCGCGCGGTCCGGACTCGCCGCCAGGCCCTCGAGGACGCCCTCGACCACGCGGCCATCGCCGAAGCGGTACTGGTCGATCAGGCGAGCGCGGGTGACGTCGACGTCGAGCTGCAGCGGCCCGGCGAACAGCCCACCGGGGCCGCCCTTGAACCAGCCGCCGGCGTCGGGTTCGAGGGAGCGGGCGGCGGCATCGAGTTCGTTGACGGCGGACTCCAGGTCCTTGACGGCCTGGCCCAGGGCGAATCGCCGCACACTGACGGCCTGGGGGGTGACGGGGGCCCCGGCGAAGGCGAGGCGGCGGATCTTGCCCCCCACGGTCCCGATCCGCTCCGCCAGGGCCGCCTGCAACTCGCCCGCCCCGGCGTTGGCGACGACGACGAGCATGCGGTCCAGGTGTTCGAGCGTCCCCGCCACCTGCGTGTCGAAGGCCGCCCCGTCGGGCGACTCACTCTGCAGGAGCGTATCGCCCGCGCGGAGAGTGGCGCGGGCGGCCTCGATGAGTTCGGCGCGGGCGGCGAGGTAGGACACGCCGGCCGCGGGGAACCGCTCGATGAACTGCCCCGCCGTCTGCCGCGGGTCCTTGCCCGCCAGCAGGTCCGTCGTCGCCTGCAGGTACGCCCGCGTGCGGCGGAGGTCGTCGATGCGGACGAAGCTCCGCCCGGGCCGGGCCGCCTCGCCCTCGGTCGGGGGCGAGGTGCGCTCCTGCAGGGCGCGGGCGATCATGTCGCCCAGCACCGCTGACTGCGTTGCGAGCGTGTTGAACTCCTGGTCCAGGAGCGTCAGGGCGGCGGGGTCGGGCGACTCGGGATCGAGCGCCCGCAGCTTCGCGAGCGGATCGGCGGTCCGGCCGGCGTACCGGTGGAACGCCTCGCGGAGCTTGAGGACCATGAGTTCGTCCTCGTCGCTCGTGGACTGATCGCGGAGGAAGGAGACCTGGAAGTTGAGGCGGTCGAGGTCGCGGCGGATGGCGGCGGTCGACGCCTCCAGCCCGTCCAGCGCCGCCAGCAGCGTGCGGGCGTTGTCGGGGGTCAGCCCGCCGCGAAGGGCCTTCTCCGCCCCCACCATCTGCGCCCCCATGCCCTGCGTCCGCTCCTGCAGTTGCTGCGCGAGGCGGACGGGCTCGGGGAAGGCCAGCCGCAGCCGCGCCGCCCCCCCGAGCACTTCGCAGTTGGTGCGGAAGCGGGCGATGGCGTCGGTGTCGCGGCTGCTGCGGTCGGGGCTCACCTTGGGGAGTTCGGCGTGGAGGTCCAGGGCGAGGACGGCCGCGAAGCGCTTCTGGCGGTCCGCGTCACTCAGGGCGCCGTTGGCCTGGGCTTCCTCGATCTCGATCAG
This sequence comes from Phycisphaerae bacterium, assembly GCA_041687095.1. Lineage (GTDB taxonomy): Bacteria > Planctomycetota > Phycisphaerae > SM23-33 > SM23-33 > JAWLCQ01. The sequence goes on along the minus strand of JAWLCQ010000019.1, from coordinate 29,259 downwards.
GGCCTTCTCGAAGGCCTTCTCCGTTTCGCTGATGTCCTGGATGGCGAGGAGGGTGGCGAGTTCGTAGTCGAACGCCATCGCCGCCATCGCCGCTCGATCGCGGGCGATCTGCTTCGCCAGGTCGCCCGGGGGGCTCAGCACGTCGGGGGGCAGCTTGGCGAGTTGGGCGGACGCCTCCTTGCGGGCGGTGTCGGTGGTGGCGGACAGGGCGTCCGCGAGGCGCTGCGAGAGGGCGAGGTTCGTGAACCGCTCCCACAGCGGGAGCATGGGCGACCACTGCATCAGGCGACGGTCGTCGTCGAGGAGCGGGACGGCGTTGGCGGCCCAGGCGGTGCGGAGCTGCCCGTCGGGCGGGAGCGTCACCGTCGCGAGGACCGCCCCGTACATGGCGTCGAGGCGGGAGCGGGCGGCGAGTTCACGGGCGCAGAGGGCGGGCAGGGCCTTGCGGGACTTCTCCAGCATGACGGAGATGGCCGTGGCGACCCCGTCGCAGGAGGCGATCCGCCGCCCCAGCGACGCCGCCGGGCTGCGGAGGTAGTAGCCCTGCAGGTTCATCTCGCCCACCGCTTCGCTGATCTCGTTGGGGTCCAGGGCGTCGCAGACGCGGGAGAGTTCGATGAGTTCCTCGCCCAGGTCCTGGAGCGTCTTGAAGTACAGCTCGCCACGCTTCTTGGCGGATTGGACGAGGGCGGCGTCGGGGGGGTCCTGGTCGGCGAGGGCCTGGAGCTTGGCCTGGATGGTGGCGGCCTCGTACTGCATGCCGAACAGCCGCCACATCATGTTCTTGAGGTGGCGGTACTGCGTGAGCCCGGGGAGGAGGTCGTTGGTGATCTCCAGGAGGCGGGCATCGCGGTAGGCGCGGACGTCGGTGAAGGCCGGGGGCGTCACCGGGGCCGCCGCTTCGCGCAGCAGGACGTGGAGCTTCCGCACGTCGTTCTTGTGGCGGGCGGCGTCGGTGAAGTGGACCTCCCGCTCCAGCACGGTCAGCAGCGAGTGGACGGAGGGCGTCTCGGACAGCAGGATGCCCGCGTTCGTCGCGGCGGTGGCGGCGGCGGCGTAGGGATCGGCGGGCAGGTCCATCGCCCGCGTCGCGGCCGCGGGCTGCGAGGCGGGAGCGGAGGCGGCCGGGTCCTTGGGGGGGACGGCCATCCCCGCCAGGGCCGTCCGCAGCCACGCGAGGCTCACGAGGCGTTTGCGCTCGTTCTCCCCGCGGGTGAACGGGACGATGCGGACGAAGACGTCGCGGGAGAACCCGTCGTTGTTGGCGGTGTCGCGGGCGCGGAGGCGGATCTGCACCAGGTCGCCCGGGACGGTGCGGGTCTTCTCCAGGTCGAACATGGGCGTCAGCTCGTACGTCTGCTCCCCGACCTTCTCGATCTCGACGGGCACCTGCTTGGGGTCGGTGTCGCGGTCGGGGTTGACGAAGAACTCGAAGGCCAGTTCCTGCACGCCCAGGTCATCCTCGACGAACGCCCGGAACGGGATGATCTCGCTCGCCACGCGGTGCTGGTCGCCCGGGGGCGGGTACTCCAGGCGGATCGTCGGGGCGCGGTCCTCCAGGATGTCGAGGGTCAGCCGCGTCCGCTCGACGTTGGCGAACCCCTCGGGGTTGGTGACGACGATCTCGAGGGCGACCTTCTTCTTGAGGTCGAACGCCCAGGTGCCCGTGCGGGTGTCGGGGTCCCAGTCGGGGCGGACGGGCTCCTCGCGGCCCTCAATGCGGAGGATCTGCTGGGCGACCTCCTGGTCGGTGCGGAAGGTGAGTTCGATCCTGGAGTTCTCCAGCAGGCGGAGGGGCTTGGAGACGTCGGTGATCGTGTTGGGGTCGAGCTTGGTGTACTCGGGATAGGTGACGCGGAGGGCGACGTCGGTGATCCGGGGCTGCTGGACGACGCGGACGAGGTGGACCTTGGTCTCGGCATCGCCGCAGCGGATGCGGTACTGGAAGGATTCCTGCAGGTTCCCGCGGGACAGGAGGAACAGGTCGCGCTGGAGGCGGGACATGTCGGCCTGCTCGGCGGAGCGGAAGTCGAACGCCCCCTCCGCCTGGGGGCGCAGGGCCACCGTCGCGCGGTTGGTGGTCATGCCCAGCAGATCCATGAACCATCGCAGGAGGGCGGGGATCTCCCCGGAGATCTCGGCCTCGATGACGGCCTCCTCGCCGGCCCCGCGGACGAGCGACTCGGGCCGCACCTGGATCTGGATGAACGAGGGCTTGGGCAGGTTGCGGTGCGGGAACAGCGTCCGCTCGATCATGAGCGGGAACTGGTATCCGCCCGGGATCGTCAGCAGGCCGTACACGCCCAGAACGGCGACGAAGGCCCCGAGGAACCCGACCATCTTGCGGTCGCGGACCAGCCGCCCCACCCGCACCCCGCGGGACTGCTCGACGGTGGCCTCGCGGAGCTGACGGACGAGTTCGCGGGCGACGGGGTCGTCCTCGTACCCTCCGCGGGCGAGGACGTTATCCAGCGTGACGTAGCGCTCGGGGCTCGGGCGGTCGGTGAGGCGGGACTCCAGTTCGTAGGCGGTCCGGGCGACCGACGACCGCTGCAGCGCGAACCACCCCAGCAGCCCCAGCGTCAGCAGCCCCCACGCCCCGTGGATCCCCCAGAAGATCGCCATCCGCACGGACTCGTCCAGGAACAGGAAGCGGTCCACGTGCGCGGCCAGCAGGACGAGCACGGCGTACGCGACGGCCGACATCAGCGTGATGCGGACGAACTGGTACAGGCGCTTGCGGCGGTGGTAGCCGCGCAGCCGCCCCGCCACCTCCGCGGGAAGATGTTTGAGCTTCAACGGCATGTCACACCAGTCCAACCAGCTTGCGGTACACCCACTCGACGGTCAAAGCGGCCGCGAGCAGGACGAGGAGGGTCCAGGCATCCCAGAGGCGCCACTCCCACTGGCTCTTGCGGACGACGCTCTTGGGCGTCGTCTCGAGGAAGGAGCGCTCGAAATCGGTGAACTCATGGAACCGCCCGCCCGTCGCCACCGCCAGGCGGCGGAGGAAGGCGTCGTCGCGGGCGAGGTACTTCAGTTCGGGGTCGTCGCGGGTGATCACCACCGCCCCGGCCGTCACCTGCGGGGCGGCGGCGAGGCGGAAGGTCACGTCGGCGGCGGGGAGTTCCGTGAAGGCCGCCCGCCACAGCGTCGAGCCCGTGCGGGCGGGCTGCAGGGGGGCGGAGGCGACGACCTCGTCGTTCACCAGGGCCTCGACGACGAACCCCTCGGAGACGCCCTGGGCCCAGACCTGCAGGCCCTTTTGGGCGGTGAAGGCCCGGCGATCGAGGGCCAGGGCCATCGGCGCCCCGTCGGGATCGGATGCGGCGGAAGCGTCCGTCTCGCGCGGGCCGTACCCGCCCTCGATCGCCCAGGTCAGCAGGGCGACGTACATCTCGGAATGCGCCTCCAGGGCCGTCGGGTTCAGCGCCTTCCACAGCCGGTCGGTATCGATGAGGAACGCCTTGCCCTCGCCCGTCATGCGGGCGGTGAGCAGCGCCTCCCCCCCATCGCTCGCCAGGAGCACCTGCGTGTCGGGGCGGGCGCGTGGGGCGCGGGGGTCGGTGTCCACCACCAGCGTGTCGGGCAGCGCCTGCGTGACGGGGTGGAGTTCCCCGGGGCGGGTGCGGCGGAGGCGGTCGAGGGACTCGCCCGGGGGGGCGGAGGGAGCGGCGTTGGCGTCGGCGGGGGGCGCGGGGGCCGCGGCCGTCAGCGGCAGCAGCGCCTCGCGGAGCCCGGGCCCGTCGGGCACGGGCGGGCGCTGTCCGCTCCCGAGGAAGCAGACGGACCCGCCCTTGTCGACGACGTACGTCCGCAGCATCTCCCACTCGGCGTCGCTCAGCGTGCCCTCGGGCAGGTCGCCCAGGAGGACGAGGTCGTACATCTCCAGAGCAGGCAGCGAGTCGGGGAACATCCCCTTCTGCACCCCGCGGCGGAGGGTCTGGTTCTCCTGGGCGAGGATGACGATGGGGTTGAGGTCGATGTAGTCCAGGCGGCGGAAGGTGTTGAGGGCGAAGCGGGTTTCCCAGCGCGGCTTCCAGTCGAGGAGGAGGACCTTGGCCCGTTCGTCGCGGACGTTCACCACGAAGTCCATGGTGTTGTTCTGGACGGGGAAGGCTTCGCCCGCGACGGTGTCGAGCTTGGCGGTGTAGCGGTACACGCCGGTCTCTCGCGGGGTGAAGGCGATGTGCAGCGTCTGTTCGCCCTTGCCCGTGAGCGGCACGGCCTCGGAGGCGACGGGCTCGGCGCCGCGGGCGAGGGAGAGCTTCACCTCCGCGGGGGCGGGCAGGAACGCCTTGACCGTCAGGCGAACGTGGACGGGGGTCTCCTTGGCCGCGAAGGGCGGGGCGATGAGGCGGAGGATCGCGACGTCGTAGGGCTCCATGCCCGCCCCGACGGGGGCGGCGTGGATGGGGATCTGCTTCTGGGCGTAGGCCTGCTCGACGTTCTTCACGTCCCGGTTCGACAGGTCCCGCCCGTCCCCGAGGACGAAGACGGCCGTCAGCGGGAAGTCGCTCTTCTCGGCGAGGAGGGTCTCGAGGGTTCCCACGAGGTCGGTGGCCCCGGGGCGGGTGGCGTCGGGGCGCTGGAGGGCGGCGGCGTCGAACTCGCGGGCGGCGGTCCGCTGGGCGGACATGAGGTCCACGACCTGGAAGAACTGGTTGGGGAGCAGGGTTTCGAGGGTGGGGGTCGCCTGGGCGAGCTTCTCACCCAGCAGCCCGATGCGGGTGTGGGTGCGCTCCTCGCCGGCGGCGGCCTGGAGGGCGGCGGCGCCGTTGGCGATGTCCTGGTCGTCCTTGATCCCCTGCAGCCGCTCGAGTTCACCGGCGGCGGTGGAGAGGTCGGCGGCGAAGTCATCGAAGGCCTTGCGTCCGGGCCCGCTGTCGCCCGAGAAGAACGTCGTGCTGCGGGCCCCGAGGTCCTTGACCTCGCGGCGGAGATCGGCGAAGCGGCGGTCGAGTTCGTCCGAGAGCTTGGGCGCCCCGGCGGCGAGTTCCTCGAAGCGGCCGAAGTGCCCCTGGATGCGGTCCTGGTAGGGAGCGACGGTGTCCCAGAAGTCGTCGCTGGAGCGATCGGCGAGGCGGGCGACGGCCTCGAAGCGGCGAAGCTCGCCCTCGATCTCCAGCAGCACGCGGGAGAGCTGGTAGTACATCGCCCCCTCCCCGAACGCCTCGCTCAGCCGCCGCCGCACGTGCAGCACGGAGGCGTCGGGGGCGGCGTTGTCGCGGGTGGCCATGCTCTGGGAGGTATCGGTGACCAGCAGCACGCGGCCGTTGTAGGTGAGCGTCTGTTTGCGGACCAGCGAGGGCCGAAACGCCAGGAACACCAGGAGCACCAGCAGTCCGATCCGCAGGCCCAGCAGGGCCAGGGCGTGGCGGCGGGGCACGCTGCGGAACTGCACGCGGTACAGCGCCCATCCCGCCAATCCCGCCAGCGGGAGCAGCAGGAGCTGCCACCACGGAGAGAGCAGCGAAGCGAACCGCAGCCCGTACTCGATGGATTCTATGGGTTTGAGTTCCACGTCAGACGAATCTCCGCTCCAAGAGCTTCTCGCCCACCAGCATGCCCAGGGCCAGGAGGATCACCCAGTGGTGCCACTCACGGGAGGCGCGGGCGCGTTGGAGGGCCTCGTCGAAACTATCCCAGTCGGCGACTTCGACGGCGCGGAGGTCCTCCGTCAGCCGCCGCCGCGCCTCGCGGCCCATCGGGGTCAGGTCGGAATCCATCCGCTCCCCCTGCACGCCGTAGTACACCCGCTTCGCCGCTCCGCCCTCGCGGGCGGTCAGCATGGACACCAGGCCCGACTTCGCCGATCCCTCGTTCGCCGACGCCACCCGCCCCGCGGCCGTGTCGGTGGGCTGGAGCACCACGGACTCGGCGTCGACGGGCTGGAAGGTGACCCCCCGGACGGTCTCGGGGTCCGAGAGGCGGAGGCGGACGGGGCTGCGGAGGGGCACGACGCGGGGGAAGATGCCCCCGGAGGCGGCCTCCGACGACAGGCGGAACACCAGCGGAACGTAGAACTCGCGGACGACGAGGTTGTTCCACCACCCGTTGAGCCCGGCGGTGGTCATCAGGACGTTGCCCAGCTCGTTGGGGAGTTGGACGGCGAACGGGGCCCCGTCGTCGTAGTTCAGCAGGATGCGGGCGGGGGGCGTGGGAGCGGCGGTGTCCCACCAGACGTAGAACAGGGCGTTGCTGATCTCGCCCTCCTCGGGGGTGTCGAAGGCCTTGAGGGAGAGCCCCTCGAACTTCGACCGCGCGAGGGTGCGGAATCGCGGCCCGCCGCCCTTCTCCGTCCGCAGGCGCTCCAGCGGGGCGGGCAGGAGCTTGGCGGACCCGAGCAGATCGTTCCACGTCTCCTTGCTGACGTTCTGGTCGGCCGCGAGGAGCAGACCGCCCCCGGCGGCGACGTAGCGGCGGAGCTGCTCGGCGAGTTCGGGGGTGAGGGTCCGCCCGCCGTCGAGGACCACGATGTCCGCCGACGCGAGGAGGGCGGGATCGGGGTCGGCGTCGGTCTGGGAGAGCGTGAGCTTCCCGTGGGAGAAGACGGGCTCGTCGAACTCGTTGATGTACTCCTGAACGCGGTGGAGCACGTCGAGGAACCGCCAGGACGAGTCGAACTTGCCCGCGTGGGCCCCGTCGCGGAGGACGAGGAGGCGGAAGGTGGGCTCGACCTGCAGGCCCGCATGCATGACGTTGTCGTAATCGAGGGCGTCGGAGGCCACGCGGGCGGTGACGTAGTGCGACCCGTCGTCGTCGAAGACCAGGTCGCGGTGGATCTCGGTTTCCTGCCCGGGCAGGAGGGAGACGGACTCCTTGTCGAAGAACGCCCCGTCGCGGAGGATCTCGACCTCGGCGTCGCGGACGGGGTCGGCGGAGAAGTTCTTCACGCTCACGAACACCCGCACCGGATGCTTCACCAGGGCGCGTTCGGCCGAGAAGCGGACGCGGGTGACGGCGAGGTTGACGCGGTCGTCCAGGGGGGGGTTTACCCAGTAGATCGTGGGCGACCAGTTCGCCGGGACGTTCACGCGGTCGAGGTTCTTCCAGGCGGTCTCCTGGTCGTCGGTGAGGACGGTGATCTCGACGTCGGAGGCGTCGGGGAACTTCGCGATGAGGGTCTCGAAGGCTTTGGCGAGCGAGGCGCTGGTCTCGGTGGGCTCGAGGGCCTGGAGCGTGGCGAGGGTGGCCTCGGGAGTGGTGACGACCCCGGAGTCGACGACCCAGCGGGGGTTGTCATCGAGGACGTAGAGGGACCAGACGTCGGAGCGGCCCCAGGTGGAGGCGACGCGCCCGACCAGCTCCATGCCTCGCTGCCACCGCGACGCGTCGCGCTGCCCGCTGAGCAGGCTGTAGGACGTGTCGATGACCACGACGTGGTGCACCCCGGAGACCCCGGCGTCCTTGGCGTGGGAGGCGGGGCGGGCGAAGGCGAAGGCGATGGCCATGATGGCCAGCACGCGCAGGGCGATCAGGAGGATCTGGTCCCAGTAGCGCTTCTTCTTGAGCTTCTCGATCGCCCGTTCCAGGACGTAGTTCGAGCCCCAGCGGACCTTGAGGGAGCGGTACCGCATGAGCAGGTAGATGAGGATCGGGACCGATCCCAGCAGCAGGGCCCACAGAAATGCAGGGTTATACACCAGCATGCTATTTCCCGAAGATCTCCTCGCGGAACGCGATGTACTGGGAGAGCACGGTCTCGACGTGCTCCTCGGTGCGGAAGCTCACGAAGTGGACGTTGTACTTCTTCGCCCACGCCTCCCACTCCTGGATCAGGGCCTGGTACTCCTCGCGGTAGATCCGCTTGAGGATGGCCGCGTCGAGCCGGTGCTTGACCCCGGCGTTCTCCAGGTCGTGGAACTGCACCCAGCGATTGAACGGGAAGTCCTCCTCGGTGGGGTCGCGGAGCTGCAGGAGCAGCACCTCGTGGCCCTGGGCCTGGAGGCGTCCCAGTTCGCGCTGGACGGGGGCGGGGTCGTACATCATGTCCGACACGACGGCGATGAGGCCCTTGGGCTCGGTGCGGTCGACGATGGTGCGGAGGCACGTCTGCAGCCCGTCCTGCGCGACGGGCTCGGTGTTCGCCAGCGCCTGCAGGATCGCCACCAGGTGCGTGTTGACCGATCGCACGGGCAGCCAGGTCGTCCGCTCCAGCGACGTGAGCGTGAGGCCCACGCTGTCGCCCTGGCGGAGGATGAGGTACGCCAGGGCGGCGGCGGTGCGGGCGGCCTGCAGGTACTTGGTGGGCAGCTCGCCCGTCCGCTGGAGCATCGAGCCCGAGCGGTCCACGACGATGCGGACCCGCAGGGCGGTGCGCTCCAGGTAGCGCTTGACGTAGTAGCGGTCGTGGCGGGCGGAGACCTTCCAGTCGATGTGCTTCAGCGGGTCCCCGGGCTGGTAGTTCTTGTGGTGGTCGAAGTTGTCCCCGTAGCCCTTGCGCTTCGAGCGGTGCGCCCCGTGCAGGAGGCCCTCGACCATCCGCCGCGCGTACAGCTCCAGGTGCCGCAGCGCATCCTTCGCCGACGGGGTCAGGACATCGTCCAGCAGAGCCGCGTTGCGCGAACGCTCAGCCACGACGCACCTCCGGGGACCTTTCGGAATTCGGATTCCGGATTTCGGATTTGCCGGACAGCGCAGCGGCGCAGCGCGCGAGTTCCCCCGCGTGGGGGCGGTATCGTCCTTCGCTCATGTTCGTGGTCCGGCAGTTCATCGAAACACCCTCAGAACGCTTGAAAGCAGGAACAACGCCGGCAAGGCGGGAATCCGCAATCCGCAGCTCTCTGCATCTCCGCGCCTCCGCGGCCCATTCCTTCGGCCTTCCACTCGTCGCCCACGCCGATAGCGCGTGGGGACCAATCCGAATCCCGAAATCCCAGATCCGAAATCGCCTGCTACGCCGTGACCTTCGCCGCCTTTTCGGGCGTGGGCACCTCGTCGAGGATCCGCTCGATGACGCTGTCGGAGGTGATCCCTTCGGAGATGGCGGCGTAGTTGACGATGATGCGGTGGCGAAGCACGGGCTTGGCGACGGCGTGGATGTCGGCGGTGGTGACGTGGGGGCGGCCGGCGAAGAAGGCGGTGGCCTTGGCCCCCAGGATGAGGTACTGGCAGGCGCGGGGCCCGGCGCCCCAGGCGACCCACTCCTTGCAGTAGGGCAGGCAGTAGTCCTTGGTGATCCGCGTCGCCTGCACCAGGCGGACGACGTACTCGTAGATGTCGTCGCGGACCAGCACGTCGCGGATGATCCGCTGGTACTTGAGGATGTCCTCGCCCGTCATGACCTGCTGCGGGTCGTCGCGGTAGTTGGTCGTCGTGCGGCGGAGGATCTCGACCTCGTCCTTGCCCTCGGGGTAGTCGACCTTGATGAGGTACATGAACCGGTCAAGCTGGGCCTCGGGCAGGTTGTACGTGCCCTCCTGCTCGATGGGGTTCTGGGTGGCGAGGACGAAGAACGGCAGGGCCAGCGGGTACAACACGTTGCCCGCGGAGATCTGCCGCTCCTGCATCGCCTCCAGCAGCGCCGCCTGCGTCTTGGGGGGCGTGCGGTTGATCTCGTCGGCGAGCAGCATGTTCGTGAAGATCGGGCCCTTCACGAAGACGAACTCCTTGCGCCCGGTCTCGGGGTTCTCCTGGATGATCTCCGTCCCCGTGATGTCCGAGGGCATGAGGTCCGGGGTGAACTGGATGCGGCGGGAGGCGATGCCGATCGACTTGCCGATCGTCGTCACCAGCAGCGTCTTGGCCAGGCCCGGGACGCCCAGCAGCAGGGCGTGCGAGTGGCAGAAGATCGTCTGGAGCGTCAGCGTGACCATGTTGTCCTGCCCGACGATCACGCGGCGGATCTCCCGCTGCACGTTCGTGATCAACTGGGCGAACTCCTCGGCGACCTTCGGGGTGATCTTGTTTTCCTGCTCGGCCATGTTCGTGCTCTCTCCAACTCCGGGACCCCAGGGGGTCCGCTCTCTTCCGCAGGCGCCGTCCGCCCGCCGTATGGCAAGTCCAGCAACTGTACCCGCCGGACCGCCGCGATGACACAGATTAAACGCCGCCCCCCCCTCCGGGTTTCGGGGATTCTCCCGTCCCCAACCGCCGGAAACCTCCGCCCCTTGCGCAACGCCCGGGGCGCATCCCCTCGCATCTCCGTGGCACGGGCGTCTCGCCCGTGTGTCGCAGGGGCGTCTCGCCCCTGCCGAGAGGCGACAACGGCCTCCCTGCGAGCCCAAACCACCCCCAGTTCACGGAGGTTTCTCCGCCGAACGCCACGGGCAAGATGCCCGTGGGACCCATGGGCGAGACGCCCATGCCACGGAAACGCGGACATGCGATGGCCCCGGGCGCATCCCCCTCGCACACGCCCCCTCGATCCGCTATCCTCTGCGGTCCGAAAGGCAGAGGATACCCCCGATGACGCAGACGCAGACCCTTGGAGAGTTCCAGGCCGCCCGGGCCATCTACGCCAACAACGAACTCACCGTCACCACCGGCCGTGTGCGGCGGACGTGGCGGTGGACGGGGCGGGGATTCGCCACCGTCGCCCTCGGCGACGAGACCACCGGATACGCGTGGCCCTGCCGCGCCCGCACCGCCTGCGACTGGGCCCTGCCCGGGCAGACCGACGACCCGCCCGAGGGCGAGTTGCTCTCCCTGTCGGCCGACCGCAGCGACGACGAGGGCTTCACCGCCCCCCACCTGTCCGTCGCCGCCGACATCCGCTACCCCGCCCAAGGCCTCGTGGTGCGGTTCCTCGTGTGGGCGTACCCCGACGCCTGCGGGCTGCGGACGCAGCTCGCCATCCGCGCCGAACCCTCCCGCGCCCTGCCCTGGGACGCCATCACCGACCGCGTCGAGACCCTGCCCGTCGATCCCGCCCACTGCTCCCGCCGCTTCCTGGGCTACTACAACGACACGCAGCACCGCAACGACACCCACCTGGACCTGCTGCACGAAGTGGAACTCGAGCACGGGGCGAACCCCCTGGCGGGAACGGTGTGGAACGAGTGGGCGAGCGTGCTATGCCTGGAGGACGCCCGCGAGGGCGAGGGGCTGTGCCTCGTGAAGGAGTCCCACAAATGCGTCAACCAGCACGGGCACGACACCGGGCACTTCCGCCTGTCCACTCCCGGGGGCGTGCAGTCCACCGGCTGGGGCGTCCTGCCGCAGGAGGTCATCCCCGACCGCTTCCGCTTCGCCTGGGCGCACTGGACGGTCCTGTACGCCGGGGGCGATGACGAGCGCGAGCGGGCCCTCAAGAGCTTCGACCGCGTCCGCTACCCCCTGGACCCCCAGCGCGACATCTACATCCTCGCCAACATCTGGGGCGGGGGCGAACTCCATGCCCCCCGCCGCTCCCGCGACCTCGCCACCGCCGACGTCGTCCGCTCCGAGATCGACTCGCAGGCGGACCTGGGCATCGACGTGCAACAGGTCGACGACGGCTGGCAGGTCCCCCCCGCCGCCACCGCCCCGGGCAAGGGCCCGTGGACGCCCGACGCGCAGCGGTTCCCCGGCGGCTGGGGTCCCCTCGCCGAGTACGCCCGCGAGAGGGGCGTGAAGCTCGGGCTGTGGGCTGCGGCGCAGGACATCTCGCTGGAGGAACTCATCGCCGCCTGGGAGGAAGGCGGGTTCGTGCAGTACAAGCTCGACTTCGTCCAGTTCGGCTGGCACGGGCAGATCGAGGAGTTGATGGGCAAGGTGCGGCAGTTCGTGCGGCACACGGGCCACGGCGTCCGCGTGAACTGGGACGTGACGGAGAACGACTCGCGGTTCGGGTACTGGTTTGGGCGGGAGTACGGGTCCGTGTACCTCTCCAACCGCCGCGCCCACATCCCCCCCAACGTCGCCTACCGCCCGCACACGATGCTCCGCGACGTCTGGCAGCTTGCGAAGTACGTCAACCTCCACCGCTTCCAGCTCACGGTGCAGAACCCCGCGCTCGTGAACCCAGCCCTCAGCGACGCCTCGACCTACCCCGCGGACTACTGCACCGCCATCGCCCTCATGGGCACCCCGCTGCTGTTCACGCTCACGCAGAACTTCACGGGCGAGGTGCGCGACAACGTCCGCCGCCTCCTCGCCGCCTACCGCTCCGTCCGCGAGGAGCTGTACGGCGGGATCGTCTACCCCATCGGCGACCGGCCCGACGGGGCCAACTGGGCCGGGTTCCAGTGCGTCTGCGGGGAGGGCGCACGCGGGTATCTCCTGCTCTTCCGCGAACCGCACAGCGAACTCGAGCACGGCCGCCTGCGCCTGCGCTTCATCCGCGACACCACGCTCACGCTCACGAACCTGCTGACCGGGGCCGCGCGGGACCTCCGCGTCGAGCCCGACGGGGAGGCGGTGTTCCACATCCCCGAGCGGCCGGGCTACCGGCTGCTGCGATATGAGGTGCAGTGACCATGAGTGAGAAGAATCCGACCCCGTCCACTCCCCCCACCGACGGCGTGTCGCCGTCCTCTCGCGACTGGCTGGCCGTGGACCGCACGATACTGGCGAACGAGCGGACGCTGCTGGCGTATGTGCGGACGGCGTTGGCGTTCGTGGCGGCGGGGCTGTCGTTCGTCCACTTCTTCGACTCCGATGCGACGGCGGTGCTGGGCTGGATCCTGGTGCCCGTGGGTGCGATCACGCTGCTGATCGGTGTCCGACACTACCTCCGCATCCGCGCGCAGATCCGGCGGCGGGTGTGAGGACGGTGGCGGCGTGAGAATTTGCCGAAGACCGGAGGCCAGGAACCGGAGGCCGAAGACCGCGGGCGGGAGACGGCAGCCTGCGATGCCCCCAGCGTCCGTGACGCCCCATACGCGTGCGACGCCTCAAGCGCGTGCGTTGGGGGTCTCCTGACCCCCAACGTCCCGGAACGAGCGGGACGCTTCCGCGATAGCGTTATGGCGGCGCTTCGGTCGCGGCGGCCGCATGGTCCTGAGCCTGTCGAAGCGCTGGGTCCTGAGCCTGTCGAAGCGCTGGGCCCTGAGCCTGTCGGCTGATCGCTGAAAGCTGATAGCTGATTAAGGGCCGCCGCGAAGGGACCGCTCCAACGGCGCTGCCGCGGAGGCGCCCCTCGCCCCTCCCGGACGCCGGGGGTCAGGAGACCCCCGGCGCAGGAGGTGCGCGCGTTGCCCGGCGCGCCGTGAGTCAGGAGACCCCCGGCGCAGGAGGTGGGGGCTATTCCTTGGGCATCTTCTTGGTGACCCTGGCCGGGCCGCCGATGCGGACGGACTCGTACAGCGCGTCCATCAGGTCCGAGAGGATCACACCCAGGCGCCCCGGGCAGCGCGGGGTGTCCTTGCCGAGGATCGAGTCGTAGAAGTTCTTCGCCGGCGTGACCGTCTTGATCTTCCAGCTCTTGGGCGGGGCGATGATCGGGGCCTTCAACTGCGAGCCGTTGACGGTGAAACTGCCACCGTGGGGGCTGATCTCCATGAACGCGTTGGCGCCCTGGAGCATCATGTGCGACTTCCACGACGGGCAGTTGCCCCCGCTCGTGATCGTCGCCATGCACCCGTTGGCGAAGCGGATGGTCCCGACGGCGTTGATGTCCACCTTCGTGCCCACGTTGTCCGCCCAGCAGAACGCCTCCTTCACCGGGGAGTCCACCAGGTACACGATCGAACTCAGCACATGCGCCGTGCTGTCGTACAACTGCCCCCCGCCCGACAGCGCCGGGTCCTGCCGCCACTTGCCCATCGTCCCCAGCCGCCACCCCTGCGCCATCACGCCCGTGACGAGTTGCAGCGGGCCCATCGTCCCGTCGGTGATCAGCTTGCGGGCGTAGGCGAACGTGTCGGTGTGCGTGCCCTGCACGGCGATGTTCAGCATGCGATTCTTCTGCTTCGCCCGCCGCACCAGCATCCGCGCGTCGTCGGAGTTCGTCACCATGGGCTTCTCCACCATCACGTGCGCCCCGGCCGACAGGGCGTCGTAGCAGTGGCGGAAGTGCAGCGTGTGCGGAGTGGAGATGATGACCGCCTCGGGCTCAAGCTCCTTCAGCAGCGCCGCATGGTCCTCATACACCGGGAGGGCCTTGGCGAGGTCGGGGAACTCGGTCATGATCCGCTCGGCGTTGGGGCGGAAGGTGTCGCAGAGCCCCACGAGCTGGAACCCCTTCACATGGTCCTGAATGGCCCGCACGTGGTTGCGGACGTACCCCCCGCACCCGATGATCGCCAGTCGAACCTTTTTCATTGCGCCTTCTCCGTTCGTTAAGTTGAAGTGCGAACCTCGATGTCTCGGTCGAACAAGGCTAGAGGCGAGAGGGCGCCTCAACCCTTCTCCCCTGGGGGAGAAGATGTCGCGCAGCGACAGATGAGGGGGGGCTCCCCACCAGGACGATCAGGAACCCGCCATGGAGTCGGCGAATGCGAGTTCCTGTCCGTCCCGGTGCGGAAGCGCCCCCTCACCGCCCTCGCTGCGCTCGGGCACCTCTCCCCGAGGGGAGAGGGGTTGGACGCACTCTCACCTCTCACCTCTAACCTCTCACCTTCTGTTCGGCGACCAGTCAACCAATCCACCCGTCCACCCGTCAACTGTTTTCGTAGTGTACGCACAGCAGCGTCAGCCCGTCGGGCGGTGCGGTGGGGCCGGCGTTGCGGCGGTCGAGGGACTCCAGGATCACGTCGATCTGCTCGGGGGCCCATCGTCCCCGGCCGATCTCGATCAGCGTGCCCACGAGGTTCCTCACCATCTTGTACAGGAACCCGTTGCCCTGCACCGAGACGTGGATCTCGGGGCCGATCTCCGCCACGTCGCAGCGGTAGATCGTGCGCACGGTCGTCTGACGCTCCTCGCTGCTGGACGCCAGCCCGATGAAATCGTGCGTCCCCAGGAGACGGCGGGCGGCGAGGCGCATGGGCTCGACGTCCAGCGGCCGCCAGTAGTGGTAGACGAGCCCCGCGCTGGCGACGTGGCGGGAGGGGGCGGCGAGGAGGCGGTAGCGGTAGGTTTTCCCCACGGCCGAGCGGGAGGCGTGGAAGTCCGCGGGCACGTCGTTGGCCGAGCGGATGACGATATCGGCGGGGAGGCGGGAGTTCAGCGCGCGGCGCAGGCCGTGCAGGGGCATCTCGCGGCGGTCGGTGAAGAAGCTGGCGACCTGGCCCTCGGCGTGGACGCCGGCGTCGGTGCGTCCGGCCCCGTGGAGGATGGCGCGATGGCCCAGGATGCGGGTGGCGGCGTCCTCGATCCGCTCCTGGATCGTGTCCATCCCCCGCGCCTGCCGCTGCCACCCGTGGTAGGCGGCCCCGTTGTACGCGAGCACGAGCTTGATGTTCCGGCGGTCTGCAGAGATCGGTTCGTCCATCTCACAGGATTCCAGGTGAGCAGGGAGGAACGCAGATGAACACAGATAAAGAGAGGGACCAGGGAAACAGAAGCGAACGGTGCCGTAATGGTCTCCGCTTCTTTTTCCTAGTCCCTAGTGCCTAGTGCCTAGTCCCTAGTGCCTCTTCATCATCTGCGTTCCTCCCCGCTCCTTTTCAGGCAAGGAGGAAACGCTACGCACTTCCGACGTACGTGCGGATGCCGTCCGCCAGCGTGCGGAAGATCCAGGCGCGCTTGGCGTCATCGGTCTCCAGCAGCGTGATGCGGAACCCGTCGCGCTTGCAGCAGAAGCCCGACAGCGGGACCACGCAGATGCCCGTGGCCCCCAGCAGGTAGTACACGAACCGCCGGTCGTTGGGCACGCCCCCGACGAGCTGCTCGACCATCCCGCGGACCGCGTCGTTGGGGATCGCCAGCGTCTGGCGATTGTTCAGCACGCCGTCCTCGAACATCACCGTCAGGTAGAACGCCCCGCTGGGCATGTTCACCTGCACGCCCGGGATGTCCGACAGGGCGGTGACGGCCTCGCGGGCGCGGGACTCGAACATCGCCGCCCGCCGCTGCAGGTGCCCGGGGAACCGCGCGTCGGCGTACAGCCGCGGGATCGCCATCTGCGGGATCGTCGTCGAGCACACCTCCAGCCGCTTGCTCGCCAGCAGCGAGTTGACGTAGGTGTCGAAGACGGGGTCGCGGCGGCGGTTGAGGACCTCGATCCACCCGCACCGCGAACCGGGCCAGGGGATCTCCTTCGAGATCCCCCGCATCACGATCGCGCACGTGTCCCCGATGACCTCCGAGAGGTGCAGCGTGCGGTGGCCGTTGTAAACGATGTGCGTGTAGATCTCGTCGGCGATGAGGAACAGGTCGTGCTCGCGCGCGATGGCCGCGATCTCCTCGAGCATCTCCCGCGGGTAGACCGCCCCGGTGGGGTTGTCGGGGTTGATCAGCAGAATCGCCGCGATCGAGTCGTTGTACCGCACCTTCATGCGGATGTCGTGCAGGTCGGGCATCCAGTGGTTGTAGGGGTCCAACTCGTAGGTGAGGTGCTCGTACCCGCTATGGGCCGCCTCGGCCGAGCTGTGCGTGCTGTACGCGGGCGTGGGGCCCAGGACGCGGGCCTCGCGGCGGAGGAAGCCGTACACCTTGGCCACCGCGTCCCCGATGCCGTTGAAGAAGATGATGTCCTCGGGGGTCACCTGCGCCCCGCCGCGGCGGTTGACCTGCTCGGCGAGGTAGGCGCGGGTCTCGGGGACCCCGGCGGTGTGGCAGTAGCCCCAGGACTCGTCCCGGTCCACCAGGTCATGCAGGATGTCGCGGACCCAGGGTTCGATGGTCTCGCCCTTCTGGATCGGATCCCCGATGTTCTCCCAGCAGACCTCCACGCCCGCCTGCTCCAGGCGGTGCCCGATCTCCACGATCTCGCGGATCGCGTACGTCAGCGAGCCCGCGCCATGATGTACGATGTTGCGTCGCATGTGTGTCCCGATCAACGCGTGGTTTAGCGGCGGTCGGTACGACCGCCCCAGCGCGCCTGTCACGCCTCACCAAGGCGGTCGTCCCGACCGCCGCCAAACGGGTCTACCCGTCCACCTACTACAGCATCTCCGCGATCTGCACCGCGTTCAGCGCCGCGCCCTTGCGAATCTGGTCGCCGCTGACGAACAGGGCAATGCCCCGCCCGCCCTCGACCGACTCGTCCTGGCGGATGCGGCCGACGAGGATGTCGTCCTGGTCGCTGGCGTCCAGCGGCATGGGGAAGTAGCTCTTGACGCGGTCGTCCACGATCTTCACGCCCGGGGCGCCCGCCAGGGCGTCGCGGACCTGCTGCTCGGTCATGGGGTTCGTGAACTCCAGGTTGATCGCCTCGGAGTGGGCGCGGAGGACCGGCACGCGCACGCACGTCGCCGTCACGCGGATGTCCGCGGCGTGGAAGATCTTGCGGGTCTCGAGGACCATCTTCCGCTCCTCCTCGTTGTACCCGTCGGGCCCGACCTGGCTGTTGTGGCTGAACACGTTGAACGCCGCCCGGTGCGGGAGCACCTTGGGGCTGAAGGGCGTGCCCTCGAGGAACGCCCGCGCGCCATCGAGCAGCTCCTGCATGGCCGCCGCCCCGGCCCCGCTGGCGGCCTGGTAGGTGCTGACGACCACCCGCTTGAGCGGATTGATCTGGTGCAGCGGCCAGACGGGCACGTTCATGATGATCGTCGAGCAGTTGGGGTTGGCGATGATCCCGTTGTGCTTGGCGATGTCGCCCGGGTTGACCTCGGGGACGACCAGGGGGATCGCCGGATCCATGCGGAACGCCGACGTGTTGTCCACCACGACCGCTCCGGCGGCGACGGCGGCGGGGGCGAACTTCTTCGAGATCGACCCGCCCGCCGAGGCGAGCACCAGCTCGATCCCGGCGAAGCTCTTGTCCGTCAGCTCCTCGATCACCAGGTCCTCGCCCCGGAAGGCAAGCGTCTTCCCGGCCGAGCGGCTGCTGGCCAGCAGCTTGAGGCTCTTGAGCGGGAAGTTCCGCTGTTCGAGGATCCGCAGAAACTCCGTCCCGACGGCGCCGGTGGCGCCCATGATTGCTACCGTCTTTGCGTTGCCCATAGTCCCGTCCAAGCTGGTACTCTTCGTTCCGCGCGCACCACGCACGCGAGAACTGCCGATCCTACCACACCGCCCCCCCCGCCGGAAGATGCAATCGATGCGCGAGCAAAGGCGAAAGGCCAACCGGCGGGAATCCTTGCGCTAGAATTCGGCGGGTTCGGGGTGGGCGGTGCGTCCGCTTCCGTTTGGTCTGCACCGTGGGTGCGAACCGGAGGCAGCGTGGGGAGGCGGCGTCGCCGGGCGGGGCGGCAGACGGACAGCAGCAGGGAGACGACATGGGTCAAGGGCAGTTGTGCGGGCATCCATTTCTGCGGCCGGGGCGAGTGGAGTTCGCCCTGTTCGCCCCGGGCAAGGGGCGGGTGAGCGTGATCGGGGACTTCAACGGCTGGGACGCGGCGGCCTCGCCCCTGGAGTGCGGGGACGATGGGACGTGGCGGGCGGGCGTGGAGTTGGGCGAGGGCGACTACGAGTACCTCTACGAGGTCGACGGCACGGCCGTCACCGACCCTTACGCCCCCCGCATCGCCCCGCAGGCCGACGGGCCGGACCATGGTGTGCTCCGCGTGTCGGCGGGCGGCTTTGAATGGAAGCACACCTCGTACCGCCGCCCGCCGTTCAAGTCCCTCGTCCTCTACGAGATGCACGTGGGGGACTTCACGCCCGAGGGCACCTTTGCGTCGGCGGCGGGGCGACTTGACCACCTGCGGGACCTCGGAATCAACGCCCTGCTGCTCATGCCCGTGATGGACACGTCCCCGGAGGACTGGTGGGGGTATCGGCCTCGGCACTTCTTCGCCCCGCGGGTGTCGTACGGGCCGGCGGAGGAGTTGATGCGGCTGGTGGACGAGGCGCACGGGCAGGGCATCGCGGTGCTGCTGGACGTGGTCCCGGCCCATACGAGCACGGACCACACGTTCAACCGCCTGTACGCCCGGGAGGACAGCCCGTGGTACGGGGCGTCGCTGGCGGGGCTGGAGCACGACTTCCACCTGCCCCCGCTGGGGTACGACAAGGGGCCCACGCAGCGGTACGTGTGGGACTTCATGCAGTTCTGGATGCGGGAGTACCGGGTGGACGGGTACCGCATCGACTACGCCAAGTTCATCTCGTCGCGGGACGGGATGGGCCTGCCCCACCTCGTGTCCGCCGCCCGCGCGGTGGCCGACGACGCCTACCTCATCGCCGAGCACATCCCCGAGGCCCCCGGGATCACCAACGGGATCCGGCTCAGCGGGGTGTGGCACAAGAGCCTCGAGGACATGCTCCGCGCCATCGCCCTGGAGCGCGAGGTGCTGGGCTGCTCGTGGGACGCCATCGCCTCCTGCGCCGCTCACCGCCTCGACCCCGAGGCGCAGGGGTACGAGTCCGGGACGCAGTTCGTCAACTACGTCGAGAGCCACGACGAGCACCGCTTCCTGCACGAGGTGGGGGACAACGGCTTTGCCCCCGACGCCTGCTTGAACAAGCTGCGCCTCGCGGCCCTCATCGCCTTCACCGCCCCCGGCCAGCCGATGCTCTACCACGGCCAGGAGTGGGGCGAGGACGCCCCGTTGACGCTGGAGGCCAACAAGCTCCACTGGGAGCGCCTCGACACGCCCCAGGGGCAGGAACTGCTGCGGTTCTACCGACAGCTCATCACCATGGTCCACCGCCACGGGGCGCTGGAGGCGAACCTCTTCACCGCCGACGCCGTCGACGACGACGCCAAGACCCTCGTCTACCACTGCTGGAACAACACAGGGGACGTGCTTGTCGTCGCCGCCAACTTCAGCCCCCAACCCCGCCGCCTCCGCATCCCTCTGCCCGCGAGCGGACGATGGCACGTCGTGCCGACCGACGAGTTCCTCCACGCCGACAAGCAGATCGAGCGCGACCTGGCGCCCTACGAAGCCCTCGTCCTCGCCTCCAGTTGCCCGGGGCAGGAGGGGGAGGCGTGACACGGATTCGGCGAGCACCGGGGCGCAGTGCCGGGCCACAGGCGGCGGAGAGGCGCGGCGGCTATCGGTTCGGGGAGACGGACTCCCGCACCCGCCGCAACCAGTCGGCCAGGTGTGCCATCCCGTGCCCCCAGATCAGCGAAAGCCCTGTTTGCTGCGCGCTGATGAGGGATTCTCGCTCATAGACACCGCTGATAACGGCGACGGGAACGACGGTCTGTTCGCCGAACTTGCGGATCCAGAAGACGGCCTTGGCGGCGGTGTCGTTGTTCAGGCGCTTGATGGAGTTGATGCAGGAGTTGGAGTCCTTGCATTCGAGCATGGCGTACCGGCCATCCCACAGGCCCACGATGAAATCCGCCCTTCGGCCCGCGAGGGAGCTTTCGCCGCAGAACTCTCCGATCTCGGGCCCCTCCCGCAGGAGGGCGATGGATCGACGGCGGGTTTCGCGGAACCCGGACTCGCGCAGGCACTGAGCGGCGGCCTCCTCCAGCCGCCGCTTGCCCCCGGCCCTTCGCTCCGTCGCCGTCCGCTGGTGCGCCCACAGGCACGCCGACGCCAGCACCGCCGCATCCCGCTCCGAGGGCGTGGGAGAACGGGACTCGGTGACCCAGGGGAAGCGGCGATGATCCAGAGCACTGACCACCACCGTCGTCAGCCTTCGCAGCGCTTCGGGGTCCGAGGCCAGGCGCGAGCGGGTCAGCGTCCGCACGTCGGCGAGGGTTTTCCAGTCGTCCTCCGAGATCGGCGGACCGGCCAGGTAGCGGAACGCGTCCCGATACCGCTTGTCGGACAGGATGTCAAGGACCACCTGGCCGTCGAGCGCATGAAGATCCACGGTCGCCGCCAGGAGTTCGCGAACGATGCCCTGCTCCTCATCCAGCGCCGACGCATAGAGGTCCACGGGCTCCTGCAGGCGCTCCGCCCGGAACAGCGAGATCGCCTCGAGACGGTCCTGCTCCAACTGCTCAACGCTCCACCGTGGGGGCAGGATCATGCCACGTCCTCCAGCACAAGCAGGCGCGGCTCGGGGACGAGGATCCGCTCCATCTCCCGGGGCTCGAACTTCGTCAGCCCTCCCGCATACACGCGGCCCTCGGAGAGAGCCACGTGGGTGGAAAGGTAGTTCACGAACTTCATCAGGAGTTCATCGTCCATCTCCTGGCGGGGATAGAGCCCATGGGCGATGTTCAGGTGCCGGGCCCCGCACAGGTTCCGGACAAACGCCGGCGGCCGCCGCGCCATGTAGGTCGCCAGGATCGGGGCCGGTTCGCGCAGCCCCACGCGATACCAGGGATTCCGGTGGCTTGCGATGTAGGTCTCGTGCGCGCCCTGGCTCCGGGCGAACCGCAGGAACGCCTCAATCGCCGCACGGTGCTCGGGCGAGAACTCGTCGAGGCCCTGGGGGAGATCGATCACGCACCGCAACGACCGATCCGAGGTCAGCCGCCCCCCCGCCGCGTACAGTTCGCGAGCCCGGGTGATCGCGGGCGTTAACACCGACGCCGGAAGGTGCGCGGCGTGCGGCCCGGCGATCCAGACGCCATTGGCGCCCGTCACCTGCCCGCGATGGACGCGGAACAACTCGCCCAGTTCGACCATCCCCCCGCGGACCTGCCGGGGCGGGCGAACCAGCACGGTCCACCGCGCCTCCGACCCCAGCCGGTCCCGGGACACTGCCAGCCCGCCGGACAGGTCGCCCAATTGGCTGGAGCGGGCCACCTGCCGCACGTGGATGGATTCACGGGGCGCGCCGGGTTCCATGCAGGCGATCACGGCGGTGGTCTGCGCATCCGGGAACGGCTGCGCTGCCGGGTCGATCATCACCAGATGCTGCAGGCCCAGGCGGTTCAGGAGCAGATCCCGCAGCATGCGGCCATAATTCACGTCGAGCCATTCCGCGGCGGTGATGTAACACACGAGGTCCCCCGGCTGGGCGAGAGAGGCGGTCGCGACGTAGAAGTGCACGTGAAGCCCCGCCAGCGCACTGCTCTTGAGCCCCAGTCGCTTCGCCTCGGCGCCCAACCACTCCTTCCATCCCTCATCGATCAGGTGATGACGAACGTAGGGGGGATTCCCGATGAACAGTGTCCGCCGCCCCTCCCCCAGCGCCTCGAGCTGGACCGCCCGGTAGTCCTCGACTCGCACGGTCGCCCGCTCCGCCAGGCCCGCCGCCGCAAGGTGCGCCCGACACAGCACGGCGGCGAGCGGGTCCGTCTCCACTCCGATCAACTCGGCGTGGGGAAAGGCTCTCCCCGTTGCCACCAGGAAGCGCCCCGACCCGGCCCCCGGATCCACAACGCGGTCCGAGGGTCCGCGGGACCGCGCCCAATCCACCATGGCCGCCACGATGGGGGCCGGCGTGTAGGTCGCCCCCCGCGGCCGTCGCTGCACCGGGGACCGTGCCAGACAGAAGCCCTCCCCAAGCGGATCGGCGCCCTGGGCGATCTGATCCCGAATCTCCCCGAGGCTTTCCCGGGGCGCTGCCGCCAGTCCGGCAACCAGTGCCTCCTCTTGGGCAGACCATCCCCGCACCCGCTTGGCCCCCAGGGCGACAGCGGCGGTCAGAAGCTCGATCTCGTGCAGCGTCATGGACTCACGCACGGGATGCTTTCGACATGTTCCGATACCCGCCACGCCTTCTCTTATAGCAGTACGCTCCCCTGCTGTCACGCCCCGCGTACCGGACCGCCGATGGAGGTTCCGCCACCCCGCACTGCCCCCGCCGCCCTCTTTCGCATACAATGCCCCCATGCCGCTCACCCTCGACGACATCCTGATCTCCCACCGCACGCACCGGCCCGTGATCATGGGGATTCTGAACGTCACGCCCGACAGCTTCTCCGACGGGGGCGAGCACTTCGACCCCGCGTCGGCCGTCGCGCACGCCCGACAGATGGTCGCCGACGGCGCCGACCTCCTCGACCTGGGGGCGGAATCCACCCGCCCGGGATCCGATCGCGTCCCCCCCGCCGAACAGATCGCCCGCCTCCGCCCCGTCCTCCCCCCCGCCGTCGCCACCGGTGTGCCCGTGAGCATCGACACCACCCACAGCGAGGTCGCCCGCTTCGCCCTCGACGCCGGGGCCGCCATCATCAACGACGTCTCCGCCGGCCGCGAGGACCCCGCCCTGCTGCCCCTGGCGGCCGAGCGGAACGCCCCGGTCGTCCTCATGCACATGCGGGGCCAGCCCAAGACCATGCAGGCAGACGTACACTACGACGACGTGGTCGAGGAGGTCCGGGCGTTCCTGTCCGAGCGCCTCGCCGCCGCCGTCGCCGCCGGGCTCCCCCGCGAGCGGTGCATCGTGGACCCGGGGATCGGGTTCGGCAAGCGGATGGAGCACAACCTCGCCCTCCTCGCCGCCACCGCCCGCCTGACGGACCTGGGGGTCCCGGTGCTCCTGGGCCCCTCGCGAAAGCGGTTCCTCGGGGAACTCACCGGCGAAACCGACCCCCACCGCCGTGTCGCGGGCACGCTCGCGGCGTGCCTGGCGGGGTGGATGCGGGGGGCCACCCTCTTCCGCGTCCACGACGTCCGCGACCTCGCCGCCGCCTTCCGCGTCGCCGCCGCCATCGAAAACGCCTGACCGTTCACGGGACCGTTCAAACAGGGTGCCACCCTCAAGCCGCACGCTGTTCGCGGCTTGGGGGTGTTGAGCCCACCTTGCCGCAGCACCCCCAAGCGGCTGCACGGCGCCGCTTGAGGGTGGCACCCTGTGAACGGTTACGAAAACGCCAATTCTTGACGATTCTTCTCCGCTTCCTGTCAAGACGCCAAGGTCCCCGGGCCGATACGTGATACGATGGAGTCTGTATGCCTCCGGTCCGCGCCCGGGCCGGCGGCCGCGGGCAATCACCATGAACGATCTCCTCACGGCCATCACGCGGTATCTGCAACGGGTCGGCACGTACGACCCGCTGACGGTCGCGATCCAGCTGCTGCTGATCGGATTCGTCGTCTGGGCCGTGCTGCGCTTCCTGCGGGGGACCCGCGGGGCGCGTCTGATCAAGGGCGCCGCCCTCCTGCTCACCCTCGTCTACGTCACCATCCGCGTCCTGCCCCAGTCGCAGGACTGGGACCGCATCGAGTTCCTGTACGGCAACTTCCTGCTGTTCGTCCTCATCTCCGCCGTCATCGCCTTCCAGCCCGAGATCCGCCGCGCCCTCATCCAGATCGGCCAGGCGAGGCTGTTCCGCCCGTCGCGGCAGAACGTGGAAGCCGCCGCCGACGCGCTGGTGGAGTCCGCGGGCTACTTCTCCCGCAACAAGATCGGGGCCCTCATCGCCATCGAGCGCACCGTGGGCCTCGGGGGGCTGCTGGAGACGGGCACCCCCCTGGACGCCGAGCTGACCGCCCTGCTGCTGAACACCATCTTCTACCCGGGGACGGCGTTGCACGACATGGGCGTGGTCGTGCGAGACACCCGCATCGTCGCCGCCGGCTGCCAGTTCCCCCTCGCCGAGAGCGACGAGGTCGATCCGTCCCTCGGGTCCCGCCACCGGGCCGCCCTCGGGCTCGCCAAGGACTCCGACGCCGTCGTCCTCGTCGCCAGCGAGGAAACCGGGCGGATCTCCATCGCCTGCGAGGGGCAGCTCTACATCGGGCTGGAGCTGGAAAGCCTCCGCGGCATGCTGTTGCAGCTCCTCGCCCCCGCCACGGTCGCCCGCACCCGTCGCAAAGCCGCCGAATCGGCCGGAAAGGGAGCGTGATGAGTCCCCTGGGTTCTGGCACTGACTCCCGCACCTTCCGGCCGCGGTGGTTCGACCGCACCAAGGGCTTCTTCTGGGTGCTGGTCGTCACCATCCTCATCTGGGTGTACGCGGACCTGGAGTTCACCGACACCGACGAGTTCCGCGCGCAGGTCCGCCTGACTGCCCCATCGCCGGACATGGTCCTCCTCAACACGCCCGACCTCAAGCGCTTCCCCATCGAGGCCTCCTTCGTCCTCAGCGGGGCCCGCGGGTCCCTCAACGCCTACCAGCAGACCCTCCTGGCGAAGGGCGGGGTGATCGAGTTCGACCTGTCCAAGACCTACGGGGTGGGCGAGCACACCATCAACCTCGTCGAGTTGCTCAACCGCAACGAGGAGGTCCGCCAGGCGGGCCTGTCGGTGGTGTCGGCGACTCCGGCGCTGCTCCCCGTCACCGTCGACCGCGCCCTCCGCGTCCCCGACGTCGAGGTCCAGTTCAACTCCACCGGGGCCACCTACTCCCAGGCCGTCGTCCGCCCCGCCCGCATGGACGTCATCGTCCCCGAGTCGCTCTGGGACGAGGTCCTCCGCGCCTCGCCCGGGCAGCCCCCCCGCCTGCAGACCATCGAGTACAACTTCGCCGACCAGCCCCTCGACGCCAATGGCCCCGTCCGCGTCCGCGTCGTCCCCGCCATCCACGACGTCCCCGTCATCCCCGAGGCCAACACCGTCCTCGTCGACGTCCAGATCCGCGAACAGACCACCCGCAAGACCATCCCCGTCCCCGTCCGCCTGCTCTCCCCCGCCTCCTGGGCGCAGGACGCCACCTGGGAGAAGTTCGTCCTCGAACAGCGCGACCCCACCGAGTGGCTGCCCACCATCACCGTCAGCGGCCCGGTCCTCGACATCGAACGCCTCCAGCCCACGGACATCGACGCCTACGTCGTCCTCGACGAGACCCACAAGCGCACCCCCGAGAGCTACGACACCGAGACCGTCCTGATCCGCCTGCCCTGCGACCTGGACGTCGAACTCGTGGGCAAGCCCCCCACCGTCCAGTTCCGCCTCGCCCCCAAGCCCGCCCCGGCCGTGCCGTAGACCCAAGACCGCAGGCAGACCGAAGACGGCACCCGTCTGCGCCGCGCGACAGGGGACTGCTGTGGCATTGGAGGGGAGACGACGCCCTACACCCCGGCCGGGGGGGCGTGGCGGTGCGTGCGGTGCTCGGGCGGATGCTTAATGTCCCGCCGCTTCTGCAGCAGCATCCCCAGCCAGAACACCAGCGGAATCACGATCAGGTGCCAGATCCACCAGCCCCAGCCCAGGAACCAGAACGGCTCGGGCAGAATCTCGCGTTGCTGTGCCAGAATGAGCAGGGCCATGCTGCGTTCCTTTCGCTCGAAGTCCACTGCCGATCCGCGTCGGGCGCGACGCGGCCTGTCAAGAATCATCCATTGGGTGCCACCCTCAAGCCGCATGCTTCTCGCGGCTTGGGGGTGTGAGCCCCCTCGGTGGCAACACCCCCAAGCGGCAGACAGCGCCGCTTGAGGGTGGCACCCAGTGCTGCGCCTTGGGGTAGACGGTCTACCAATGCACCGTCCATCCCAATAGGCGACGTCGGTCTGCCGTGGTTGCTCCGCTGCGCTCCGCAAACCACGGCACCTGGCGGGTATGCCACCCGGCGGGCCAGTTGTGTTCATCCTAGTGGCCGGACTACCGGTAACTCTCGGGCCCGAAATCCGCCTCGTAAAATGGGGCGATCACCTCACCGGGAGGCGCCACCTCGTCCAGCCGCTTGCGGTCCTCGTCCGTGATCTCCACGTCCAACG
Organism: Phycisphaerae bacterium; assembly: GCA_041687095.1. Lineage (GTDB taxonomy): Bacteria > Planctomycetota > Phycisphaerae > SM23-33 > SM23-33 > JAWLCQ01. The sequence continues at coordinate 2,884 of JAWLCQ010000019.1, read as the reverse complement.
CCTTGAGGTTGTCCTCCAACTGCTCCATCGTCCGGGGGCCGATGATCGGGCTCGTCACGCCCGGCTGCCGCATGCACCACGCCAGCGAGAGCTGACTGACGGAGCAGTTCTTCTCCTGGGCGATCTCCTCCACGCGTTTCAGGACGGTGAACCCGACGTCGGAGAACATGCGGTCCATCCGCTGCCCCCCGCCGCTCCCCGCGAACCGCGAGCCCTCCGGGGGCTTTTCCCCGGGGCGGTACTTGCCCGTGAGGAACCCGCCCGCCAGGGGGGACCACGGGAGAATCGCGATCCCGTACGTCCTCGCCATCGGGAGCAGCTCGCGCTCGATGCGGCGGTCGAGGAGGTGGTAGGGCGGCTGCTCGGTGACGAAGCGGTTGAGCCCCAGTTCCCGGGAAACCCCCAGGGACTCCATGATCTGCCACGCGGCGTACGTGCTCGTGCCCACGTAGCGGACCTTGCCCGCGCGGATGAGGTCGTCCAGGGCCCGGAGCGTCTCGTCGATGGGGATGTCGGACATGGGGCGGTGGACCTGGTAGAGGTCGATCCAGTCGGTCTTGAGGCGGCGGAGGGAGGCGTCGCACTGCATCGTGATGTGCCGTCGCGAGAGGCCCCGGGCGTTGGGGTCGTTGTCGGCCATCGGGGCGAAGACCTTCGTCGCCAGGACGATCCCGTCGCGTTGGCCGTTGGCCTGGAGGGCGTCGCCCACGGCCTCCTCGCTCTTGCCGCGATGGTAGGCGTTGGCGGTGTCGATGAAGTTGATCCCCGCGTCGATGGCGCGGTCGATGATCTTGGCGGCGTCCTCGGGCGAGGTCTTGCCCCCGAAGTTCATGCACCCCAGGCACAGGGGGGTCACCTTCACACCGGTGCGGCCGAGGCTGCGGTACTCGGGCATGGTACGGCTCCTTTCAGATTGCGGGTAGGGATCCTGCGTTCAGTGTAGGGGCGAACCGCCGCAAAGGCGGGTCCGGGGGGAGACGGGAGCTTTCAGCTGTCAGCGATCAGCCTTCAGCTTTCAGCCGTCAGCGGCTAGCTTGCGGTGTTGGACGTGGTTGCTTCGCTTCGCTCCGCAAACCACGGCACCCAACGCAAGAGATCAAGCTGATAGCTGATAGCTGAAAGCTTCCTTTCTACGCCTCCAGCGAGTTCAGCACGTCCTGCAGCCTGCACGTCGCCAGGCACACCGTCTGGTCGGCCGCCCCGTAGTAGATCCACAGGTCGTCCCCCCGCCGCAGCACCCCGGTGGGAAACACCACGTTGCCGATGAGCCCGCTGGTCTCGTAGATCTCGGTGGGTTTGAAGATGGCATGGGGGGAGCGGGCGAGGACCTTGTGGGGCTGGTCGCGGTCGAGCATCGCCGCCCCCACGCGGTACACCAGCCGCCCCCCGTAGAGCTTCACCCCGTGGTAGAGCATCAGCCACCCCAGTTCGGTCTCCAGCGGGGGCGGGCCCACGCCCACCTTCACCGCGTCCCACGCCGGCCCCGTCCCCTCCTCCAGTACGCAGTGGTCCTCGCCCCAGTAGTACAGGTCCGGGGAGAAGGCGATCCAGATGTTCTCGATCCCCCCTCCCGCCTCGGGGCGATGCAGGGCGGCCCAGCGGCCGCCGATCTTGCGGTTGAACAGGGCGGCGTCCTTGTTGTTGGGCGGGAAGACGAGCCCCACCCGCTCGATCGTCTTCAGGTCGCTGGTTCGCGCGAGCCCCACCGCCGCCCCCGTGCGGGAGTAGGCGGTGTAGGTGATGTACCAGCGCTTCTCGTCCGCCAGCCAGACCACGCGGGCGTCCTCGCACCCCCACTGCTCGTAGCGGCAGTCCGGGCAGCCATACGGCAGCAGCGGGTCGGGGTCCACCTCCCAGTTCGAGATCCCGTCGTCGGAGCGGGCCGTGTAGATGCCGCTCCGCCCCGTCATGTCCTCCACGCGGAGCAGGAGCACGACGCGGCCATCCTGCTCGGTGGCCCCGGGGTTGAGGACGGCCTCGGCGCGGAGGGGGAGGTCCTCGACGGTCAGGATCGGATTCGACGGGCAGCGATGGAAGATCGGTTTCATGTCGAATCATTCTATAGGCCTGGGGTGAAGCGGGCCCCGGGGCCGGAAACTCTATAATTGGCGGGAGAACTGCCATGCCCGAACATGACCAGACGCCCGCCTTCGCACAGCCCCCCGACGCCGCTATCGATACGTTCGACGTCGATCCCGCCCAGGGGCTCTCCGAACAGGAGGTCCAGTCCCGCCGGCAGAAGTACGGGGACAACCGCCTCAAGAAGGCCCGCCGCCGCAACGTGCTGTCGATCCTCTGGGACCAGATCAAGAGCATCGTCGTCATCATCCTCGTCATCGCCGGGGCCATCGCCTTCGCCTTCGGGCAGATCCCCGAAGGCATCGCCATCGCGGCCGTCGTGCTCATCAACGCGACCATCGGGTTCGTGAGCGAGTGGCGGGCGCGGCGGTCGATGGAGGCGCTGCAGGAGTCCGCCCGCAAGGACGTCCGCGTCCGGCGCGACGGGGCGGAGAGGACGGTGTCCCACCACGACCTGGTCCCGGGCGACGTCCTGCTCATCGACGCCGGGGACGTCGCCTCCGCCGACGCCCGCCTCCTCGAGTCCAACAACCTCCAGGTGGACGAGTCCTCCCTCACGGGCGAGTCCGTCACCGTCCGCAAGGGGACCGACCCCGTCGCACCCGACACCCCCCTCGCCGAACGCACCTGCATGCTCTACCGCGGGACGACCATCACCGAGGGCTCGGGCATGGGCGTCGTCGTCGCCACCGGCATGAAGACCGAACTGGGGCACATCTCCGAGATGGCCCAGACCGCCGAGGACGAGATGACCCCGCTCGAAAAACGCCTCAACAAGCTGGGGTGGCGGCTGGGCTGGCTCGTC
>JAWLCQ010000018.1:0-45660 GCA_041687095.1 Phycisphaerae bacterium | reverse complement strand
CCCCCTCACCGCCCCGCTGCGCGGGGCACCTCTCCCCGAGGGGAGAGGGGTTACGTCCGCTTCCCGGTTCCCGCTTCCTGGCTCCTGGTTCCTGGTTCCCGGTTCCCGCTTCCCGGTTCCTGGTTCCCGGTTCCCGGTTCCCATCAATGGTTGATGAACGCCTCCGGCAGGTCCGGGGGCATGGCCTCGAAGAATTCGCGGGTGGCGTCGAGGGCGGACTCGTCGACGACGGTCCGCCCGGCCTCGCTGTTGACGGTGCCCGCGTCGGCGGCCCCGTCGGCGAGGGCGTCCACCCACATCTCCCAGTCCGTCACCGGTCCCAGCCGCACGTCCCACTCCTGCGTCCACAGGTCCCAACTGGCGGGGTTGTAGAGCTTGGCCTCCGCCACCCCGGACAGGGCCCGCAGGGGGTTGATGGAGGTGAACCGCTGGGACCAGAACGGGGCGCGGTCGCCCACGCGGACGATTCCGAGCATGCGGTACGGGGGGAGGCGGACGGCGCGGAGCATCTCCCCGTTGGCGTCGCGGATCTGGATGTAGTCGTCCCCGCCGGGGTCCACCACCGGGTCCAGGCGGATGGGGGCGGGCAGGTCGGCGCGGGAGGCCCCGGCGATGGGGTTGGTCAGCTCGATTTCCTCGCGGATCTCGATGCCCCCGAAGCACCGCCACTCGACGTGGTACACGTCGTAGGGGATGCAGACCGGCTCCCCGTCGGGGCCCAGCACGATCGCCCCGTTCTCGTCCCGCTGGTAGCGCTCGGGCAGGCCCAACTCGCGGTCGAAGTCCGGGTGCGAGACCCACTTGCGGGTCCACACGGAGGGGCCGACGGCTTCCCACTGGTTCCCGGCCGTCACGTCCCGCCACCCCCGCCGGTCCTCGATCCAGCGGAACAGCGGCTGGGCGGCGACGTCGTCGAAGGGCGGGGGCGAGGGCGTCTGCAGTTGCCACGACCAGTAGCGTTTGGGCGCCCAGGTCTCGGTGGGCGGGCTGGGGTCCCAGGTGGTCATCCAGTGGGTGCGGTCGTTCCAGTCGGCGGTGGACTTCACGTGCACGCGGTAGTAGCGGGTGGTCATGATGGGCGAGGGGACGTCCAGGGCGTGGTCCCGGGCGAACGTCTGCGCCTCGGTGTAGTCCGTGATCCACCGGTCGGCGTATTGGACCTTCTGGGGCGAGGGGAGGCCCAGGAGGTAGGCGAGCTTCACGTTCGCCAGCGAGCGCAGGTGGAAGGCGAAGCGGGTGGTGTCGATCGTCCCCCCGTGGTCGCCCGCCAGCCCCAGCCGCCACGTCACCGTCCGCACGGCGTGCTCGAAGGGCCCGTAGGTGGTGTAGCCCCACGTCTGCACCCGCTGATGGGCGTAGTCCCCTGTGTACTCGCTCCAGAAGTCGCGGAACTGCATCCCCCGCGCGAACGGGCCCATGCGGTGCGGGTAGGCGTACTCGGGAATCGCTCCCCCGCGGACGTGGATGAGGCGGCACTCCCAAGGGACGTCCTGCGCCGACGCCAGCCGCTCCAGCAGCCGCGAGTGCCGCACCTCGTGCACCTCCTGCGGGTTTCCGCCGAGGGGGTTCTCCCAGCCCTCGACGATGTGGTCGACCAGGACGGGCGTGAAATCGTCGAACGTCGTCCGCGTACCGGGAAACCGCGGGAGGATGGGGGCGATGAAGGCCTCGCGGGCGCGGTTGGCCCGGCCGAACTCTTCGGCGTCGACCTGGGCGAGCACGCCCGCCGACTCCGCCGTCGCCACCGACAACTCGTCCAGGGCGCGGATCGCCTGCCACAGCGCCCCGTTGGGCCACTGCGTCGCCCGCTCGACGTCGTACCCGTCCTCCATCGCCTTCTCGTTGCGGTGATCGAAGGCGTCGTCGATGTCCTCCAGCAGGTCCAGGTGCGTGGTCGTGTCGTTGCCCTGCGTGGGGTTCATCTGGCGGTACAGTTCGGCGAGCCCGTGGCGGTAGAAGTTGTCCTTCTCATAGGGCGTGAAGGCCGAGCCCACGGTCCGCCAGCGCTCCAGGGCCTCGCACAGCCGGTCGGGGCCGGTGGCCTCGGCGATGGTCATTTCGGCGGCGAGAGGAAGGGCGTCGAGGACGGCGACGAGGGCGAGCAGGCGGGCCTGCGTGACGTTGTTGTAGGCCACGAGGTTCATGCTGCGGGCCATCCACGTCCCGCCCGCGACGGCGGTGGAGTCGGCGGCGTTCTGGGCGTCGAGGCGGCGGTTGACCTGCGTACCGACGTTGTAGACGTAGAAGATCAGCCCCACCAGCAGCGTCATGCAGATGAGGACGATGACGAGGACCTGGCCCCGGGCGGATGCATTTTCGATTCTCGATTTTCGATTTTCGATCTGGGGGATCGCCCCTGCGGGAATCCCGCGCGACGGGGACCTCCACCGGGATTCCCCCGCACCCCGAAGCCCACCGACGGCGTCGGTGGGATGCTCCCGAGCACCGCGCAGGGCTCCCGCGCGGCGCGGTGCAGTCCCGCGGATTCGTGCAGTCGTCAGGCTCTCCGCGTGTTGCGTGTCCATGGACTGTGCTTCTTCCGTTCTCCGGGAACCGCTCACAGGCTCCCAGGTCCCGTCCCGACCAATCAACCAATCAACCAATCAACCAATCAACCAATCAACCAATCAACCAATCAACCAATCAACCAACCAGTCAACCAGTCAACCAGTCAACCAGTCAACCAGTCAACCAATCAGCCAGTCAACCAGTTACCACTCACCAATCAACCCTTCGCCCGATCGCCTTCCGCCCGCCCTACCCCTTCTGCTTCTTCTCCGCCTCTGCGATCTTCTGCTTGACCTCGTCGGTGTCGAGCTTGCCCTGGGCGAGGCGGTAGTAGCCCAGGGCCCCGGCGTAGTCGTTCTGGCCCATGGCCTTGTCGCCCTTCCAGACGTACTCGCGGTACTGGGTGAGGGTGATGCGGTCGTTGACCAGGGGGGTCTCGAAGAGCTTCTTGGCCTCGTTGTAGAAGCCCAGGGCCTTCTCCCACTGCTGGAGGCGGGCGGCGTCGTCGCCCTTGGCGATGAGTTCGTCGTACGTCTGCTCCTGCTTCATGGCCGCCAGGAGCCCGGCGATCTCCTCGGCGTGTTCGGGGGCGATCTCGGAGGCCCGGACGTAGGCGGCCTGGGCGTCGGGGTACTTCTTGTCCTTGCGGAGGGCGTTGGCGTCCTGGAGGGCGATCTGGTAGCGGGTTTCGCGAATCTTGTCCGTCAGGGCCGCGTCGGGCTCGACCTCGGCGGCGAGGAGGTAGCTCTTGAGGGCCCCCGGGAGGTCGCCCGTCGCGAACGCCCGGTCGCCGGCGGCGAGGAGGTCCTGCTTGCGTCCGCCGCGGTCGATCTGTTCGAGGGCGGCGGTGGCGGGGGTGTGCTGGGGGTCGTGGCGGAGGGCCTCCTGGAGGAACGGCCGGGCCTCGGCGAAGTTGCCGGCCTCCAGGGCGGCGGCGCCCTTGCGGTAGGCGGTTTCGGCGAGGATGGCGGTGATGCGCTGGGCCATCGCGGGGTTGGGCTTCATGGCGACGGCGCGTTCGAGGGCGGCGCGTTCGCGGTCCATGTCGCCCGCGTCGCGGGCCCCCTCGGCGGCGGCGAGGGTATCGCGGTAGTCCCGTTCGCGCTGCAGGCGGGTCATGCTGTCGGCGAGCCCGGCCCGCAGGCGGTCGCGCTCATCGGCGGGGAGGATCTCGCCCTTGGCGTCGAGCCACTGCTGCGCGCCCTCGAACGCCTGCTTCGCCGTGTCGAAACTCTCGGGGTTGCGGGTGGCGATGGCCTGCTCCAGGTGCTGCTGGCCGCTGTCGAGGTACTCGGCGTGGCGGATGCGGAACTCGGCGAGGCGGATCTCCTTGCGGTAGTCCTCGATCCGCTGGCGCTGGGTGCGCGTGAGCGGTACGCCCGTGATGGTGCCCTGGGTGAGGAACTGCTCGGCGGTGTCGAACTTTCGCTGCTCCAGGTGCGTGCGGGCGTCGGCGAGGGCGGAGAGGAAGATCCGCGTCGCGGTCAGCGAGTCATTGAGTTCGAGGATCTCGCGTTCGCGGTTTTCGATCCACTTCGCGTCAGGGCTCGCGGAGGAGGCCTGGACGGCCTTGATGGCCTTGGCGGCGTCGGCGAGGGCTTGGGCGGTGAGGTTCTGCCAGTCCGCCTGCTGCTCGGAGTCGGCGAGGTGCAGGCGGGCGGTGGCGAGGTGCTCCAGGACGCGGGCCTTGTTTCCTTCCGACGTCCCCGCATGCTTCGTGCGGACGGCGGCGAGAGCGGTGGCGGCATCGGCGTACCGGCCGCTTTCGTAGGGCATCATTGCCTCGGCGAGGGCGAGGCTGGCGGCCTCGCGCTTCTCGCGATCCGCCAGCGACTGCTTGTACACCCACCCGATCCCCACGCTCAGCAGCCCCACGAACACCACCGCCGCCACGAGAACCTTGGTCCGCGTGGACACGCCCGTTTTGGGGATGGCGGCCGTCGGATGCGCATCCACCTCCAACTCGTCCGCCCCATCGCCCGGGCCGATGTCCTTGCGGTCGGCGAAGGCGGCGCGGGAGGCCTTGCCGGGCGCGGGGCGGCCCCGGCGGGCGCCGGCGGCCGCGGCGGCCGCAACCGCCCGGGCCTTGGGCGAGAACGTCGTCTTGATCGCCCGCCCGAGTTCCTCCATCGTCGCGAACCGCTCGTCGGGGTCCTTGGCCATCATCCGCTCGACGATGTCCGACAGGGCCCCGGAAATCACGGGGTTGACCTCCCGCAACGGGGGGGCCTTCAGCTCCCGGTTGCCGTGCCACTTCATCCACCGCATCGCCTCGCTGTGCTTGTCGCGGACGATGTCGGCGAAGACCTCCTGGAACTTGGGGCGCCCGGCGAGCATCTCGTAGGCGACCATGCCCAGCGAGTACATGTCCACCCGCGCGTCGCTCTTGCCACCCTCGAACAGTTCGGGGGCCATGTACTTCGTCGTCCCCAGGACCATCGACGTCTGCCCGCTCGCCGACGCCGCCACCCCGAAGTCCGTGATCTTCGGGCGCAGGCCCTCGGCGATGAGGATGTTCCCGGGCTTGATGTCGCGGTGGACGATCCCGGCCGCGTGCACGTCGTGCAACGCCGCCGCCAGCCGCCACAGCACCTGCAGGGCCGCCTTCGTCTCCACCGGGCCCTCGGTGTCGTTGAGGATCGTCTCCAGCGTGTGCCCCTGCACCCACTCCATGACGATGAACAGCCCGCGCTCCTCCTCGATCATCTCGTGGATGTTCACGATCGCCGGCTGCTCCCCTCCGAGGCGGGCGAGGATCTGCGCCTCCTTGCGGAACCGCTCCAGGAACTTGGGGTCCTCGGCGAGGTGGGTGGAGATCTGCTTGATCGCCACGTGCCGATCCAGCAGCGCGTCATGGGCCTTGTACACGACGGACTGCCCGCCGATGGCCCGCCGCTCGCGGATCTCGTACTTCCCGACCTTCGACCCGATCGCCAGGCCCACGCCGCTTCCGTTGCTCTCGTGCTGCTCTGCCATCCGTTCGCTTCCTGCCTCTCCTGGGTGCGCCCTGCGCGCTGGTTCCTGGTCCACCGGCAACAACTTGCCTCGTTCACCGATTCCCGGTCCCGGGTTCCCGGTTCCTGTCCAGTCCTGATTTCCGGTTGGCCCCTGACCGTTCTCGTCTTCCGGGCGCCCCCTCACCGCCTCGCTTCGCTCGGCACCTCTCCCCCAGGGGAGAGGGGTTCCCGTCTTCGCCTGCGGCTACGACGCGGCAAGCCCGGTTCCCGGTTCCCGGTTCCTGGCTCCTGGTTCCTGGCTCCTGGTTCCTGGCTCCAGGTTCCCGGTTCCTGGTTCCCGGTTCCCTGGCCCTCCAACCAGTCAACCAGTCCCCAGTTAACCAATCAACCAGCTAACCAATCAACCGTTCTACCATCCCGGCCTATTCCGTCGGAAACTCTTCAATATCGATGTAATCCTGCGCGCCCTCGTTGGGCAGCGTGCAGGTGGCGTGGATCGTGACGGCGTATTCCCCGGCCCCGAAGTCCAGGTCCACCCCGTCCGTTCCGCTGATCCGCGCGAACAGCCGTCCCGCGTACGGGATCGACAGGTAAAAATCGTGCTCCACCGTGACCCGCAGGTCCTCCGCCGGGCCGTACAGGGGGGGCTCCACCGGGTCCCCGAGGTACACCCGCGTGTGGTCGGCGGCGTACTGCATCCGCCGGTCCAGCGAGTCCAGCCAGACCGGGATCGGCCGCCCGTAGCGGCCCAGCAGGTCCTCCACGCCGTCCGCCAGATCGGCCCCCGCGCTGCCGCCGGGGTAGTCCGAGTGCGAGCAGGAGACGGGGGTGACGGCGTAGATGGCGGCGTAGTGCATGCGAAGGAGCTTGCCCGAACTGCCCGGGGCGGCGACCTCGTTGGCGGATTCGGCGTCGCTCATCGGCAGGGGCACCTGCACCGCCGCCGAGCGGGCGGCACAGTAGGCGGAGTAGTGCACGCACAGGTTGCCCACCATCAGCAGCGACGTCTGCGCCATCACCAACACCAGGAACAGGGCGATCGGCAGGACGAGGGTGAACTCCAGAATCGCCGTCCCCGCCTCGCCCCGCAGGCGTGCGCGGGACCGCCCCACCGCCCCCGTGGCGAGGGCATAGCGGACGAGGGGGACCATGGCCGCGCCGCACACGCCCAGCATCCCCAGACTCAGCCACGTCCATCGCGACGCCCAAAGCCCCCCCGCGAAGGCCCCGCCCCCCATGGACGCCTGCCCGGCGGCGGCGAGCACGGCCGCGGCCAGGGCGGGCACGCCCAGACCGGTGAGGGCGCAGAGCAGGAGCCCCGCGACGCCTCGCGCCGATCCGCTCGTCGAACTGTTTGCTTGTACGGTTGTTGCCATTCGCACTCGGATCGCTGCCAAAGGTCGGTTGCCTCAGACCGCGGATCGGAAATCCGAAATCAGAAGCTCGAAATCCGAAACAAACCCAAAACTCAAAACTCGAATGACGGAAACGGCGCTGACTGCGATGCGCCGCTTCCTCCTCACGAACCGCTGGATCGCGAGGTTTGTGTCATTGGGATTTCGTGCTTTGGGTTTGTTTCGCATTTCGGATTTCGAGTTTCGGATTTCGCTCTCGTCCCGCACCTGCCCGGGGCTCACAGGCCCAACAGCCACTGCGTCTCGCCCGCCCCGCGGACGAGCACCTCGATCACCGCCAACGCCGCCCCGATGCACAGGGCGAGCCCGAACGGGACCGTCGGACTGTCGGGCGCAGCGGGGTCCTCGGGCTTCTTGGTCAGCAGCGCCTGCATCACCGTGTGCCCCACGCGGAACAGCGTGCGCTTCACGATGCGGCGGCGGACCATGACGATCACGGCCATCACGACCGCGACGATGAACCCGTACAGCATCGCCATCAGGGCGAACCGCCACCCGCCCAGGGCCCCGACGGCGCCCATGAGCTTGGCGTCGCCCGCTCCGAGGCCTCCCGCGAGGAAGGCGATCAGGAGCGGAACGAAGCCCACGAGCAGTCCCGCCATCGAGCCCGCCAGGCCCAGGGGCGATTCCTCGCTCCCCGTCAGCCCGCCCAGCAGTGCGTGCAGCGCCAGCCCCGCTACCATCGCGGGGTACGTCAGCCAGTTGTAGATCTTCCCACTCCGGACATCCGTCACCGCCGCCACGAGCAGCACCCCGCCCACCAGGGCGAGCCACCACGTGTCCATCAGCCACGCCGGAACGAGCGGACCGTCAGCAAGGACCATGCAGGCCGGCACGGCCTAGTTGTCCGGCACGCCGGGGTCGGACCGCAGGACGTTCCACTGCTCGTCCACCCACTGCCACAACTCGTTGCGGAAGATCAGGATGATGGCGATCAGCGGGAGGGCGACGACGGCGACGATGAGCAGGTACTCGACCATCGTCGCACCGCCCTCGTTGCGGTGCAGCCGTCCCAGCGCCTGCCGGGCTCGGCTCAGTGCATTTCTCATGCGGACAACTCCTTATCTCTTGCCTCCAGGCGCCGCGCCCGCCGCACATGCTACGGAAACGGCAGCGCCTCGAGGAACGTCACCATCTGGTACTGCCCGGCCAGCACGCTGAGAAGCAACCGGCTGAGCACGATCATCGGGATCCCGAACGCCCCCAGCAGCAGCGTGTACTCCACCGACACCTGCCCGGACTGCCCGAACAGCAGCTCGCGCAGCTTCCCCCCGGCAGTGCGTCCGCCGCGGGACTCCGCGTCACGTGCTGGTCGGGCCCTTCGCATTTCGGTCATTCCTGTCGCTCTCGCGGAGGCGGGCGTACCGCCCGCCGCTAAACGCTCCGCCCCACTACCCACTGCGGTCCCGAGTTCCCCGGGTTCCCGGGTTCCTGGTTCCTGGTTCCTGGTTCCTGGTTCCTGGTTCCTGGTTCCTGGTTCCTAGTTCCCGACCAACCGTAATTCTAACTCCCCGCCGGGGGGTCAAAGATCTTCTTTGTCAGGTCCCACTCGTTGCGGGAGATCCGGATTTTGGGTTCGCGGGAGAAACTGGAGGGTTTTCCGCACCAGATCGCGTGCCCCTGGCCCTCCCGGCCGGCCTGCTCGTCCTCGAGTTCGTAGCGGAACATTTCCAGCAGGCGGTAGCGCCCGTCGTCGCCCAGGGGCAGGACCTCGCAGACCTGGGTGACGGCCCGGCGGCCGTCGGTGAAGCGGGTCATCTGCACCACCACGTCAATCGCCGACGCGATCTGGGCGCGGATGGCGTGCAGGGGCAGGTCCACCTTGCTCATCATCGCCAGGGTCTCGAGGCGGTTGACGGCGTCCATGGCCATGTTGGCGTGGATGGTGGACATGGACCCGGCGTGCCCGGAGGTCATGGCCTGGATCATGTCCATGGCCTCGCCCCCGCGGACCTCCCCGATGATCACCCGGTCGGGCCGCAGGCGGAGGGCGGAGCGGAACAGGTCGGTGATGGTGACTTCCCCGCGGCCCCAGCGGTCGGGGGGGCGGGCTTCGAGGCTCAGCACGTGGTCCTGCTGGAGTTCGAGTTCGGCGGAGTCCTCGATGACGACGATCCGCTGGTGGGCGGGGATGAACCCGCTGAGGACGTTGAGCAGGCAGGTCTTGCCGCTGGAGGTGCCTCCGGCGACGAGGATGTTCTTTTCGGCGTGGACGCAGACGCGGACGTACTCCATGACCTCGGAGGGCCAGGTCTCGAGTTCCACGAGGTGGGCGGCGTCGAACATGACCTTGGCGAACTTGCGGATGGTCATGCAGGTCCCGGTGCGGCAGAGCGGGGGGAGGACGACGTGCACGCGGGACCCGTCGGGCAGGCGGGAGTCGATGAGCGGGCGGTCGGGCGTGATCCGCTTGCCCGTGTACTGCAGGACGTTGTTGACGGCGGCCTGGAGGGCCTCGTCGTCGTCGAAGGCGGCGTCGGTGCGGACGAGCCGGCCCTGCCGCTCGATGTAGATCGTGTCGTGCCCGTTGATCATGATCTCCGAGACGGCCGGGTCGCGCATAAAGGCCATGATGGGCTTGAGGAAATGCTCGACCGTGGTCTCGAAGATATTCGCGGGCACGTTGGTACTCCTGTCAGTCCGCGCACCGCGTCCGGTGGCGGGCAGGCCGCTATTGTATCAAACGCGGCAATCGCCCGCTTGTGGCGATCTTTTTTCCCGCCGGTTCGCCTCTTCGCGGCTCCGCCCACCGGGGGGGGACTCCCCGGCCGCCGCGAAGGCTCCCCGCCCCGCGACTCCGCGCCCGCCCCGCCGAAAACGCAGGGCCATCGTAAAGTCCGTTTTCCGTGGCATGGGCGTCTCGCCCATGTGTCCCACGGGCATCTTGCCCGTGGCCTTTGCCGGCGGGGCCACAGGGGTTGGAGAGGGTCTTTCGAGGCAATCAGGCCCCACTCGCCTGCCAGGCAGGGGCGAGACGCCCCTGCGACACACGGGCAAGATGCCCGTGCCACGACATTGCGACGGTCCTGCCGAAAAGTGCGGATGCCCTTGCCCCATGCGCGCCAAATGCTACAATACCCCCGTCGCGCACCGGCGAGGGGCGGAATCCCTCCCCTCACCGGCCGTCGCGAACGCCCGGAGAGGTGCCGGAGTGGCCGATCGGGCCGGTTTCGAAAACCGGTGTACCTTACGGTACCGTGGGTTCGAATCCCACCCTCTCCGCGTGAAGGAAGCTGTCAGCTCCCCGCCATCCGCTGACAGCTTTTTTCATGCGCATAGTCCCCAGAACGGGATTGGAACCCACCGGCATCTTGACCCATATTGCTTATTGGCTATAATGCAGGCATGTGGGAGGTCGAGTACACTGACGAGTTCGGCGAGTGGTGGCAGACCCTTACCGCCTCCGAACGTGTCGCATTGGATGCGGGAGTGCGTCTGCTGGAGCAGTTTGGCCCGATGCTTGGTCGGCCGCACGCCGATACCGTCAGAGGGTCCAGGCACTCGAATATGAAGGAGTTGCGGACCCAGGTGCGGGGGTGACCCATCCGGTCCTTCTTCGCGTTCGATCCCCGGAGGCACTGCATCCTTCTGATCGGCGGGGACAAGACCGGAGACAACCGGTTCTACGAACGGATGATCCCGCAGGCGGACCGTTTGTACGACGAACACCTGGGGAGGCTTGGGCAGGAGAGCTAAGTCAATGACGAACAAGTACCAGACACTGCGTGACCAGTTGACGCCCAGCCAGTTGGCGGAGTCGGAGGTCATGGCGCGGGAGATGATCTCCGACATGCTTCTCTCGGAACTCCGCAAGTTCGCGGGGCTCACCCAGGAGGAACTGGCGGAGGCGATGGGCATCAAGCAACCAACGCTGTCCAAGCTGGAGAACCAGGACGACATGCAGATCAGCACCCTCCAGCGCCTGGTGCAGGCGTTGGGTGGCGAGCTGGAACTGGTCGTCCGGTTCCCCAATGGAGACATCCGCATCCGCCAATTCAAACAGGCGTCCTGATACATGGTGCAGATGATCCGCATGCAGCGCCCGTTGGACGTGGTTGCTTCGATTCCCGACGCGACAAGTCGCTCCGCAGACCACGGTGGTGTGAAGAGCGGCCATCCGCTGAAAGCTGATAGCTGGCAGCTTATCACTACAACGAAAGATGTTAACTGGTTGACTGGTTAACTGGTGACTGGGACAGCAGTTTGCGTGGGCTGCCCGCCTGGGACTACCGGAGAGGCTCGCCTAGTTGCAAGCCATTGCCAGTTAACCAGTTAACCAGTTAACCAGTTAACCAGTTAACCAGTTAACCAGTCCACCAAGCTTCGTTGTAGTGTTATCTATCCGTACCGGAACGCCTCCCGGGTGCGGAACGGGTTCTCGATCAGGTACTGCTCCACGGACGTGAAGCGGAACGTTTGCAGCAGGTGCAGCAGTTTGGACCGCGTGCGGGCGAGGTTGACGCGGTGGCGGAAGCGGTGCAGGGGGGTCATGGGCAGCAGGGGGTGCTGGGGGTCGAACTCCCAGGGGTGCATGTAGATCATCGCCGGTTGCCCTCTCCGCTGCGCGGAGGCGATGGCGGCGGCGAGGAGGCGGACGGGCAGCAGGCGGAGGTATCCGCCCCCGCCCACGGGCAGGTTGTGCCCGAGCAGGCGAACGGTGAGCGGGGGGATCTCGGCGATGAGCGATCCGCCCGGCCCCGTCGCCAGGTGCGGGCGGGGCGGGGCCTCGGGCACGCCGTAGCGGTCGTGGCGGATGGGGAAGATCGACGAGTCGTAGCAGTACCCCGCCTCCACCAGCGCATCGAGCGCCCAGGCGGTCCGGTGCGTGATCGAGAACGTCGCCGCCCGATACCCCCCCACGCTCCGCCCGCACAGGTCCTCGAGGATCCGCTTGGAGTCCCCGAGTTCGCGGCGGAGCTGCTCGGGCGTGAGGGTGTCGATCATCGCGTGCGACATCCCGTGGGAGGCGATCTCGTGCCCCGCGGCGGCGATGCGGCGGACGACGTGCGGTTCGTGCTGCGCGACCCAGCCCAGGACGAAGAACGTCGCCCTCGCCCCGTGATCGGACAGGTCCGCCAGGATGCGGTCGACGACCCGGGGCAGGCGGTGGGCGAAGCTGTCCCAGTCGCTGGGGCGGAGCCCGCCCGCGGCGGCGGACTGCACGTGGAAGAACTCCTCCACGTCGAAGCTCAGCATGTGCTTCGCCTCGTGGGCGGGCGGGGTCATACGCATCCCAGATAATTCACAGGCAGCGTCGATTGGACGTGGTTGCTCCGCTGCGCTCCGCAAGCCACGGCACCCACCCGAGGATTAAGTGGAACGCGTATCATGGAGCGGTTCCGGGGGCGGTGTGCATGTGGGTCAGCACGGCCGCCAGGGCCTCGACGTTCCGCCGGCGGGCCGCGTCGCGCCCGCCCGCCTCGCACACCGTGTGCACGCGGACGAGCGCCCCGGGGGCGTCGCGGTGCAGGAGGGCGGCGGCGAGGACGGCGGATTGCTGCGACCAGTAGCTCCGCGTGTAGCGATCCCCGCAGGCGTAGGTGTACAGGAAGACCATCTCGCCCCCGTCCGTGCGGACCACGATCTCGCGAGCGGGGACGGTCCCCCCGCCCGGGAGGGGCACGTCCACGTCGGACTTGGCGATGGCCTCGCGGCCGTCGCCTTCGATGCACAGGTCGGGGGGGTGAATGGCGCGGCGGTCCGCGCCGCCGAACACCGCGCAGACGTGCAGGCCCGGACCGCCCGGAACCTGGTACTGCCGGTACGCCCAGCGGACCCCGGGGAGCATGCGCTCCGTGCCCGGGTCGAGCGGGATGGCCTGGAAGGACGCGGTTCGCCCGTCGATGTCGAGCGTGGGAGGCAGGGCGGCGTCCACGGCGGTCAGGGCGGGGCGCTGTGGCGTGGCGGCTCGCACCCAGTGCGTCCCGGCGGCGAGCCCCCCGCCCGCCAGCACCAGCGCCACCCCCGCCCCCCGCACGGGTGCGGTGGCCATCCACGCCCACGCGCTGCGCTCCCCGCGGTCCCGCCGCACCCCGTCCAGCAGGGGCAGGACCGTGAGGGGGCGGCCCGCGAGGCGATGGGCGAGCAGGATCAGCCGCTCCAGCAGGAACATCAGCCCCAGCGCCACCAGGAACACCAGGGCGTTGGACAGGTCATGGATGCCCCCGGCGGCGGCCGTTGCGCCCCACGTCCCGCCCACCAGCAGCAGCGCCACCACGCGGGCCATGTTGGCCGCCAGGGCGACGGGGACGGCGAGGGCGAAGAGGGCGAACCGCCACGCCCCGCGGAGGCGGCAGACGTAGGCGTACAGGGCCCCGAAGGCCAGGAGGCTGATGAGCGTCCGCAGGCCGTTGCAGGCGTTGGCGACGCGGAGGGAGTCCCCGGAGGCGAAGGTGACGACCCCGCCCGCATGGTGCAGGTCCGCCCCCATCGCGCTGGCCAGGCCCACGCCCCACTCGACGGCGAGGGTGCGGAGGCGGAAGTTGGCGTCGGCGAGGACGACCTCGGGGACGGGGACGAGGAACGCCAGGAACGCCAGCGGAAACGCCAGCCTCCGCAGCGCCGCCGAACCCCACAGCACCAGCACCCCACCGGCCAGCACGCCCAGCAGGGCATACCCGCTGACGAACGTCACCCCCGCCAGCGCCCCCGCCAGGTGCAGGAGGCCCGACAGCGCGAGCACGGCCCAGCCCGTCACGGGGCCAGGCCGGCGGGGGATGCGGGTGTGGCGGATCAGCAGGTGGGCGATCAGCAGGCTCACCAGCGGGACCAGGGGGGCGTGGGTGTAGTAGCTCTCGCCCTCGGTAAGGCGATCGTAGAGGCCCAGCGACGGATCGCCCCAGGCGGGGAACCAGCGGAGCCACATCTCCGCGAAGGCCGGAGCGAAGGAGACGCCCAGCCCCGCCAGCAGCAGCGCCCACAGGCCCGCCGCCGCCCACCTCCGCGCGCGCAGGGCCGCCGGGGCAAGGGCCGCGCCCTCCCCCAACAGGCACGCCCGCTCCTCCACGCCCACCCCCGGGATCGAGGAGCGGTCCGGGGACCGCGGGGGCGACCAGCGAGGCGTTGCGGTTCGGGTTGTCGTCGAACGCACGCGGGAACGCACGAGGCTCTCCTTGCGCAGACCGAAAGCGCTACACAGGGTATGTATCGGCAAAAGGAATGCGGTTGGTTGCGAGTATCTGCGCCCCGAGTTCTGGAGCTTCCGCTTCCCAGAACCCTCCAACGAACGCCAGAAGGCAAGCCCCTCCCCACCCCATGGGCGAGTTCCTGGCCCCTCTCTCTTTCAGACCCCTTTGCATCACCGCAGAGATCGCAGAGACCGCAAAGGGGAGAGAACTGCACTGGAAGCACCTGACGCTCTCTTTGCGTCCTTCGCGTGCTTTGCGGTGACCTTCTGCTCGTGTTGCACGGATACGGGTTCCAGGCAATTCGCGGACAGTGCCGGTTGGACGTGGTTGCTCCGCTTCGCTCCGCAACCCACGGACCCGCCCAGGAATCGGTTGAACGGCGTATGAGTTCTCGACTCCGGGTCGCGCACGGGACCCGAACAGACCACCACCCAAATCCGCAATCCGAAATCCGCAATCCGCAATTCCCTCTCAGGCTTCGGTCCAGTGCGTGAGGGTGCTGAGTTCGCTGATGATGTAGCGGAACTTGCCCGACTCCCCGGGGGGGATCTCGTCGCGGGGCTCGACGCTCACGGAGGCCCCCCGCCCGAGGCGCTGCAGCAGGCCCCGGCGGATCCGCTCCTCCCCCTCGGGGGGGAAGCTCCCGTCCTTCACCAGCAGGACGCGGACGTGGTGGTCCCGGTCCTGCCGCAACTGGAACGTCCGGATGCCCGGGATGCCGCTGAGCACCGCGTGCACCGCCGATCCATGCACCCACCGCCCGTCGGGGGCGATGAGGAAGTCGTTGCTCCGCCCCTTGACGACCTGCATCACCTCCAGGCCCCGCCCGCAGGGGCACAGGTCGGGGGCCAGGGCCCCGATGTCGCCCGTGCGGTAGCGGAGGAAGGGCATGGCGTGGTTGTCGAGCTGGGTGACGACGATCTCGCCCGTCTGCCCGCGCTCGACGGGCTGCCCGTCGCGGAGGATCTCCACGATGACGTTCTCGCTGGTGACGTGCATGCGGCCCTCGGGGCACTCGTGGGCGATGAACCCCGCCTCCCGCGACCCGTAGTTGTTCGCCACCGGCGCCCCGCCGAACACCTCGGAGATGATCCGCTTCTGGTGCTCGTAGAGGACCTCGGCGGTGCAGAAGACGACCTGCACGGGCAGGGTGTCCAGGCGGAGCTTGGCGTCGGTGGCGAGGGTGGACAGGAGCGTCAGGGCGCTGGGGTATCCGAAGACGCAGTGCGGGCGGAAGCGGCGGAGGGCGTGGACGAAGCCCCGCACCGTCTCGGGCGACAGGTCGCTGGCGGGCAGGAGGCGTTCGTTGGTGAGGCGGTCGCGGAAGCGTTTGAGGCGGTCGGCGGCGGCGAGTTCGACGGGCGAGTTCCACACGTGGGCCTCGCGGTCCCCGGGCAGGACGCCCCACCACTCGTGGGCGCGGATGCGGGCGGCGCGGTCCCAGGACTGGCGGCGGCGGTCGATGTAGAAGATCAGCGGGACGCCCGACGACCCGCCCGTGCGGTAGCGGATCGCGCCCCCGGGGACCGCCCAGTTCGTCAGCCCCTCGCGGTGGTCCGAGATCGTCTGCTTGTCCAGCAGGGGCAGTTGGGCGAGGTCCTCCAGCGTCGTCGGCCGCCACGAGGGCGGGAGGTTCGCCAGGTCCCCGTAGCACGCCGTCTGCGTCAGCGCCACCCCCACCAGCTCGCGCAGCTTCGTCAGCCGCAGGTCGTCCACCCGCCACTGCGGGTGCCACTGCGACCGCTGCAGCTCCCGCCACAGCCCAAACGTGCTGCGCCGCCGCAGCCGCTCGTGCACGGGCAGGATCGCGTTTCGGACCAGCCACGGATTCATACTTCACGCTCCCATACAGATTGATACACGCGAAGAACGCGATCCGCGGCCGCGTGGAGGCTGAATTCCTTCCGCGCCCGCTCCCAGCCCGCGCGCCCCATCCGGGCGGGGAGGGCGGGATCGCCCGCCAGGCGGAGCAGGCGGTCGGCGAGGGCGGGCAGGTCCCCGGGGTGGATCAGGAACCCCTCCGCTCCGTCGGTAAGCGTATCGGGGATGTCGCCCACGTTGGAGGCGACGACCGCTCGCCCGCGGGCGAGGGCCTCGAGGATGGCCATGGGCATGGCCTCGGAGTAGCTGGGCAGGACGAGGGCGCGGCAGGCGTCGAGGGCGGCGTCGCGGCGGGCGGGATCGAGCGCACCGAGCAGGAGCACGTCGTCCGCAAGGCCGAGGGCGGCCGCGAGGCGTTCGATGTCGGCGCGCTGGCCGGGGACGGACTCGGCCCCGGCGAGGTGGATGCGAAGGGGCGTGCCGCCCTGGCGGGCGAGGGCGGCGGCGCGGACGAGGTCGAGGGCGCCCTTGGCGTGGGAGAGGTGGCCGAGGAACAGGAAGGGCGCGTCCGGGGGCGGGGCGTCGGCCGGGGCCCCCGGAACCGGCACGCCGTTGGGCACGACGCACCAGCGGGCGCGGGGGGCGAAGGCCGCCAGGCGGCGGCGATGGCGAGGGGAGAGCACGATCACCGCGCTCGCCCGCGTGAGCACCCCGCGGACCACGGCCCGCTGCGGGCGGCCCAGCCCTTCCAGGAACGCCGCGAACCGCCCCCCGTGGATGTGCCACACCACCCGCGCGCCCATCATGCGAGCGGCGAGGGCGTGCAGCACGTCGCGCGCGAACGTGAACCCGCTGCAGGTGTGGATGTGGACGATGTCCGCCCCCTCCCCCCGCACCCGCCGCACGAGCTGCCCCAGCAGGCGCACCTGCGCCCCCACGCCCATCCACAGCGGGCGCTGCGGGGGGGTGAGCTTGCCCGTGTCCAGCACGGCGGCGGGAACCCCGCGGTCCCGCAGGCCCTGCTGCAGGTTCGCGATCACCGTCGCCATGCCCCCGGTGCGGTCCCCGGCGGGACCGAGGAGGAGGACTCTTGGGGATTTTCGATTTTCGATTTTCGATTTTCGATTGGGGGCCTGCGCGAGGGGGGGGATCGATTGCGGATTGTGGCCCCCAGGGGGGCAAGTGGCGGATTGCGGATTGCTGCGTTCCGCGACGCATGGCGAGGGCTCAGCCGCGATTGCGGAACCGTCCCCGTTGCCTCCGTCCCCGTTGCCTCCGAGGAGTCCAGGCGACGAGGGTGCCACGGCTGCGCCGTTCGCAGCCGTGCTGCCAGGAGGGACACGGCTGGGAACTGCGCAGCCGTGGCACCCGGCGGTGGGCGGTTCGCCGCCCTGAAAGGCCGTATGCCGGGCGGGAGGCGCGGGCACGACGTTTGTGAAGACCGCGAGGTAGCGCTGGGCCATGGTGTGGGGGGTGTAGTGGGTCAGGGCGCGCTGCTGCGCGGCGGCGGCGAGGTCGGCCCGGCGGGCGGGGTCGCGGAGCAGTTCCCGCAGGGCGGCGGCGAGGTCGGGCGGGGACTGCGGGGGCACCAGCAGGCCCGCCGCCCCCCCGTCCAGCGCCTCGGGCACGCCCCCCACGCGAGTGGCGACCACGGCCAGGCTCGCAGACATCGCCTCCAGCAGCGCCAGCGGCAACCCCTCGGTCCGCGAGGGCAGCACGAAGACGTCCGCGGCGGCGTAGAGGGCGGCGACGTCCGCGCGGTACCCCAGCACGTGCACGCCCGACGGGGGCGTCCCCGGGCGGGCCGTGAAGATCGCCTCGACGCCCACCCGCCGCGCGCGGTCGCGGAGGGCGCCCAGCGTCCGCTCATCGCCCGCCCCGGCGATGGCGAGGGCGAACGGAGGCGCCCCGCCCTGCCGCAGCAGGCGGCAGGCGTCGAGCAGGTCGTCGTAACCCTTCTCCGGCTTGATGTTCCCCACGGCCAGCAGGAGCGGGACGTCGTCGGGCACCCCGAGCTGCCCGCGCAGGGCCGACCGGGCGGCGGGGTCGATCTGCACCGGGGGAGCACCGTTGGGGATCACCGTCACCGGGCGCTGCAGGTGCAGCAGTTGGGCGTAGCGTTCGGCGGAGTCGCCCGACACGGCCGTGACGGCCGACGCGGCGCGGGCGGCGAGGCATTCGGAGCGGGCCGCCCGGCGGGTGGACTCCAGCAGGCCGTGGCAACTGAGCACCACGGGCCGGCGGAAGAGCGTCTGCGTGACCGCCCAGGCGTGGCGGAGGGACGAGCGGTCGTGCACGTTGACGACGTCGGGGGCGCACCGCCACAACACAGCCGTCAGGCGCAGCGTCGTCCGCGGCGAGGTCCCGGGGCGGGTGCGGAGGGTTTCGACGGGCACGTCGGCGCGGCGGAGTTCGTCGAGCAGCCCTTCGCTCGCGTCGCCCAGAACCACGACGCACACCGCGCAGCCCATCGCCCGCAGCTCGCGCGCGAGTTCCACCACCACGCGTTCCTTGCCGCCGGGGACGAGGCGGTCGAGGACGAGAGCAAGGGAGGGGAATTGCGGATTGCGGATTGCGGATTGCGGATTTACGGGGAGGGAATTCGGATTTCGGATTTCGGATTTCGGATTTGAGGGGCTCACGCCCCCCTCCGCGTCCCGATGCGGAACCGAACCGTCCTCCCCAAGGCAGTGGTCTCTACACATCTCGCCCCCCCTTCCGGAGGGAGCAGGGATGCAGGGGATACAGGGGACGGGAACCGGTTCCTCCCGATCCCCTGTATCCCCTGCATCCCTGCCTGCTTTTCGGGATGTGCAGATACGTTTGCCCGCGGGGGGGCGGGCCAACGGACGCCAAATGGCAAGCCTTGTCCGGGCGTGCTCGCGCGCTCATCGCATCTGCCTGTGTACGGCCTGTCATATCGAACCCGCCCTCGCGGTGCATCGGGGCAGAAGGGTCAGGAATCCGCAATCCACAATCCGCAATCCGCAATTCTTCCTACACCGTCACCGGCAGCGCGTCGGGGGGCGGGGTGACGGGGGCGAGGGCGGTGGAGCGGGCGGTGGCGGCGTCGGCTTCGGATTGGGCGAGGAAGTACAGGGGGACGCTCAGCAGCATCACCACGTAGACGAACTCGAAGCCCACCTGCGAGAGGAAGCTGGCGGCGACGGCGAAGACGAGCAGGGCGCACTCGATCATGACCGCGTAGTTCCACGCCCACGAGCCCTTGCCCCCGAAGTGCTCGACGGCGATGCGCCGCACGCGGCGGGTGGTGTGCAGCGTGGCGAGCATCAGGGCGATCAGCAGGCTCAGGCCCACCCAGCCGGCCCCGGCGAGGGTGGAGAACCACACGCTGTGGGCCACGTGGGGGTAGTCCTCGGGGTCGGTGATGTCCTGGTACTTGGGGTACTCGGCGAGGAAGACGTCCATGCCCAGCCCGATGCCCGTGATGGGCGAGGCGTCGGCCATGCGGAGGGCGGCGTTCCAGCCGCGGATGCGGCCCATGGCGGCGGCGTCATGTTCGTAGGTCTTCAGCGAGCGGTACCGCTGCATCTGGTACTCGGGGATGATGGCGAGGACGAGGGGGAGGGTGATGGCGGCGACGAGGGCGGCGCGTTTCCAGTTCCAGGCGCGGACGAGGGTGAGCCCCCCGGCCGCCACGAGCCCCAGCATGCCTCCGCGGGACCCGGTGGCGACGACGGCGGGGACGGCGAGGGCGGCGAGGAGGTACAGCCCGCGGCGATACCACACTCCCTTCACCTCCGTCGCCGCGAAGACCAGCAGCGGGATGCCCATCGACAGGAACAGGGCGAGGTCGTTGTTGTCCATGCCCAGCGGGCCCCCGTGCGTGGTCAGCGGGGCGCGGAGGAAGAAGAACTGCCCCAGCTTGAAGGCATAGAACCCGGGCGACAGGGCGAGGACCAGGATGAGCCACTTGAGCTGCCACCGCTCGCGGACCAGACCCGTCAGCAGCAGGGCGGGGACGGCGATCTTCACGAAGCGGCCGAGGAAGCCCTCCGCCAGTTCGGGCCGGGGCGACAGGAACGTCGCCACCGCCACCCACAGCCCGAACGCCAGGAACGCCCACGTGGGGGCGGCGAAGCGGACCTTGGGGCCCTGGGCGATGGCGGCGCGGAAGACCAGCACGGCCCCCACGGCGAACACCATGCGGGCCGACATCACCGTCGGGGACCACGCCAGCGACTGGGGGTTCATGAACGACAGCCCGCAGTACGCCAGCAGCCCGTAGAACGGGTCGATCAGCGCCAGGGGCACGCAGAGGTAACCCAGCATCAGGATGAGGAGATCACGTATGCCCATACTGTATTCCGTTATCGGCCGTCGGCGCCGTCGCCTCTACATCAACATGCCTGGACAATCGCAACACAGGACGTGGCGGGCCGGTCGCTCGCCCCGCAGCGCCCGCCTCGCCGCCTGGTATCCCGCCCCGTTCCACACGCCGCGGAGACCCTGGATGAAGGCGTTGCCCACGCTATCTTCCTTACGGAAGCTCCCACAGCACAGGTTCACCTCCCCGTCCCAGCACACGATCATGTGCCGCCACGGGAACCCGCACGCCAGCAGCCGCTCGCGGGGGCCGGGCATGGCCCCGGCCAGCTCGCGGACGCGGCGGTAGACGGGGTTCACCCGCCCTTCATCGCGCGGCAGCCAGCGGTCCAGCAGGTCCAGGCGCTCGCGGCGGAGCTGCTCCTCCGTCACCGCGCGGGGGGTCATGTCGCGGTCGAAGGGCAGGAAGCGGAGGTTGAGGCTCACCTCCTCCAGCAGGTACCCCACGCCCCGCTCGGCGGCGAAGGCCGGCAGCAGGGCCGCCTCGTGCTCGTTGTCGCGGCGGACGATGAAGTCCAGGCGGACCTCGGGCGTCCGCGAGCCCAACCGCTGCCGCGCATCGAGGATCGCCGCGAGCTTGTCCAGCACGTCCGCCAGGCGGTGTCGCGGCTGGTAGTTGCGGTACGTCTCCTCGCTGAGCCCGTGGATGGCGATCCCCATCCCGTCGAGCCCCGACCGCACAAGCTCCTCCGCCCATTCGGGGCGGAAGCTGTGCAGGTTCGACGAGATCCGCACGTGGATCCCGCAGGCCTTGACGTAGCGGATCATGTCCAGCAGGCGGGAGTGGCAGAAGGGTTCGCCCCAGTTGTACAGGCCGATGAACGTCACATACGGCGCGGCCTCGTCCACCAGGCGGCGGAAGCGGTCCCAGTCCAGGTTCCCCGCGGGGCGAGACCGCCGCCCCTGCCCCACCGGGCACAGCACGCAACTGCCGCTGCAGCGGTTGGTGACCTCGATGGCGAGCGACGTCGGCATGGCCGGGGCGTACACGCTCCGCACCCGCGCCTGCACGCGGGAGAGCCCCGCGTTGAGCACGCGAACGACGCCCAGCGGATGCGCGCGGATCTCCCGCACCGCCGCCGCCAGCGGCCCCGTCCGCCCCTGCGTGCTCTCAAGCGGCCGGGCCATCAGGCGATCCTCTCGCGAGCAGTTCCAACGGATCTCCTCCGGGGGCGGCGTCCTCTGCACAGCCCGAAAGGCTGCGGGGATGAACGCAGATGAACACAGATGAGAGAACGGCAGGAAGGCTGGAAGCGTAGGGGCTCCGCGAATCGCTCGCATCCTGCGGGGCCCGGGACCTCTGGTTTGTCGAATCTGCGTTCATCTGCGTTCATCCCCGCTGATTCTCTGGAATGCCTCGATACCACTGCCTCCGGGAGGATGGGTCGCCGCCAGCGTGCGGAGGCGTTGGGCGGCGATTCGCCAGGTGAAGCGTTCCTCCACCACCTTCCGCCCCGCCGCCCCGAGGCGGTCCCGAAGGTCCGCGTCGTCGAGGAGGCGGACGATGGCGGCGGCGTGGGCGGCGGGGGCCTCACCGAGCAGCAGGTTCTCGTCGTCGATCGCGGGGATCGCCTGCGTCGCCCTCCGCGTCGCCACGACCGCCCGCCCCATCGCCCACGCCTCCAGCAGCTTGTTCTTGATCCCCGTCCCGCTCCGCATCGGGCACGACACGACGGCCGCGGGCGCCACGTGCTCCCGCACGTCCGCCACCTCGCCCGTCACGTCCACCCGCTCGCTTCGCAGGGCGAGCAGGTCCGCGGGCGGGTTGGGCCCCACGATGCGGAACCGCGCGTCGGGATGCGTCCTCCACACCCGTGGAGCGATCTCCTGCAGCAGCCACTGCGCGGCGTCCGCGTTAGGGCGATGCGCGAGGTTCCCGACGAAGACGACCGTCCTGGCATCCGAAGGCCCGCCCACCGCGTCCATCGGGCGGAACCGTTCCACGTCCACCCCGTTGGGCACGACCTCGCACCGCGCTGCGGGATGACGCTTCGCGAACGCTCCCGCGTCGACGTCGGTGGTGAAGGCGAAGGCGTCCACGGCGTGGGCGTACGTCCGCTCGTAGCGTTTCTCGCCCATGCGGAGGCGCAGGGCGTGGATCCACGAGGCGTCGCCCGAGCGGCCATCGCCGAAGCTCGCCCGCTCCACCGCCGGGTCGTCCACCATGTCCACCAGCACGCGGGGGGCGCGGCGGGCGTCGGGGGCGTACTGGAGGGCGGGCTCGCGAACGAGCAGGACCGCGTCGGCGCTCGGGGCGTGCTGCGCGACGGCGGCCGACAGGGCCGCGTCATGCGCGTGCGGGCTCAGCCGGCAGCGCCCGCGGCCCTGGCGGGGCGGGTCGTGCGCGGGCCCGTCCAGCAGTTCGATCCCCGCGTCCTCGTACACCGCGCGGGCGTCCGCGGGCGCGGGGTAGGCGACGAGCCCCACCGCGTCCCCGAGTTGAACGAGCGAGCGGAGCAGGTGGTACGTCCGCAGCCACGACCCGTGCGTGAGGGGAAACGGGAACCGGTAAGTCGCGACGAGCCACCTCATGTCCGCGGCTCGCGCACGCCGCACTCGCTCAGGACGCGGTCGAGCGTGTCGGCGACGTCGGAGGGGGCGATGGCGTCCATGCAACTGGGCGTGCGGGGGCAGGAGCGGCGGTAGCAGGGGGCGCAGTCCAGGGGCGTGAGGACCTTGCGCCCGCGGCCGAACAGGTCGATCTCCTGCTCGCACGTGGGCCCGAAGAGGGCGACGACGGGGACGGAGCGGGCGACGGCGAGGTGGAGGGCGAGCGTGTCGCCCGTGACCACCGCGTCGCACTGGTCGACGATGGCGACGAACTGGGGGACGCTGTGCCCGTTGCCCGCGTTGTACACCCCGCGATCGAACTGCCGCGCGATCCACTCGTTCGTCGCCAGTTCGCCCTCGCCCCCCAGCAGCACCACGGTGTGCCCGCGCTGCAGCAGCAGGCGGCAGATCTCCACCCATCGCGGCGGGGAGGGCGCCTTGTTCGCGAAGACCTTCCCCCCGCCCGTGTTGACCCCGATGACCGCCCCGTCCGACAGCGCCCGCCACGGGGCGAACAGCGCCCGCGCGTGCTCCCCGTCGGGCTCGCTGAAGTGCAGGCGGTAGGGTTCGCGGGTATACGGGAGGCCGACGGCTTCGTGGATGAGTTGCGGGTAGCTCTTGGTGTTGCGGTGGAACTTCGCCTCGTCGTCGAGCCCGAGCAGGAAGTACTCATTCGCCGCCTCGTTCACCGGACCTACGGTCCCGAAGCGTGACAGGCCCATGCCCCGCTTGTCCGCGCTGCGAACGGCGTTGCACAGGGCGGCGGGGGCGGGTTCCTTGTCGAGCGACAGGACCAGGTCGAACTCCTGCTGGGTGAGCAGCAGCGTCCCTTCGGAGTTGAACTCGACGAGGCAGTCCACGTCCGGATGGTCCCGCAGCGCCTCGATCCCGCTGCGGGTGGAGACCCACGTGACGTGCACGGGGTCGAACGCGCGGTGGAGCGTGGGGAGCAGGCAGGCGGTGCGGACGACGTCCCCGAGGGCGGCGAGCTTGATGATCAGCACCCGCGTGCCCATGGGCGAGCAGTGGGCGCAGCGGCAGCGCTCGCCCAAGGCGCACGGGCGATCCCCGAGGAAGTGTCGGCAGTCGTATTGCGGGTCAATGCTCATGCACGCTCTCAAACACGTTCGCGACCGTCCGCACGCAGGCGTCCCAGGTGTAGCGGACGCACCGTTCGGCGCCGCGGCGCACCAGGTCCGCTCGCAGTTCGTCGTCCGTCAGCAGCCTCGCCAACCCGTCGCGGATCTCCTCGACGCTCTCGGGGTCCACCAGGACGGCCGCGTCGGCGGCGACCTCGGGCAGCGAGGTGCGGTTGCTCGTCAGGACGGGCGTCCGGCAGCGGAAGGCGTCGACGATGGGCAGCCCGAAGCCCTCGGCGAGCGACGGGTAGCACAGCATCGCCGCCCCGCTGAGCAGCACCGGGACGTCCGCCTCCGGGGCGAAGCCCGCCAGGACGCAACTGCCGCCGAGGCCCAACTCGCGCGCCCGCTCCCGCAGGCGCAGCAGCGCCGCGCCCTGGATGCCCACCAGCAGCAGGCAACTGCGCTCGCGGAGCGCCGCGTCCAGACCCGCCCACGCGAGCAGGACGCGCTCGGTGTTCTTCCGCGGGTCGGCGGCCCCGAAGCCCAGGACGTATGGAACATCGGGCTCCAGACCGTACTCCGCCCGCACCCGGGCAAGGTCCGCGCGGTCGCTCACGCGCTGCAGCGACCCGTCCGGGGCCCACGGGTTTACAACTACCTTATCGGCTGAAACGCCCAGCGCATCGACGATTCGCTGACGGCTGTACTCGCTGGGGGTGATCACACGGGCGGCCCTCCGCGCCCCGGCGCCCACCCGCCTCGCCCACTCCCGCCCTTCTCGCGGGGGAGAAAAGTCCAGCGGGACGAGGTCGTGGACGGTCACCACCAGGCGGGTCGGGCGCGGGATCCAGCGGGGGGCGGTGTTGGCGGGGCAGTGCAGGATGTCCGCCCGCTCGCAGCGCACCGCCCACGGCAGGCGGAGCCGTTCCCACAGGTCCCAGCGGTCCCCGGGCATGTCGATCGCCCGCGACGTCACGTTGGGCAGGTCCGCGAACGGATCATCCACGCCCTGCCCGCGATGGAGCATGGTGAACTGCCACGTCGGCCGCTCGCGGGCGAGGCCGCGGTACAGGTCGATGAGGTTCTTGCCCGTCCCCCTCCGCACCCCCCGATAGATCGTCCGCGCATCCACACAGACCCTCATCGCCCGCCCTCCGATCCCGCGTCGGTCCCGGTGCTTCCCTTCGGACGGGCGGGGATGCAGGGGATGCAGGGTGCCACGGCTGCGCCGTCCGCAGCCGTGTCCTTCCCGGCAGCACGGCTGCGGACAGCGCAGCCGTGGCACCCATGTCGTTTGCTTTCCCGAGAGGCAGTAGCCAACTCCGCGCAGAGGACCAGCGACTGCCCCCGCCACCGCAGACCGGGCAGCGGGGGCAGGCGGAGGCGGTTGAAGGGGCCCTGGAAGCGCCAGAGCAGCGGGCACTTCCGCACGCCCCACGCGCCCACGCTGAAGCACTTCCGCACCCGCAGCCCCGCCCCCATCGCCAGCTCGCGAAGCTCGGGACCGTGGAGCAGGCGGCGGTGGTCAGGATCGTTGAACTCCTCGGGGTGGGAGAAGGCAGCGTTGGGGGTGGTGAGGATCAGCCGCCCGCCCGGTTTCAGCAGCCGCCCCCACGCCCGCATCGCCGCCGCCGGATCGTCCAGGTGCTCCAGGACGTGCATCGCCGTCACGCAGTCCACCGAGCCCGCGGGCAGATCGGGCTGCCCCGCATCACCGACGCGGAACTCCAGGCGCGGGTGCAGCGACCGCGCGAGGTCCAGGGCCTGCGGGTTCGCGTCGATCCCGATGCCCCTCGCGGGCGAAAGCTCCGCCAGCAGCGTCCCGCACCCGCACCCCAGGTCCACCACCGTCCCGCGGGCGCACCCGCCCGCCAGCGCGCGGTACAGGTCCGCCTCCACCCGCCACATGGGGTGGCGCGAGCGGCCGGCGTAGTAGTCGCGAGTGTAGGAAGGCACTAGGCAATAGGCACAAGGGACTAGGGGGTTGCTCTCCAGTTCCTCTCCCCCTTTGCGCCTTTGCGCCTTTGCGTGAGACTCCTCTCCCGCCTCCCGCCCCCCCCTCATCTGTCCCTCGACTTCGCTCGGGACATCTTCTCCCCCAGGGGAGAAGGGTTCGCCCCCCGCCATCGCCACCGCCAGGAACGACTTCGCGTCGCACCGCTGCGGTTCGCGGACGATCTCCTCGATGGACCGGACGGTGAACCCGTTCCCTCGCAGGAGGCACTCGAGGGAGTCGGCGGTGAAGTCCTGGACGTGCTCGTCGCAGTGGTCGGGGCCCATGTCCTTGGGGACCGAGACGATGAGCGTCCCGCCCGGGCGGAGGATCCGGGCGAACGTCCGCACGGCCGCCGCGGGGTCGTCGAGGTGCTCCAGCACCTCCGTGCTCACCACGCAGTCGAACTCCGCGTCCCCGCAGGGCACGTGGGGCAGGACGGCGACGCGGGCGGGGAAGCCGTACGCCTGCGTGCGTTGGACGGCGACGAGGGAGAAGTCGGCCCCCTGCAGGTCGAGGGCGGGGCGATGCTCGCGGACCCGCCGCAGCAGCACACCGATCCCGCACCCCACGTCGAGCAGCCGCCCGGTGGGCGGGACGAGCGGCAGGATGCGGGCGTAGAGGTTCTCCATCGAGCGGAAGTCGTCCCCGAGCCCGGCGTAGCGTTCATCCATCGACTGGGGCGTGTTGAGGTTCACCCGCCCATGGCGCAGCGTCCTCCGCCACTGCCACGGCAGCAGCCGCCGCACCGCCAGCCGCACCTTCCACGGCACGCAGTGCTGTTCGAAGACGAATTGCCTCAGCGAGAATCTGCTCATGATGATACCGACCAAGCGTCCATGATACCGTTATCGGCACGCGGGACCGAGGCGATCCGCCGCAGTCCCGTAGGGCGCGCAAGCGTCGCAGCGCAGCGGAGACGCTTGCGCGCGGGACGCGGGTTCCCGCGCGCAGAGGGCTGCGCTTCGCTCCGCCCTCTGCACGCCCTACCCTCTGCGCTTCGCTCCGCCCTCTGCACGCCCTACCTTTTGCCCTTTGCTTCATCTGCGTCCACCCCCGCTCCCTCTTCGGAATTCGCGGGTGCAGGTCGGCCGACGATGCGGGCCAGGGCGTCGAGGGCCTTGCGGCGGCCCTCGGGGGAGAGCATGAGGAACCAGCCGGTGAGCAGGCACAGCGAACCCGCGGTCGCGGCGCGGAGGGCGAAGAGCGGCCACGTGCCGCTGGGCAGCAGTTCGTGGACGACGTAGCAGAAGGCGGACATCACCGCCCCCCCCGCCACCGCGCGGGCGATGACCATGCGGGCGAACATGCCCGGGGAGATCCCCAGCAGGCGGATGGCCAGCGGGAGGTAGATGCCCATGCGGACCACCAGCACCGCCGCCAGCGTCCCCCCCGCCACGCCCGCCAGCCCCCAGCCCAGGACCAGCACGAACACGAGCGACAGGGCGAGGTTGACGGCGGCCTCGGCGACGGCGAGGACCATGTTGAACCGCACGTGCCCCACGGCCGACAGCGTCGGCGTCAGCGTCGCCGTCAGCAGCGCCAGCGCGTACGCCCCCGACAGGAGGGCCAGGACGTCCCAGGCGTCGGTGAAGCCCTCCCCCACCCACAGGCGGAGGAACTCGCGCCCGAAGAAGATGAAGCCCAGGAACACGGGCAGGCCGATCAGCAGCGAGAAGCGGATCTGCCGCACACAGAGGATGCGGACGTAGTGGTTCTCGGCGCGGGCGGCGGCGCGTTGGGTCGGGGGGAAGAGCGTCTCGGGGATGTGCGTCAGGAACCCCCAGAGGTACGTGATGGGCATGGCCCCCACGGAGTAGACGGCGACGGGGAGCCCGACGTCCATCGTCGCCCCGACGATCACGAGGTCCGTGTAGTGGATCACGCGGTACGCCGCCCCCGCCACGAAGGCGGCCACCCCGTAGCCCATCAGCTCGCGCAGGCGCTCGCGCGAAAGCGACAGCGGCCGCGAGCGCAGCGGGCGGTACACCCGATGGGCCAGCGCCCAGTTGCCCGCCCCCGCCAGGAGCGTCGCCCCCACCGTCACGCTCGCCAGGCCCACCAGCCCCCACCCCAGGGACAGCACCACCACGGTCCCGGCGGTGCGGACGGTGAGCATGGCGAGGTTCACGGCCTGCACGAGGTCGTAGCGGTCGTGGGCGGCGAGGACGGAGGAGAAGACGGTGGCGACGGCGGTGATCCAGACGTTCACCGCCAGCAGCGGCAGCAGGAGCATGGCCAGCGGGCGGAAGGACTCGGGGACGTTGGCGAACATCTCGGGGAACAGGTATCCCAGCCCCAGCCCCGCCCCCACCAGCAGCAGCCCGATGAGCGAGAAAAATCCCAGGCTCGCGCGGACGGTGGCGTTGCACAGCTCGTGCTCCCCGCGGGCGATGTACACGATCACGTGCCGCCCCGTGCTCGCGCGGATCCCCAGGTCCAGCACGCCCATGTAGCCCGTCAGCGTCACCAGCAGCGACCACAGCCCGTACCGCTCCCCCCCCAGCGAGTGCAGCACGAACGGCAGAAGGAAGAACGCCACCAGCAGGTTCGCCGCGTGGCCGATCCAGTTGGCCAGCAGGTTGCGGGCGTAGATCCGCACCTTGCTCATCGCCGGCCTCCCCGCGGGCAAGCCCCTCCGCCCTTCCCTGCGGAGAGCAGGGATGCAGGGGATGGGGGGAATGGGGAGTGCTGTCGCCTCATCCCTTGCATCCCCTGCATCCCGGCTCGCTTCCGGGGGCGTTCGACGACGCGTCGCCCATCAGCAGTTCGCCGATGCGGTCGACCCGGGCGGCCCAGCCGTCGGGGCGCATGCTCTCGCTGCGGTGCAGACGCGCTGAGGGATCGTCGCGGTCCTCGCGGAGGAACGCCTCGACGGCGGCGATGAGGGCGGGGGGCGAGTCGGCGAGGCGCACGGGCGGGGGCGCCGCCGGCGTGGCATGGGCGTCTCGCCCATGTGTGGCATGGGCATCTTGCCCATGCGTCGCACGGGCATCCTGCCCGTGCTCTCCGGAGCAGGGGCAGGATGCCCCTGCGACACACGGGCGGGACGCCCGTGCCACGCTGCCAGCCAGCTCCTCCGCCACCCGCTGCACCTCGGGCATGGGCGTGGAGACCACGGGCAGCCCGGCGGCGAGGTACTCGCGGAGCTTGATGGGGTTCACCGAGCGGGTGAGGTCGTTGACAGCGAAGGGGATGAGGCCGACGTCGAACGCGCGGCAGTACGCGGGCAGATCGGCGTAGGGCTTGCGGCCCAGGAAGTGCAGGTTCGGGACCGCGCGCCAGGCGGCGAGCGACTGCTGGGCCTCGCCCAGCAGGACGAAGTGCCAGTCGCGCCGCTCGCGCGCGGCGGCGGCGAGGAGGTCCAGGTCCACCCAGTCGCGGAGGAGCCCGAAGAACCCCAGCCGCGGCCGGGGGATGGCGGCGAGTTCGGGGGGCTCGGGCAGATCCTGGCGGACGGCGGCGGCGAAGTGCTCCCAGTCCACCCCGTGGGGGACCAGGACCGTCCGCGGGTGCAGCGGGGCCTTGGCGTCCTGCAGCGGCTGCGACGTGGTGACGACGAGGTCGCAGCGGGCGATGAGTTCGCGCTCGTCGCGGAGGACCTGTTGGCGGTCGTAGCCCGAGAAGCTCGCGAAGTCGTCCACACAGTAGTACAGGGACCGTTCCGCCCGCAGGTCGTTCAGCAGGTATCCCACGTCGGGGGCGAAGGACCAGACCTGGAGCGGCCCGCGCTGGACGCGGCGGAGGGCGGAGCGGATCTGGGCGAGCAGCAGGCGGCGGTTCAGCGCCCGCGCCCACGGCTGCGTGGGCAGCGGGAGGGCGAAGGGCGTGAGGACGTGCAGGCCGGGCCGTACGGTTCGCAGCCCCCCGGCGATGCGGCGGAGCTTGCCGAGGACCGCGCGAGCGTCCGCGGCGGAGGCGGTGGGCGTGCGGGAGGCGTGGTAGTTCACCCACAGGACCACGTTCCGCTCGGCGAGGCGGTGCATGACGTGGTGCTTGCTCGTGGGCGGGGCGTCGTACCCGCTGGCGAAGCAGAGGATGGTGCGGTTCGCGATCATCTGCGTTCATCCCCGCTGGTGTTCGGGCGGTTGACGGGCGGGGCGGGAGGCTGGTGGGTGAGCTGCAGGCAGGCGTCCACGAGGGGGCGGAGGCGGGCGGGCCAGGTGTAGTGGGCGAGGACGTGGGCGCGGGCGGCGGCGCCCAGGGACTGGCGGCGGGCGCGGTCGGCGAGCAGGGCCAGCAGCGCGTCGGTCCACTCGTCGGGGGTGTCGGCGAGGAGGGCGTGGGCGCCGATCCCGCAGTCGATGCCCTCCAGCGCCTGGGGCGAGGCGACCACCGGGCGGGCCATGGCCATCGCCTCCAGCACCTTGTTCTGCACGCCGCGCGCGGTGTGCAGCGGGCAGACCACCACGTCCGCCGACGCCAGGAACGGCCGCACGTCCCCCACCGTCCCCGTCACGCGGACGCCCGCGACGCGGGCGAGGCGGCGGACGGGGCGGGCGGGGTCGCGGCCGACGATGGTGAACGTGAGCTGCGGGACCCCCGCCCGCAGGTGGGGCCAGACCTCCCGCACGAACCAGCACACGCCCTCGACGTTCGGGCGGTAGCCCATCGAGCCGGTGAAGACGATCGACGCGCCCTCGACCGGAGCGGGGGCGACGAGCGCGGGGTCGAAGTGGATCGCGTCCACGCCGTTCTCGGCAACGAGCAGCCGGGCGGGCCCGGGCGGGGCGAGGGCGGCCTCGGCGGCGCTGACGAGGGCGAGGGCGTCGGCGCGGCGGCGGGCGAGGCGCTCGAGGGCGGCGACGCGGCGGGACTCCACGCCGTACAGCCAGCCCCCCACGCCCCCCGACCGCCGGGCGTACGCCGCCCACTTCGCCGAGTCCACGTCGCACAGGTCCACCACCAGCGGCAGCCCCCGCAGGGGCAGGGCGTACGGCAGCATGGCCGACGAGAAGCACACCGCGATGTCGAAGGGCCGGCGGTCGGCGGCCCCGGCGAGGCGGCGGTGCAGTTGGGGGCTGTGGAAGTAGCCCTCGGTGAGGCTCCGCCCGCCCAGCAGGCTCCGCGCCCCCCGGAGCAGGCCGCGGGGCCCGCCCGCGCGGGCGATGTAGACCTCCTCGCACCAGTCGTAGAGGGGCTCGGCGCAGTCGTGCTCGTCGGGGTCGAAGGCCAGGGCGGCGAGGCTGACGCTGAAGTGCTCCCGCAGCGCCAGGATCTCCTGGAACGCCCGCACCCGCTCGCCCTTGTCGGGCGGGTACGGAACGCGGTGGCAGAGGTAGAGGAGGCGTTTCATGCGGCGCCTCCGGGGAGGAAACTGGACGGATTTCCAATTTCCGATTTCCGTAACCGTTCACGGGGCCGTTCAAACAGGGTGCCACCCTCAAGCCGCATGCCGTTCGCGGCTTGGGGGTGTGGGGCTCGCCATGCCGCAGCACCCCCAAGCGGCTGAACGGCGCCGCTTGAGGGTGGCACCCCGTGAACGGTTACCGATTTCCAATTTCCAATGGGGGCCGCCCCGCGCATGGGACCCCGGACCACCACCCCGCAAATCCGCAATCCGCAATCCGCAATCCGCAATCCCGCCGCGCAGCGGCGGACTAGGCGGGGCTGGAGTCGAACCAGCGACCTCGTCCTTATCGGGGACGCGCTCTCCAACTGAGCTACCCGCCTCGTGTGTGACCCGGTGGGGCCGTTCATGGTATCCACTTCGTGACGTGCCCGCCAACCCACCGCGTCAGGGGCAGCGGCAGCCTGCGCCAGATGCGCCCGGCGAGGGCGAAGCGGCGGTTGGAGGGCGAGAGGTTCGGCAGCTCCCGCGCCCCGTGCAGCGAGAACTGGTAGTGCAGCGGTTCGGGGTCGAACCCGTGCAGGCACTTGAACAGGTACGGCCCGCGGTTGTCCTGGCGCGAGCGGTTGAGGTCGTACCGGCGGATCCCGTGCTCCACCGCCCACTCCATCAGCCGCAGGTGCATGGCGTTGTTGGCGTTGAGCGCCTGGCCGCGCGGGAGCGACCCGGTGAAGTACGGGATGATCTCGTCGCGGAAGATGAAGCTGATGAGCCCGGCGACAGGCCCCTGGGCGTCGCACGCGAGGGTGACGACGCAGGCGTCCCCGTGCTCGGCCTGCAGGGCGTGGAGGAACGCCCGCCGGTAGTTGGGCGAACCCAGGCGGCGGAGGGCGTAGGCGTAGAGGTCGTAGGCCGTGTCGAGGTGCTCGCCCCCGAAGCGGACCTCGGTGTCGCGCGCGCCCTTGCGGGCGGCGGCGCGGGTCTTGCGGGGGAGGAAGGCCGCCACGTCCTCGACGCGCGCGGGCAGTTCCTTGCGGAAGGTGACGTAGCGGTCCGTCTCGGGCAGGGCGAGGTCGTTGGCCTCGCGGTGGCGGAGTTCGACGTAGCGGGCCCCGATGCGGTCGGCCTCCTCGTCGGCGGCCGCCAGCAGCAACTGCCGGGCGGCGGGGGTATCGGCGAGGATGCCCCCGTAGGTGCCGTAGGGGACGCTCACGAGGACCGTGCCCACGAAGGCGCTGCGGACCTCGAAGAGCGGCAGGACGCCCGCGAGCCTCTCCCCGGCCCACACCGTGCGGTGCGCGGGCCGGTGCCCGTAGGCCCGCTCGACCGCCCGCGACCACGCGCGGGCGTGGAACAGCGTGCCCTGCGGGTGCGCGAGGACGTACGCGTCCCACGCGGCGGCGTGGGCGGCGGCGAAGGGCCGAACGGTCAGCGGTGGCAGATTGGTCGTCACCCCACCCCCTACAGGTGCCGGTACAGCGCACTGGGGATGAAGAATTTGCGGTCGGTCAGAACCACGCCCGACAGCTTCACGCCCGCCCCCCGGAGGTGGCGGATCGAGCTGTCGACGGACTCGCGGCGGGTCTTGTACATGCGGACCACCAGCAGCGCCTCGGGCGCCTGCGCCGCGCCCTGCCCCGCCAGGCCCACCATGGCCGCGTCGGGCAGCGACGCGATGGCCGGGGTGTCGAGGATCACGTAGTCGTACCGGGCCCGCAGGGCGGCGATGATCTCCTGCAGCCGCCCCGACGCCAGCAGCTCGCCCGCCTCCGTCGCGCGGGCGTGCCCGGCGGGGATGAAGGCGAGGTTGGCGTACTCCGTCTCCTGCACCACCTGCTCCAGGGCGACCGAGTCGCGGAGGACGTCGGCGAGGCCCGGGGAGTTGGGGGCCGCGAGGTAGTCGGCCATGCGGGCCTTGCGGAGGTCGCAGTCGACGACGACGGTGCGGCGGTTGGCGAACTCGGTCATCACCAGGGCGAGGTTGAGGCAGGTGATGGTCTTGCCCTCGCCCTCGCGGGAGGAGGTGATGACGTAGCAGAACTTGCCCTCGGGATGGGCGGCGAGGAGGTTGGTGCGGAGGGCGCGGTACTCCTCGGCGATGGGCCCGCCGCGGTCGTGGTGGGTGACGAGGGCGTCGTCCATCAGTTCGGGCGCCGGCTCGGCGGGCGCCAGGTCGGTGGCCGCCGCAGCGCCCACGGGCGCCAGCGCCTCGTCCGGGGCCGGGGGCTCATCGTGCGCGAGGGGGGCCGGGGGCTCGTCGTGCGCGGGGGGGGCCTGGAGGCCGGCGGGGACGGGCGGAGGCGCCGGGGCACGGAGGGCGGCGCGTTGGGCGTGGAGGCGGGCCTGCTCGGCGGCGGCGGCGGCCTCGGCGCGTTTGCGGGCGTAGTCGGCGCGGCGGGCGGAGAGTTCGGCGGTGGCGGCCTCGGCGGCGGAGGAGGCCTGGTGGGTTTCGGCGGCCTGGCGGGCGGCGCGTTCGGCGGCGCGGCGGGCCTGTTCGGCGGCGGCGGCGCGTTCGGCGGCGGCGCGGGCGAGTTCGGTGTCCCCGGAGGGCGGGGCGGGGGCGCGTTCGCCGCGGCGGAGGGCGATGCGTTCGGCGGCGGCGAGTTCCTCGTCGCGGCGGTCCGCCGGGAGGGGCGCGGCGGCGGCGGGGGCGGCGGGGGCGGGGGCGGCGTGCTCGGTCTCGGCGGCGGCGTCTTCGGGGGCCGCCTCCCGCGCCGCGCGAGCGGCCCGGCGGCGGGCGAGTTCGGCGGCCGCGGCGAGTTCGGCCTGGCGGCGGGCTTCGTGGGGGGAGAGTTCCGTGGTCGTGTCCGGGGGCGCGGACGGCGCCGGAGCAGCCGCATCGGCCGCCGCCTCGGGGGCTGCCTCGGGGGCTGCCTCGCGGGCCGGCGCGGGGGCCGGGGTTGCGGGGGCGGCGTCGTCCGCCTCCGCCAAGGCCATGACGCCCGCCACGCACGCCGCCGGGGCCGTCTCGGCGGCGGCCGTCTCGGTCGCGGGGGCCTCGGCCGCGGGGGCCTCGGCGGCGATCTGGCGGTCGCAGAGGGTCAGCTCGCGGCGGGCGTCGGCGATGATCGTGCGGTCGATCGTCTTGACCCCGCGGGTGTAGCCCAGCAGCAGGGCGTTGTCGCACAGGACGTTGATGAGCCGCGGCACCCCGCGGGAGGCCGCGAAGACCTCGTCCCGCGCCTCGTCCGTGAAGCGGACGTGCGTGCCGTTGGCGGCGGCGACCAGGAGGCGGTAGTCGATGTACGACGAGCAGTCCTCGCGCGCCAGCGGGCCCAGTTGGCAACTGAGGACCACGCGCTGGCGGAGCGGCTCCCAGCGGGGCTCCTGCAGGCGGCCGAACAGCTCGGGCTGCCCGATGAGGACGACCTGCACGAGGGTCTGCCCGCCGCGCTCCCAGTTGGACGCGAAGCGGACGGTGCGGAGGGCGTCATCGGTGAGTTCCTGGGCGTCGTCGAAGATGAGCACGGGGAGGCGGCCCTGGTCGTGGAGGCAGCCCAGGTGGTCCTGGAGCGTCTCCATGAGGGCGAACTCGTCCGCCGCGGGCTCGTGGGCGAGCTGGGTGTGGGCGGCGATGGCGCGGAGCAGGTGCAGCCCGCTCTGGGGCGGGTTCTGGAACTGCACGGCCAGGCAGTCGTTCCCCAGGCGCTTGGCGAGCATGCGGGACAGGAACGTCTTGCCCGTTCCCGTCCCCCCGGTCACCAGGACGATGCCCTTGCGCTGCTGGACCGTGTAGACCATGCGGGCCAGCGTGTGCACGTGCCGAGAGCTCTCGTAAAAGAACTTCTCGTCGCACGTCAGCGAGAAGGGGAACTCCTTGAGCTGGTAAAAATTCAGGTACATGGCCGTCCCTGTGCTATCTGGCGATCATCTGGTAGAGGTACGTGGCGGGCGAGGACCAGAACTGGCCGTACTGCTCGGGCTGCCGCAGCCACAGCACGATGCTCAGCGACGCCACCCCCAGCACCACCACGAACGCCGCCGTCACCGCCGGGCCCAGGACCCAGCGCTTCCAGCCGCGGATGGCCTGCTGGCGGGGGCTGACGATCTCGCTGATCACGCCCTGCACCGGGACCCCGAACCGCATCCCCGCCTCCTCGGGCTCGTCGATGGTGTGATCGACGGCGTTGAACAGCAGCACCATCCCCAGCGCGAAGGCCATCGCCCCGAGGAACGCGACGGCGAAGACGCGGAGCAGCGACGGGAACGCCGGGAACAACTGCTCCCGCGCCAGCTCCACCGCGCTGAGCTGCTGGCGGCGGTTCTCGCGCTCGGCGAGCAGGACCATCTCCATGTCCCGCAGCCGCCGCTGCCACTCCTGCGCCTCGATGGTGCGGGCGTCGAGCTCCTCGACCGTCGCGACGTACTGGCGGCGCGGCCCGTCGAAGTCCTTCATCATCTGCTCGTACCCCTGGACCTGCGACGCGACGCGGTCGCGCTCCAGCGAGAGGATCTCGACCTCGGACTGGGCGGCCGCGATGCGGGCGGCGAACTCGCTCGCCCCGGTGTTCTCCCCGTAGATCGTCTGGATGACGATCTCGGCGGGCGTGTCGCGGATCCGCTTCTCCAGCGACTCGATCCGCTGCTGCAGCGTCACGATGGCCGGGTGGCTGTCCGTCATCTTCCGCAGCGTCTTGGCCAGGTCCAGCTCGACGCGGTACTCCTGCAGCTCCGCCCCCAGCCGCTCCAGCTCGGGGTTGGGGCCCTTGATCACCTGCTTGGGCAGGTCCTCGACCCCGTTCACCTGCTCGTTCCGCAGCGCCAGCAGCCGGGCGTACTTCTTCTCGGCGAGATCGACCAGGCGCAGCACCGCCGTCAGGTCCGCCTTGGTCTGCTGCATGCGGCGGTCGATGTCCTCCTGCGTCCCGCCCTTGAGCCCGACGTACTTGGACTCCAGCTCGATCTTGCGGTCGGCGACGGCCTGGCGGGCGCGCTCGGCGGCGTCGGCATGCTCCTTGAGCCAGTCGCGGGACGCCTCGAGGCGGGCGAGGCGGCGGTGGCTCTGCCCGGTGATGTAGTTGGCCACCAGGGCGTTGGGGATGCTCTGGGCGAGGTTGGGGTCGGCGTGGACGAAGCTCACGGAGATCAGGTCCACCGCATCGCTGTTGATCTCGAACTGGACCTGGAGGCCCGCGATGATGCCGTGGATGACCTCGCGCTTGCGGATCTCACCCTCGCGGGTGAGCGATCCGTCGTCCGCGCGGGGCAGGTCCTTGAAGAACTCGAAGGGCTCGGCGGCGACGACGCGAGCGACGGCCTCATAGCCGTGGAGTTCGTGCTGGAGCGTGAGCTTCTCGGCGTCGAAGGCGCCGGGGCTCTGGAGCCCGCTGAGCCCGTCGGGGGTGAGCGTCTTGTCGATCCGCCGCTCGAACCGTACCGTCCCCACGTAGCGGGGGGTGATGAAGTGCGCGGCGACGAGGGCGATGAGCGCGAAGAGCACCGCGCTGAGCAGGAAGACCCTCCACCGCCGGAAGGCCATCCGCAGCAGGTCGCGGGGGGTGCGTTTGCGAATCGTCTCTGCCATGATCTGCTTACCTCACTATGAGTCCGCCGCTGGACGTCGAAATCGTCGTGCTGTCCCGGTTGGGGTTGGCCCAGAACTTGCCTTCGAGCCACAGGTCGCGCACCCCGGTGACCGGGAACAGGATCTGCTGGATCGCCAGGCCCGTCTCGGCGAAGGGGTTCGGGGGCACGTAGACGATGTCGTCGGGCATCAGGAGGATGTTCGACGACATGTCGCCCTTCTTGATCATCGCGTTGAGGTTCACCACCAACGTGTGCCGCGGGCGGTCCGGGGTCCCGTCCCGCACGCCGGTCACCTGGAAGGTCTTGCTCTCGTCCTCGGGCTCCGTGCAGGCGAAGCCCCCCACCTGCGGGGCGTCCCCGCGAACCACCAGGACCCGCTCGGGCC
Source organism: Phycisphaerae bacterium (assembly GCA_041687095.1). GTDB lineage: Bacteria > Planctomycetota > Phycisphaerae > SM23-33 > SM23-33 > JAWLCQ01. The sequence continues at coordinate 8,659 of JAWLCQ010000018.1, read as the reverse complement.
AGGCGATGCGGTTGGGCATCGTCTTGGCCAGCGCGTCCAGGAGCGAGTCCCGCCCCGTCCACGGCAGCGGGCCCGGGTTGTACACCTCCCCGAACACGTAGAACCGCCGGGAGTTGTACTGCAGCACCTCCACCGACAGCTCGATGTCCGCGTAGTACCGCTCCGCCCGGGCGATGAGCATCTCCTCCACTTCCTGCGGGGTCTTGCCCGCCACGAAGACCTCGCCCAGCAGCGGCAGGTTGATGCACCCGTCGGGGCGCACCTGCTGCGTCGCCTGATCCACCTCCGGGACGCGGAGCGACTTGATCGTCAGCACGTCGGGCGGGGCGATGCGGTACTCCTCCGCCGCCACCGGGCTGCGGGGCGTCTTGAGGAAGGCCACGAGATCCTCCGAGTGGTAACACCCGCACATCCCGGCCGTCATCGCCGCCAGGCTCACCGCGCCCAGCAGCCTCCATCGGATTCCGTTCGCGTTCGTCTGTCGCATCATTCTGTCCGCCCGATCCGGGCGACGGTCGCCCGTCGATCCCGCTCGTAGTGTCTATCGTCCGATAACGATTCGGAACTTTTGCCTATCTCCGGTCCCGCGGGGGGACTCCGCGACGGGCCGTCTCGCCCGCACCGCCGGCCGATCCGGCGCGGAAACTCGCGTGCCTAGATCGCATCGGCGGTCCGATGGGGAGACTTAAGCAGGGTGGGCGGGATTTAGCGACAAACCTCGCTGTGCGGACTGTAACGAATATACCAACCGCACCGCCCACTCTCCAAACCCCCCCTCGCCCGCCCCGAGCGGGCGCAACGGCCCTTCTTCCGTGGCACGGGCGTCTCGCCCGTGTGTCGCAGGGGCGTCTCGCCCCTGCCCTGGAACCTTTCGCCACCAACCGGGGGCCGTGGTCCGCCGGGTGCCGCGGTTTGCGGGGTGCCGTGGTCCGCCGGGTGCCGCGGTTTGCGGAGCGAAGCGGCCTGCCGCGGCGCAGCCCTGGCGAAGCCGGGAGCGGCCACGCCCAACCGGCGCAGCCCCCGAACTACCGGCCGGGTGCCGTGGTTTGCGGAGCGAAGCGAAGCAACCACGTCCAACCGACACTGCCTCCGAGTTACCGGCGATGCGCCTGGAACCCCAAGGCCGACCACCCCCATCCAGCAGAAGCAGTAGTCCCCCCCTAAGTAGTAGCACTGCCCAAAAGTCCGGAAAACCGGCCCCCTATTTTTGGATTTCCGAAGTTTTTTTTCGGCGGATTGGGCACAGTCAGGCGGATAATCCATCGCAAACCTAGAGCCGGCAGAGTGTTGTAGCACTCGTACCCCCTCCGTGCCCAATACGCGGCCCCGGGGGCCGCTGCGGGCTGGGGGGCCGCCGTTTGGGGGGGGGCAGCTATCAGCTTTCAGTCACCAGCTTTCAGCTTTCAGCTATCAGCATTCCGATGTCAGCTATCACCTGGGTATCGCCTCAAGCGCGTGCGTTGGGGGTCTCCTGACCTCGTTGTTCTACACATCTCGGCCTCGCGGGGCGCCAGGGACCCGATTCCGGGCGTCGGTCCGACAGCCCCGACAGGGGCGCGGGACAGTAGCCGGGGGTGGACGAAGCGGAACCCCCGGAAGGCGGCTGCGTCCTTCAGAGCCCCGACAGGGGCGAGGGAGCCGTGGGGGTTCCCACGAGGTCCCGTCTTCCATCTCCCTCGCCCCTACGGGGCTCTATCTCTTTCGGCCTGTACCGGGGGCTCCGCTGCGCTGCGCCCCCGGCTATTCTCCCTCGCCCCTTCCGGGGCGAAGAGGCCGCCTGGGTCCAGGGCGCATCGTGCGGGAAATCCACGGCGAGATGTGTAGAACAACGAGGTCTCCTGACCCCCAACGCACGCGCTTCGGGCGTCGCACGCGCCCACCTCCTGCGACGGGGGTCTCCTGACCCCCGGCGTCCGGGAGGGGCGAGGAAGGCCTCCGCGTCAGCGTCGTTGGAGTGCCCCCTTTCGCGGCGGCTCTTCGACAAGCTCAGGGCCAGGTCCCCGCCGCGACCGAAGCGCCGCCATAACGCTATCGCGGAACCGTTCCGCTCGTTCCGGGACGTTGGGGGTCAGGAGACCCCCAACGCACGCGCTCGGGGCGGCGCACGCGCTCGGGGCGTCGCACGCGTTTGGGGCATTGCACGCGCTTGGGGCGGCACATGCGCGCGGGGGAACGCCGGCTAGCGGACGCTCGTCCCGAAGTGCATGAGCAACTGGTACGGGTCCGGGGCCTTGCCGCCCAAGTTCATCAGCAGGCGGGTGGTGTAGCCCAGGGGCAGGCGGGGCGAGGCGGTGGGGTCGCGGCGGTAGTAGGAGCGGACGTACGTGCCGTACCGGTCGTAGAAGTACTGCTGCGGGGTGGCGCGCAGGAGCTGCGGGTCCTTGCGGGCCTTGGCGATCGTGAGCAGGGCCCCTTCCAGCCCCTGCCCCCGGCCAAGCTGGATGGTCGTGGACTTGTTGCGGGAGAGCTGCGACTCCCACGCCCGGTAGGCCTTCTCGATCTCCATCCCCCCCTCCGCACGGGCCGCACGGATGCGGTCCAGCATCCCCCCCCGCATGCCGAGGAAGCTGCTGCTCGTCCACAGGCTGCTGCCGCGGGTGGTGCCCGCCCGGTAGTACCACGACGTGAACCCTCCCCCGGGGCGGTGGTAGTTCTCGATGAACCCGGTGGAGCTGCGCGGCTTGCTGAAGCCCTCGGGGGCGTACTCCCGCCGGGCCCGGATGGCCATCGCCTCCAGGAAGCTGCGCTGCCCGGCGATTCCGGGCTGGGTCATTGCCCGCCCGGCGTACATCGCCCGCTCCCCTCCGCCCTGGGCGTACTGCGTGTGGTACGTCACCGTCCGCAACTGCGAGCCCGGCGACAGCGGGCGATGGTGCGCGCTGGGCGTGCGGAGGCCCGACTGCAGGGGCGAGTACGGCGCGCGCGGGGGCGCGAAGGACACCGGGCGCATCATGGAACCGGTCGTGTAGGAGCCCTGCACGTTGCCCTGCTGGCGGGGCGGCTGAACGGAGGCGTTGCCGGCTCGGGCCGTCTGCGCCCCCGCCGGGGCGGACAGCCACAGCAGCCCGATGGCCAGGGCGGGGAGGATTCGAGTCGTATGCAGATTCATGGCAAAGCTCCATAGGCCGCCCCGGAGGGGGCCTGCGTAAGGGTCGTCTAACGGCGTTGGGCGCCGTCGGCCTCCCCGGGCAAGGCCGGGCGGGCACGGGTCATCGCGCCTGGCGATCGATGAACTTCGGGAAAGTCGCGAGCAGGATGGCGGCGTCGAGGAACCAGTTGCAGGTGTCGATGTACTCCAGGTCGCTCGCCAGCTTGTGGCGGAACCGCTCGGGCGTGGTGTCATAGCTCCACCGCACCTGGGCGAGGCCCGTGATCCCGGGCAGCACGTCCAGGCGGCGGTAGACGTGGGGGTAGCGGCCGGCGAGGTCTTCGAGGATCTCCGGCCGTTCGGGCCGCGGGCCCACCAGCGACATCTCCCCGCGGAGCACGTTGAGGAGCTGGGGCAGCTCGTCGATGTGGCTGGTGCGCATCCACCGGCAGGCGGGGACGACGCGGGGGTCGTTGTCGGCGGCCCAGACGGGTCGCCCGTCGGGCTCGGCGTCGACGATCATGGTGCGGAGCTTGAGCATGCGGAACACCTTCCCGCCGCGGCCCATCCGCCACTGGGCGAGGAGGACCGGGCCCGGGCTGGACAGCTTGATGATGACCGCACACACCGCGAGCACCGGGAGCGACAGCAGCAGGCACAGCCCTCCCACCGCCAGGTCGGTGAGGCCCTTGGCAATGTCGAAGGGCCGGCGCGACAGGCCGGCGGCGAGCCCGGCCAGTCCTCCACCGGCGGCAATCACGGAGATCCACTCGATCGCCCCGAGCATCATGGCGTACGTTTGCCTTTCGTCTCAGAACGTGTCGGAGGACCCGTTCTTCCGCAGCGGGGGCGTTCTGCCCGTGCACCGCGGGGGAGTCTCGCCCCGCTCGGGCGGTTCCGCCACGGGCGCGAGGCCCGTCAGGCTCATGGCCGGACGCCCGCACCGCCATCTCCTCCACGTCCCCAAGGCGGGAACATGGCAGCCTGCGAATCCTCCATTCGTTTCCTCGAGCGGTCCAGTATACCGCATATGTCGAGTTCTGTCCATAGACTCACTGGTCGCGGGGGTCATCGCGAAGTCCGTCTTCCGTGGCATGGGCGTCTCGCCCATGTGTCCCACGGGCATCTTGCCCGTGGCCTTTGCCAGCGGGACCACATGGGTTGGAGAAGGTTTTCAGGGCCACCAGGCCCCACCTGCCCATCGGGCAGGGGCGAGACGCCCCTGCGACACACGGGCAAGATGCCCGTGCCACGACTTTGCGGCGGCCTCACTGGTCGCGGACGCGGCGGCGGAGGTAGCGGAGCAGCCCTCCCACCCCACCGGCGACGGTGAGGAGGGTCAGCGGCTCGGGGACGACGGGCACGACCGCCAGCACCGGGGCGCACGCCAGCGGAACCCCCGCGCCCGTCCCACCCGCGACCCGCGCGGGGGCGGGGGAGGCCGGGATCTCCGCGGGGTCCGCCGGGGACGCGTCGGGGGCTGCGGAGAGGGCCGCAGGGAGGGCAACAGCGGCGGGATCCGCCAGCCCGCCCGGACCCTCGGACCCCGCAACTCCCACCAGGGGCGCCGCAGGGCCCGGCGGACCGGAGGCCCCCGCAGGCACCGCACCGGCCGCCACGGCCGTCAGGGCGAGCAGAAGCGCAGGGATCAACTTGGGCATCGTCATCCTCCTCCTTCACGAGCATTCACAGGCCGGGGCGCCCGGGGGGCGGGCGGCGCGGCGATGGGCGTCATCGGGCCCCGCGGGTGTCGATGCAGCGTGGCAGCGTCACCAGCAGGATCCACAGGTCCACGAGCAGGTTGTGCGACTCGATGTACTCCAGGTCGGCGTCGAGCTTTCGGCCGAACCGTTCGGGCGTGGTGTCGTAGCTCCACCGCACCTGGGCGAGCCCCGTAATGCCGGGGCGGACCGTATGGCGGTCGGCGAGGTGGGGGTACCAGCGGCGGAGCGAGGCCAGGATCTCCGGCCGCTCGGGCCGCGGGCCCACCAGCGACATCTCCCCGCGGAGCACGTTGACGAGTTGGGGCAGTTCGTCCACGTGCGTCAGGCGCATCCATCGGCAGGCGGGGACGACGCGGGGGTCGTTGTCGGCGGCCCAGACGGGCCCGGTGCGGGCTTCGGCGTCCTGGTACATGGTCCGCAGCTTGAGCATCTCGAAGGTGTGTCCGCCGCAGCCGATGCGGGTCTGCCGCAGCAGGACCGGCCCGGGGCTGGACAGGCGGATGATGGCCGCACAGACCGCCAGGAGCGGCAGGGACAGCACCAGCAGGATCGAGCCCAGCAGGTAGTCCAGGGCCAGTTTCCCGGCCCCGACCCGCCCGAGCGCGACGGGGATGGCGACGGTGGCCAGGCCCGCAAGCCCGGCGCATCCGCCACTCAACACCACGACCGCTGCAACTTCCACCATGCCCTTGGTCATTCTGCGATTTCCTTAAGAGATGCACACGGGCCCGGCCCACCGCCGCGGCCCTGCTTCGAGCGAACACTAGGATATGGAACCGTCGCACGCCAATCGCACCGACGGATTCTGGGCGGCGGCCCCAAGTGCCCGGCGGGCCCGAGCCGATACATCCTATAGACATGAAGCGTCGACCCCTCCGCGTCCTGGCGACCCTCTACGCGCTGCTGGTGCTGTACGGCAGCCTCATGCCCTTTGACTTCACGCACTCCCCCGCCCAGGCGGCGGGAGCCTACCGCTCCGCCTGGCGGACGTGGCCCCTCGCGACCGACCGACCGCCCAGCCGCTCCGACCTGCTGGCCAACCTGCTGCTCTACGTGCCCCTGGGGGCGCTGCTGGCCGCCCCCCGCGACGGCCGGCGGCGAGCCCGCGGACGCACCGCCCTGCTCGCGGTGGCGGGGGGCGTCACGCTCAGCGCCGCCGTCGAACTCCTCCAGACCCTCTCGCCCACCCGAACCGCGGGCGTGAACGACCTGGTCATGAACGCCGCCGGAACCGCCCTCGGGGCCGGGCTGAGCCTCCTCTGGGGCGAACGCGCCCTGGGCGGGCTGCGGAGGCAACTTCGCCCGGGGGGAGCGGGACGGCCTCTGCGGACGGTGGCGGGGATCCTGATCCTCCTGCTGGCCCTCGACGCCCTCTGGCCGCTGCTGCCCACGCTGCAACTCTCCGCCCTCAAGGACAGCGCCAAGCACACGCTCCGCCTGCTCCCGCTGGGAGGTTTCACGGAGCACGCGTGGCATCACTGGGTGGTGGTCCGCGCGGGCGTGTGGGGCATCCTGGCGGCCGTGCTGGGGGCGGTGTGCGCGGGGGACCCAACGCGGGAGAACCCCGCGGACGCGCCCCCCGACGGCGTGGGGGCAACTCGCCCGTACCTCTGGGGCGCCCTGGCGGCCATCCTGCTCGCCGCACTGCTGGAGGCGGCGAAGGTGTTCATCGTCGGGCGGTTCGCCAACCCCGCCAACGTGCTGGCGTCGGGGGGGGGAGCGGTGGCGGCGATGGCCATCGCGGCCCGCCTCCGCGCCACCCTGACCCCGCGCGGGGCGCACGTACTGGCCGGGGCGCTGCTGGGGCTCTTCGTCGTCTACCTCGCGTGGGCGCCGTTCAACTTCGCCCTCCCCGCCCCCGCGCCCGACGCCCCGGACTCCCCCACCGCCCGCCTGCTGCCGCTGTACGACTACGCCCTGCACGGGCACGGGGAGCAGGTGCGGCTGTTCGTGTGGACGATCCTCCTGCTGGGGGCGACGACGTACGCCCTGCAGGTCGGGGGCGTGCGCGACTGGCGGACCGGCCGCCTCCGCCGCGCCCTCCTCGCCGCCTGGGTCGCGGGGCTCTTCGGGGCGGTGCTGGAGTTCGGGCAGGTGTTCCTGCCCACCCGCACCCCCTCCACCACGGACATCCTGTGCTTCGCGCTGGGCGGGGTGGCGGGGTCGCTGCTGGCAACGGCGAGGCACGGGGGCGAAGGCGCCAACGGCGATCGTCAGACGAACCTTTCCACCCCCCGCGGGTCGTGAGAGAATATGAACATGATGACTTTGCGACTTCTCCTGGTCGGCGTGGCGGCGATGGTGCTGTGTGCCAATGTGGGCGTGGCGGCCGACGGGGCCAGTGCGGACGTGCCCGCCGACACCGGGGCCCAGGAGCCAACCTGTCCCGCCACCCAGCCCGCCGACACGGACCCGGCGGGCCCGGCGCTGATCCCGGTCCCCCTGTCCGAGCACGCCAAGGCCTTCTCCCTGCCCCCCGTGAAGCCCGAACTGCTGACGGGCCTCGCCCCCGTCCGCCAGCCCCTCCAGGACGCCAACCATCCCGGGGCGTACGTGGACTGGTCGCGGCGGCTCATCGTCGCCACCGGCTGCGGGCGGCAGGTCCGCCACACCCCGCAGGACATCGCCGCCGCCAAGCGCGCCGCCGACGTCGTCGCCCTCCGCAACGCGATGGCCCTGGGGAGCGGGGTCCGCATCGGACCCACCGGGAGCGTCGAGGGCCTCCGCGGCGGGCGCGTGAAACTCCAGGGCTTCCTCCAGGACTTCGAGATCGCTCACCGCTACCCCATCGAGATCGACGGGCGCCCGTGGTGGTGCTCGGAAGTGCACGTGCCGATGTTCGGGGTGACGTCGCTGGCCGGGACGGTCTACGACGATCAGCTCCGCGCCGTCCGCCGCCTTCCGCCCGCCCCCGGCCGCCTGGCCCTGCCCGCACCGGCCCCCGAGGACCTCGAGCGTCGCGACCTGCTGATCATCGACGCCCGCGGAACGGACGCCCAGCCCGCGATGTTCCCCGTGCTCGCGACGGAGGACGGGCAGGTGATCCTGGACCTCCAGTCGGTCCCGCGCGAGCGAGCGATCCGCGATGGCCTGGTCGTCTTCGCCCGGACGGACGTCGCGCATGACGAGCTGACGGGCGTAACGGCGGAGGCGGCGAAGGACGGGGCGGGGCGGCGGTTCGTGCTGCGAGCGGCGGGGACCGCCAAGGACCAGCCCGCGACGTTCCTGCTCTCCGCCCCCGCCGTCGAAACGCTCCGCACCGATCCGCGGGCGGCGGCGGCGCTGCGGAGCGGGCGCGTGGTGGTCCTCGTCGGGTACGCTCCGCAGGAGTGATGCGCGGATTGCGAATCGGGCCTCTGAATCACCGCAGAGACCGCGGAGAGCGCAGAGAAAGAGAGACGTGCGGGAAACGGCGAACCGACGCGGCGCGACGTCTCCAGCGCGTGCGACGGCCCAAGCGAGTGCGACGCCTCGAGCGCGTGCGACGCCTCGAACGCGTGCGACGCCTCGAGCGCGTGTGACGCCTCGAGCGCGTGCGACGCCTCGAGCGCGTGCGACGCCTCGAGCGCGTGCGTTGGGGGTCTCCTGACCCCCAACGTCCGGGAACGAGCGAAACGCTTCCGCGACAGCGTCATGGCGGCGCTTCGGTCGCGGCGGGAACCTGTCCTGAGCCTGTCGAAGGGCTGGTCCTGAGCCTGTCGAAGGCCTGGCGCGAAGGGACCGCTCCAACGACGCTGACGCGGAGGCGCCACTCACCCCTCCGGGACGACGGGGGTCAGGAGACCCCCGTCGCAGGAGGTGGGGGACGCCCCAAGCGCGTGCGACGCCTCGAGCGCGTGCGTTGGGG
>JAWLCQ010000017.1:0-46148 GCA_041687095.1 Phycisphaerae bacterium | reverse complement strand
GGGGCCGCCTCAGGGGTGAGGCGGAAGGAATGGTGGGCGAAGTGCCAGCATTGCGGAGAGTATGCTTCAATGGGGCCGCCTCAGGGGTGAGGCGGAAGGGCGGTGGTTGCGCGGCGGCACTTCGGCGACATCCTGGCTTCAATGGGGCCGCCTCAGGGGTGAGGCGGAAGGGATGTCCGCGACCGTGGAGACCGACGGCTACACCTAGCTTCAATGGGGCCGCCTCAGGGGTGAGGCGGAAGGCCGCACCGAGCGGATCGAGGAGCTGGAGATCGAGACGCTTCAATGGGGCCGCCTCAGGGGTGAGGCGGAAGGCCGCAGGAGCCCCCGCGTGACCTGCAGGTACGTCGTGCTTCAATGGGGCCGCCTCAGGGGTGAGGCGGAAGGGCCGGGTTCCACGTTTACCGACATCGCGGACTGGTTGCTTCAATGGGGCCGCCTCAGGGGTGAGGCGGAAGGACTAGGCCCCCAGACGCCGGGAGACCGGCGGGAGAGCTTCAATGGGGCCGCCTCAGGGGTGAGGCGGAAGGATTGTCGGCGCCCCCGCCGGCGGCGGGCGAGGGGGGCTTCAATGGGGCCGCCTCAGGGGTGAGGCGGAAGGCCCAAGCGGCCACGCTGTCCGTCCGGTTCTCCTCCTCGCTTCAATGGGGCCGCCTCAGGGGTGAGGCGGAAGGCGCCCGCCCAGTCGCTGACCGCCGCCGCGACCGACCGGCTTCAATGGGGCCGCCTCAGGGGTGAGGCGGAAGGGGGCCACGGCGGCGGCGATGTCCTTGATGCCCTTGGGGCTTCAATGGGGCCGCCTCAGGGGTGAGGCGGAAGGGGGTCACGACGCCCGCGGCGATCGCCACGGTGGTGTCGCTTCAATGGGGCCGCCTCAGGGGTGAGGCGGAAGGGAATGAGCTGGGTGTGGTTCACGACGCCGATTATCGCTTCAATGGGGCCGCCTCAGGGGTGAGGCGGAAGGGGGCCGCCCCTGCAACTGGCGGCAGCATAACGACCTGCAGGGCCGTTTTCGAGCGGTGGCAATCGTCCGATGGCCGGGGCGGCTTGGCATAGGGCCTTTTTCCTTCATAACTCTTTGGTTGTCAAAAGGTTCGAGCGGCCCCCGGGAATTGCCGATCACTGGACCGCTCGAAAGCCCTTCCATCAGATCACCATGACCCTAGCGGGTGGCGTGTAGGAGCGGCCGATGCACTCTAGGCGCGAACCCAACTCGCCCTCGGCCGGGCCCAGGTCGAGGATGATGGCCTGGTCCTGGCGGGCATTGAGGCTGTCGCGCAGGTTGCCCTTGAGACGCTGGAGTTCCACGCCGTTGAGCTGGCAGATGAAGACGCTGAACTGCACGTGGTCTCCGTTGCCCATGAGGGTCTTGAAGACGGCCGTCCGCCGTTTGTCGTCGGAGACATCATACGCGACGAGATATCGTTTTCGCACGGGCTATCCTCTCATCGCGTGGTCATGCCCGCGTACTGGGGAATGTCGCCCGCGAGCCACCGGGCGAGCAGGCGGGACTGGAGGCGGAGGATCGAACGCCAGGAGCAGCGGTAGTCGAAGATCGGGTGCGTGACGAGTTGGTCGAGCCGCGCCTCGTAGGCGCGGATGAAGGCCTTGCGGCCGGTGTCGGTGAGGAGGCAGCCGGCGGCGGAGCGCGTGAAGTCCTTGGCCGTGACCATTCCGGTGTTGATGGCGGTGATGACGGCGCTGTCGACGACGAGGGGGCGGAACTCCTCCATGAGATCGAGGGCCAGCGCGGGCCGGCCGTGGCGGGGCTTGTGGTAGAGGCCCCACCAGGGGTCGAGCCCCTCGGCGAGCAGGGCGACGGTGCACTCCTTGGCGAGCATGGCGTATCCGAAGGAGAGCATGGCGTTGACGGGGTCCTTGGGCGGGCGGCGGTTGCGGGTGGTGAAGTCCCAGGAACTGTCGAAGTCTCGCGGGGACAGCAGGGATGCGAAGTTGGCGTAGTAGCGGGCGGCGAGGTTGCCTTCGAGACCCAGCAGGTGCTCGCAGGAGGGAGCGGACGGGACCCTCGTGAGTAGGTCGGCCATGCCGTCGAGGTCGTTGTTGGTGGTCAGCGAGGCGTTGCGGCGGAGCATGGTTCGCTGGTTGGCGCCCTTGGCGGCGACAACGGCCATGGCGAAGGCGAGGCAGCGAGCGGGGTCGGCGGCGGCCTGGTACTGGGTGGCGCGGGCAAAGGCGTTGCGGAGGGTGATGCCGGTCGTCAGGCCGCAGAACCAGTGGCCCGTGGTGAGGTGAACGATGGGGACGCCCTCCTGGCAGAGCCAGTTGAGGGCTTGGGCGGTGACGGAGACGCTTCCGCACAGGACGAGTTGGCTGACGTCCTTGATGCCGGTGGAGCCGAGCTTCTCGCTGCCCTTGCGGATGACCAGGCCCAGACCGCTCTTGCCGACGACGGCGCCCTGCTCCTGAACGTAGAGGGGCAGGGCGTCGTCACGGACGGGGAACAGACGGCGGATGTCGGGGGGATCGGGGGAATCCTTGGGGTCGGTGAGGGCGTGGGTCTCATCGGGCAGGCAGATGCCCGCCAGCGAGCACCCGACGCACTTGGGGCTGTCGTCGAGGGGCGGGGGAAGTGTGGTGGTTGCCGCGGCGTTGCGGGCGAGGGCGATCAACTCGTGGGTTCGCTGCTCCAGTTCGGGCGTGAAGGGCACATCCACCCGGGTGCGTGAGCCGGCGAAGTAGAGCACGCCGTGGTCGCACCGGTAGCCGTGCTCTCGCAGGAGCAGGCCCTGGGCCATGAGTTGGACGCGTTCGGGTTCCCAGGATCGCTGCTCGTTGTGGGGGACGCGGCCTCGCTTGGTTTCGACGGGGGCGGCTTCGTCGTCGGCGGTGGAGACGAGGTCAAGCTTGGCGGTGAGTCCGAGGGTTTCGCTGCCGAGGGCGACGGAGCGGCTGACGGTGGGCGGCTCGTCGCCTTCGCTTTCGCCCTCGGGGCTGTCGCGGTTTCCGTCCGGCGGGGCGGAGTCGGGGTCGGGCAGGACGTGATCGAGCTGATCGACGCGCCGGTGGACGTTGCGGCCCTCCTGGGTGTAGGCGTTATCGGCCCAGCGGCCCTGGACGTACATGAGGTGGAACCGCCGGGGGCAGTAGGCATACTGCGCGAGCATGTCCACCGTCAGTTCGTCATCGGCAGCGAGTTGGGCAAGGTGGCTTGGCATAGGTCTGTCCTATTCCTCCGATGCCGCGAGGATTCCGAAACCGGCGTGGCGACCCGCGCCGATGGCAAGGGGGCCGGTTATGGGAGTATCAAAGCTCAGCCGCACGTGGTAACGCGGGTAGTGCTGCAGTTTCTCGCGAGGCCGGTAATCACGCACGTGCAATGACCCCGGCCACCACGGGACACGGGAGAGTTCGATCTGGGCGGGAACGTCGATGCCCGCCTGGACCATGGCCCTGCACAGGAGTTGCTCCGCCCTCGCCAAGCGTTTCTGGTGGTCGCCCTGGTGCTGCTTGCGGTCGTCGTAACCGGGTAGAAGGACGGGTGTGACAGACGTCCACTGTCGTGATGCGACGGCGTATCTGCTTAAGACAGCGTCTTGGGTTGCGATCCGTTCCAGCTCGATGACGGGGATGCGGTCCTCCCCCGGGAGGGGGCGGAGTGTTTGAGCGTGGAGGATCCGTGCGAGACGGTGGCACAGATCCCCGTCGCCGCAGCGCAGTTGTGCGAGCATGACGCGCCGGATACGGCCGTCCGTGTGCCCGTCGCGAATGGTCGGCAGAGGGAGGATGGACACGCGGGTAGGCGTGCTTGCTTTGGGGTGTCCCATCAGGTCCCGCTCGACGGTTTCGGCGCCAATGGCGTTGGTGACGAGGGGGCGTCCCAGCAGTTCACGGACCACGCCAACAAAGGGGGCGATCAGCCGCGGGCTGATCGAGGCGGCTTCCCCTTGGAGGGTGACCAGTCGGAAGGCCGCGAAAGGGCGTTGCCCGCGGCAGGAGTAGGGGCGAGGCTCGTATAACGCCCCGGCGGATTCGAATCGCGTGATGCCCGGGGTTTCGTACCGCCGGAGGTACTCGGCGAAGGTGCGCTCCAAAGAGACGAGACTGCCATTGGTGGGCGTTCGCAGGTCGAGGCCCGTCAGCACCTCCGGCCGTGCCGGGCAATATCGCGTCCGCCGCTGGGTCTGCGGCGGCGCTTGATCAACGATCCGTCCGTGGCCGATGGCGAGGTCGATGCCCCAGCCCAGGGCACGGACATGGCGGGCGGCGTCGCTGACCGTGTCGGCGTGAAGGCGGGCATGCGGGGGAGCATCGTCGAACGCCCACACATACTCCACCAGCCGATCGCCGTCGAGCAGCGTGGGCCGGATGGTTTTCGGAGCCCTGCTGTTGGGGGCGCGGTCGGACGTGTTATTGAGCACGTAGGTCAGCAGCGGGCGATCCGCCGGGCGCCCCGGAGGAGCGAGGATGTCGGGCGGGGGCAGTTGCTCCAGCCAGATGAGGGCCTCGCGCAATGGCTGAGGGATGGCGCCGCCGGGGGCGTTCCCGGCGATCAAGGCCTGGAACACGCGGAACGGGGAGGGGGGCCACTCCGGGCTCTCTCCGCTGTCGGTCTGGCCGTGGTATCGCCCATCAAGGAAGCGGAACGAAAGCAGGAGGTAACGGGTCAATTGCCTGCCTCCTCCTTGGTGGTCTTCTTGAGGGCTTCCTTGGCGAGTTTGGGGTCAAAGACGATGTCGAGGCGATCAGGGCCGACCCCAAAGGCGTCCGCGGCGGCCTTGGCGTAGCCCAAGGCGGTGTCGGGATCCAGTTCCAGTGGCTTCTCGGTCCCATCGGCGTAGATGGCCACGCGTTTCATGGGCTTGTCGGGCACGCCCACCAGCAGGCAGCCCTGGCGGAGATTCAGGGCCTTGCCATCGAGGTACGTCAAGGCGACGAGGCCTAGCCCCAGCAGGTAGCGCTGGAGGGCCAGCGTCTGGTTGGTGTCGGTGGCGACGATGTCACGCAGGGTGCATAGGTTGAGCGAAGCCTCGCGGCGGATGCCGCCGCGGGCGCTGACCCCACCGTGCTGGAAGGTTGCCGGGGCTCCGGCCATGCCCGCCTCGGACAGCTTCTTCTCGCCCTTACCTGGCGCCACGCCCGCGGCCTCGAAGTCGATGGCGGGGTTGAATTGGGCGGAGCGGTGATGCTCCTGCACGTCGTAGGCGCGGATGATCGAGTTGAGAAGGCGAGGCACCTTGGCCCCGCTCTCGCGTGAGTCCCACATTCCGAACACCAGGGAGGTGGGCGCGATCTTGGCGAGGGGCACAGCATCACCCTTGCCGTACGCCTTGATGGCCGCAAGCAAATCCGCTCGCAGCGAAGACAACTGGATCATCGCATCGGCTGCGCGATGGCCGGCTTCGAGCAGATTGGCCGTCTGGTCATCCTCGCCGTCCTTCGTCTTGCCCTTGGCCGTCACGATGATGTTGGGCAGCAGCCTGATGGGATTCCCCTCCTTGTCCCGGAGCCGCCCCAGCATCGGCTCGATACGGTTGGCCTGTGAGGGAATGCTGTCGATGACGCAGACGGACTGGCCGCTCTCGGGGAAGCGGTCGATGTTGTATACGGGGGGATCCCCTTTCCGCTGGGACGGATTGGCATACGTCGGCGGATAGATCACCTCCCCATTGTCAGGCCGCAGCCATTGCTGCAGCGTGATGGCCGCCGGGCCCGTGGCCGGAAGCAGGTAGTCGTACGTGTGCAGCGGATCAGACATGATGTCTCCTTGCAGGTTGGGCGTGGCCGAAGAGCTTGTACCGCCCTTGGGAGTCACGCGGTTTGATAGGGAACTCAAACGAGTGGGCGACCAGATGAGGAAGCAGCCCTAGAGCCGCAACAGCGGCAACTTCGACAGAGAGCGGAACGTGCCAGGAGCAGTAGCGGTTTCGGGTCCAGGATTCGATCAACCAGGGCCGAAAACGCTGCAGACCTACCAGGGCCAGGACATCTACTGCCGGGGAGAACGCCATCACGCTTCCGCCTGAGTGGCCCATGTCCAGTGCGTTGTTGCGCGACAATCGGCTGTCGAAGCAGAAGGCCTTCGGCTTGTCGATTGGTTCGGTAGCTCGCAACCAGTCCTCTGGGTTCTTACGCAACGAGGACCTAAGGTGGTCACGCATGCCGGGCAAATAGATGGACTTCCCTGTCTTCTTGCTGGTCTTCGATGCGCCGTTCATCAGATCCGAGACCTTCTGCCCGGCAGACCAGGTCTTGAGCTTGGCCCGATCCATCGAGGTTTCGTTCCACCAGTCGAGGCGTAGGCCAAACGGCTCGCCGATCCAGAGGGGGGCACTCTTAGATCCGGTGTCCTCTGGGCCGCACTCTTCGCCGCGATCATCCTCGTCCGGACCGAACTGATCGCCCGGAGCGAGAGTGTCTGCGATGACTATGACGGCTGCGTCCAGAAAGCGATCCATCACCTCGGTCGCCACGGTGCTGATCAGGAATGCGCCCGCGTCGAACCACCCCATGCAGTCGCGATCAAGGCGGCCTGTGAGTTCCAGCAGACCGCAGCAGGCAAAGAACTGCCCCGGATTGGTCAGGTCAACGTTGATGCGGAGGGACGGCTCGGTTCGGGTCATTGGGTGTTCTCCCCGGGGGCGGGTTGGGCTGGAGTGGGGTTGGCGCTGGCGGCCCAGTCGGCGGCGCGGAGGAGGGATTCGAGATATGCCAAGCCCCAGCGGCCGTAGCGGCGTTGGAGGCGCGAGTAGCGGAGGCAGGTCTCCCGTGCGAGTTCGTCGGCCGTTGCGTCCGCGTGGTTCGGGTCGGTCGTGGAGTCGTGCGGGAAGTGCGGCCGGGCGTGCCCGTGATGGGCGGCGATCAGGTGCAGCACCACGTCCCGCATCTCGGGGCGGAGGGCATCCAGTTCGGCAAAGTGCGGCTGGTGGGGATCCATCGCGTCGAGCAGCGAGCCGAATTCGTGCCGGTAGTCCGTGGTGTGCCGCGGCCGCCAGCGTGGCCCCCCGACAGGCTTGCCGGGCTTGGCGTACCACTGGTCCGGCTCGGGGTTGCCGATCGATCGCTGCCAAAGCTCTCGTTTCTTGCCAAGGTCGTGGAACCTGGCGGCGAGAACGAGGGCGCTCGTCAGTTCGTCCGGCAGATTCAGGCGAGCGGCAATCTGCTTCGCTCGGTGCACCACATCCTCCCTGTGGTGATCCCAGGTGATGGGCTGCGCGGAGGCGCGGGTGGCGTCTTCGGCGTGGCGAGGGCGAGAGTACCAGTACCAGAATCGGCCTTGAGTGGCGATAGCCGCGCCATCGGGCCGGTTGTCGATCTGATCGTCGGCACTGTCGTGCTCGTGCTCCTCGGCGTCGAATTCCTCGGCGTGAGGATCCACGTCAACGATTCGAATCAGCGCCATCCCGGCCGGGGCATTGGCGGGCTGGCGCCCATCGCTGAAGCAGCGCTGTCGGCGAGGTCGGCCGGTCTCGTCGATCCACTGATCTGCGACGTCATGGCCCCAGGGTGGCCCGCCGTCGGTCGCCACCGTGCCGTCGAGTGTGCCGTCAGCGCTCAGTCCTCCAGCGCAGGGCGGGAGCAGCAGCGTGCGGTGCTTGATCCGTTCGAGAACCTGCCTCTCCTCGCCACCGACGAGTTCCCCCAGCGAGACCATGTTGATTTCACCATGGTCGCCGACAACCCATAGTGGGCACGGCCCATCGAGTCGACGGGCCATGGCGGTCAGTTGGGTGTAGACCCGGTCGCTACGGTCGCTGAGCACTTCGTGCGGCTTGAGCGGGTAGTCGTCGAGCAGGTCCCCCGGCAGGCTCTCGGCGTGCTGTGCAAGCAGTTCGGGAGTAAGCAGCTCAACTTCGGTGCGCCAAGCAACCTCAGTGCGGGCCGGTTCCCAGGCCGCGATGCCGTGCAGGTACGGCTCGATTGGAGGGCGGCCGGGCAGACGCTCGCGGATGCTCGTCATCGCCCAGGCGTCGAAGAGGATGTCGGTGGCGGGCGGGATCGTCGGCTCGGGGGCGAAGGCCAACTGGCGATCCTCAGGGCTGAGTCGGTCCAGCGCCAACGGGCTGGCGTCCCCGTGGAGCTTCCGCAGCAGGATAAGGGTTCTCTCGCGGCGAACGTCGATGTCGGTGGTGACGAGGCTGCCTCCTTTGTCCTTGGAACCGAACGTCTTGGGGTGGACCACACCGACCGTTGTGTCCTTGCGGTCCCCATAGCGGTTCACCCGACCGAGGCGCTGGGCCATGCTGTCAAAGGTTGATAGATCGCACACCAAGTGGTCCGCCGAGATGTCCACTCCGACCTCGCCCGCTGACGTACAGGCCAGATAGACGGTTCCCTCGGGCAGTACTGCTTCGCTGGAGCGGGATGAGGCGGGCAAAAAGCGAGCGAATACACCATCGGTCCGCAACAGGGCATCGCGCTCCTGGCCGCGCATCGTCCCCGTCAACGTCTGGACATGTTGCGGCAGGCCCGCCTTTTTCAGCGCCTCGCGCAGCTTCCCCGCGGCACCGATCGTATCCTCGACCCTTCGCAGGAAGATCAGAACCGCCGCCCCGGATTGGCCATGCCGCATCGCAAGCTCAACCACCTTCTCAACGGGTCTGTCCTCCTCGATCTCGTGCAGGTCCAACTGCTTCAAGGCCCGAAGACGCCGCCAGACATGGTGGATCGGCTCGGTCGGAAGGTCAGGAAGCGTACTTGGCGGCTGTCGTTCTTGATCCGTGATGGTGAATGCAGATTCCCCTTCGCCGTTCTTCAACAGCCGACGCCGTGTTGTGGCGGACAATGCCATCACCTGGAGTTTCGGCCATGGCAGATCTCCGGCTCGCTCGAAATCGCGCTGTTCTTCCTGAATACGCTCGACGAGAGCTTGAAACGCCGGTTCCAGATGTGCCTCATCATGCACGAGGAGGGCGTCCTGGCCGAGAAAGCCCGCATGCAGAGGCCGGCTCCTGAATCCGATGCGATAGCCCTCGAACAGGAGGCGTGAGCCGATCATGTCCACCGTGCCGCAGATGACGGCTGGCCTGGAAGGATCTGCAAGCCATTCGCCATTATCGGCGAACTGGCCCCGTAGCGTACTGATGGCGAGCGTGTCGAGATCAGGAATCTGAAGCTTTGGCAGCTTGCTTTGCAGTTTCTCCAGCTCGGCGGTGGTCTGATCGACAACCGTTCGGCGATTGACGACGTACACCAAGCGACGCGGAACCCTAGCGCCGTGTGCAAGCGCGATGAGCCAGACTGCGACCGCATTCGTCTTGCCCAATCCGGTCGGCACACTGCACGAGGCGGGAATCGCCCCTTGGGATAACCACTGCGTGAACAGGAGTTCCTGCCATGGAAATGGGCCGTATCCAGTCAACGCTCGGAACGCCTCCCCGAAGGGAACGGGGGCCTGTCGAGAAGTGCCTTCGGCCGTTGTCATCAACTACCCCTTTCGCGTGGTTTCTGATTAGCTTCATCCCATCTCGCGAACCAGTGTACCTTTATGTCCCGTCAAAACAAGATGATGCGCCAGGTCGTTCCAGCGACATTCTCCTGTCACGTGAACATGCAGGATTATCCCCACCCCCCATGACAGGGTTGGTCACACCTGACCAGGAATCTCGAAAAAACTAAGATTTCCGTAGCGGGTACTGCCGGAACTGGCAACGATGATCCGGGTGCGGACATCTACCAACACTCAAACCCGCCCGCCACGCCGCAATCCTTGAGGCTCCAAGCCCTTATATGGCATAGCCAGAGCCCCCCGTGGGGGCGTGGGACGGGCGGTGGCAGACCTCAGATGTACTGCATCGCCCAGCGGACGACGGCGGCGGCGGCGAGGCCGTCGTTGAGTTGCCAGCCGCGGGCGGAGACGGTGACGCCGCCGGGCGAGGGCTCGGGGGGCATAGCGGGCAGGGCGGGGGCGTCGAGGTTCCCCACGAGGTCCGGCGCCTCGACGACCGGGCCGCTGCCGGCCGCGGACGCATCGCCCGAGGAGACGCACGTCCACACCGGCGTCCCGTTCGAGGGCGGGCGGAGCCCCGAGCCGTTGGCGTGCCAGTCGCTCACGCTGTGCTCGTCGTACGGGTCGTACACCGCCGCGGCGCGGACGTACCAGTCGATCTCCCGGTCCCGGTGGTCGGCGGGGAGCGTCAGCGTCGGGCGGCCCCGGGCGACGGAGAGATGGACCCCGTACGTGCCCCACGCCGTTCGCGAGAGGGTGGCGTAGGAGTGCGGGTACTCCGCGTCGTTGCCCGCGACGACCCCCGCGGCGAGCTGGGCGGCGGCGTCGGCCCAGGCGGCGTCCGCCGTGGTTCCGCTGCCGCTGGCGCTGCTGGACTCGCGGTCGGTCCAACCCGCGGCCCCCTCCAGCGTGTGCGTCGTGAGCCGGGCGATGCGCTGGAGGTCGTCGAACGTCCAGGGCCCCCCGAGGTCATGGTTCTCCGGCGTGCCCCACCCGGAGTTGTGCGCCCGGGCGAACTGCGGGTCCTGGGGGTTCGTCCAGTCGGCGGGCCAGGCGCCCCCGTGGGGCACCCGCCGCATGCGGTACGGCAGGCCCGCGGCATCCCAGAGGGGGTCCTCCGACGGGTACATCCAGTACTCGATATTCGTCGCCCCGTCCCAGTGCCCCGCCGCCAGGGGGGTGCCGGCTCCGTCGGCGCTGCGGACCCACGCGCCGCTGATGGGCCCGGCGACGATGCCGGCGCAGACGTCCAGGATCCACTGGCGCCTCTGGCCCGCTTCGCCGGCCGCGGGCAGCGCCAGGGGCTCGTAGGGTCCCAGGGTCAGCCGCTCGTTGGCGGCGGCGACGTACTGGGCGACGATGGCGCGGTCGCGGATGGAGAAGCCCGGGGTGGTTGCGGGTGTGAAGCCCATCAGTCCAGCCACCTCCAGTAGTCGATCTTGATCCCGCCCTGGGCGTCGATGGCCAGGAGCTTGTCCTCGTCGGCCCCTGTGGCGGCGGGCAGGGGGTTGATGCTCAGGAGCAGGCCCGACCCGGGCCCCAGGCGCACGAAGCGCAGCACGTCGCCGGCGGCGATGCGGGCGTGGAGCGGGATGGCGGCCGACGGCTGGTGGATGGAGCAGGTCACCTGCTCCCCTGCGGCGGTGAGGACGATCTGGTTGCCGCTGGCGGGGCTCCAGGCACCGTTGGCCGTGCCCCACTCGACGGGCGGGGGGCGGTTGCCCAGCCAATGGTCGCCAAGCATCGGGCCTCACTGATAACCGTTATCAGTGAGAATCCGTCTCCCGAGCGTCGGCCCCCGCACAGGGGGAACAGGGGTAGACGTGGAGCCACTCACGAGGGAACCACCGCAACCACCCCCGGAATCACTCCGCGCACCAGTGTGCCTCGCTCGCCCCTGCAAGCCTCAGCAAGGAGCGCAACATGGCCGACGAACCCACGGCGACCGCCCCGGGGGCGATGAGTTCTGTGCTCCCCGGGGACGCGTCCGACCCGGAATTCCGCGTTCCCGTGAAAGGATTTCGGGGGTGACGCAAATATAGAGCTATGGAGGGACGGCCATGTGGCTGGGTTGTGGAGCCTGGGCGGGGGGGCAGGAGCCCCCATGGGGGGGACGGGGGAGAGGATGCGACCAGTGGCGCATCTTCGATTGAATCGAAGATGGCTCGGACGTTCGGGAACCGCGGACGAGGCCCTGGCCAAGCACATCTTCGACAAAGTCGAAGATGGCCCGGACGATTCGGGCCTGACGTACGGCGGCGGGTCGGTGACTTCGCGGGGGCGTGAAAGGATCCTCGCAGCCACCGCAAATAAGGAGTTGTGGGGGGGCAGTCGTGCGCGGGGGCGTCGAACCCGGGCGTGGAGGGCTGGAAGGCCCATCGCGGAGGACGGGGGGAGAGGCTGCGAGGTGCTCGGAACGATCGCGAGACCGATCCGGTTCCGCCGCAGATGTAGAAGGCGACGAATCGGGCAGTGGCCACCGAGGCGAGGCGGAGAGAGCGGAGGAAGCACCTTCGACTGAACTGAGTACCGCTCGGACGATTCGTGCCGTCACAAAGGACGGGGAGAAGAATTTCTGAGATTCTCTAAGAGAAATACCGGGGTCACGCAAATGTAGAGCTATGGGGGGGCATGCGTGTGACGCAGAGTGCGAGATCCGGGACAGCAACGGCAGGAAGCGAGGGCTCACGCAGCGCGGATGGGCCGGAATCGACCGGAGCCGCGAATAAATCTCATTTTGAACCGCCAAAACAGGCGGGTCTCGCAAATGTAGAGCTATGGGGGGGCATGCATGTGACGCAGAGTGCGAGATCCAAGACAGCAGCAGGGGGAGCGATGGCCGGTGCTGTTCCGGTGAGTCGCGGTCGGCCTCCCGAAGAATCTTTCAGATTCTGCAGTCGGATCGGGGGGGTGCCGCAAATATAGAGCCACGGAGGGACGGCCATATGGGGGGCGTGGAACCTGGGCACGGGAGGCAACGTCGGCCCCGTGTGGCGGACGGGGGCAGAGGATACGAGACCATGGTGAACGATCTTGAGACAGATTGGGACCGGCTGCGGATGCAAGGGGTGAGGGAACCGGCGGTTGGTCGCAGGGGCGGGTCGGAGAGACTCGCAGCACAGCCTTTGCCTCCCGGCACCTGCGGGGGAAGCAGAGAACCGCGCGGCAGACTGGCCGTGGCGGCGGACCGGCACCCGAATGAATGGAGGAACGGCCCCGGCATCGCCGGGCCCTGGAAAGGATCGACCCGCACATGAGGAATCGCCCGCCGAGCGGGTTGAGCACGCTGCTCCGTGGGATCGCGGCGAACCGAGGCCGGACGCGGGCCTCGGGCGCAGGCTCGACCGCTCGCGGGAGCAAGGCCCCGGCATCCGACCGCACCCCCTTCACTGTTGGATGACGCGCCGCGCCCGCCCGGTTGTGATGTCCCGGGCATCGTGCCCCGGAGTTCCCGTTCCCCTTCCGTAAGGAGAATCTGCCATGGTTATGTCCACGACTCCCCCGACGCTCCCCCAATGGCTGCGAGACCTTCAACCCCGAGAGTGCCTGCTGTGCGGCGAGACCCCGATGTTCCTCTTCGGGCTGGAGCCGAGAGGCACCAGCCCCCTCCGCAGGGACTGCGGCCCCCATACGACGTACGTCCTGGGCTTGTGCCCCAAATGCGTCGCGGCCGCCAACCATCCCGAGTGCATCGAGGACATGGTCCACCACCACATGGGGACGCCTCGCGTCCAGAAGGCCAGGCTGTGTGTGATGCTGGGGCTTCGCCGCCACGATGAGCCTTGCCGCGGCGCGTCGGAGTGCCCGGTGCCTCGCTTCTTCGCCAGCAGGGACGAGACACCCCATCGAAGCGCCTGCCCCGAGGCCGATGCTGGCACGGTGACGCACACGCACAGCAAGGCGAAGAAGGGATGCGCGAAGCAGTGATGCTCACGCGCCACTTCATCAGCGTCAGGCGCTCGTCGTGGGGATGCATCTGCATCCCCGCGGCGAGCGGGGGCGGTCAGGCGCCCCAGCGCGCGAGAGGTTGGCTCAGGATGAACGAACGGGCGACGGGGCGCCCGTGGGGCGCCTGCAACCTCCGCGCGCGACCCGGGCGATTCTGGCGCGCGCTGGGGAGATTGGGCGGCCGGAGGCCGTACGGGTCCTACCTGTTGCAGATGAAATCGTGGGCACGCGAACACGGCACGTTACTAAGGACAGTTGTTGGTGCGCACGTCGAATTGCGGAGCGCGCCGCGTGGGGCACCGAAGGGGCGCCGTTGCAACCTGCCCGACATGGTTCGCAAGATGACGCGATGCACGGGTTCGTCTGTGCGAGAGCCTCACTTCGGGAATTCCGCAGTGAGTCCCAACCGGGCCGCGCCGCCTGGTGCTTGGGCGGGCTCAGTGTCATTCGATGACAGTGAGCAAGGGCGGCCGTTCTTCGTACGGGCGACGCGGGAGTCATTCGGCGGAACGTGTCCGCCCCCCATGCCGAAAGCGACGCCGTGCCACGGACTGTGCGTATGCGGGTCTGACTGCGGAAATTCCGCAGTGAGTCCCAGCCGGGCCGCGTCATCCGGTGCTTGGGCGGGCCCACTTTCATTCAATGAAAGTGAGCGATGGCAGCCGGTCTGCATGCGAGTCGAGTTGTCCAGACTGGCCGCTCGGGAGCCATCATGTGACCGATCACATGATGCGCCAGTGCTGCTGGCCGATCGGCAGATACGCCCCTGCAATCGCCACCCGACGAGACTCTCCAGGTGCCCTTCCGCAGACTGCGGAGGGAGGCGAATATGTCGTCATTGTCCACTTCAAGGCTTTTGTGAACCTAAAATAAGGACTTATGACGCTTTTTTAAGGGCACAAAATGCCATAGGTACTTGGCGGGCAATGGCTTACACTGGGCACAGCGAACGGCTACGGCTCATATTTGAGTTTGTTGCGCGTGAAATACTCGCCCGTCACCGTCGGGCCCCGCACGGGTGCCGCCCCGGCGGCCGTCCACAACCTGTGGACGGTCGCGGGCGGCTACTCCGCCAGGCGCTTGAGGTCGTCGCCGTAGCGGCGGTTGATCTTCCCCATCGAGTCGCGAAGCCTGCGCTGGCGAGCCTTGTCGCGGATGGGATGGATCATCAACGCATCGCCGTTGGTCGTCACCTCCAGCGGGGTGTCCGGGGAGATCTGGAGCATGTCCAGGATCGGCTTGTCGATCACCAGCGCCAGGCTGTTGCCGTGTTTGATCAGCGTCTTGGTCATAGCGGGGCCCTTTCGGCTGTATACACACAGTGTATACCACGCGACGACCTATGGCAAGGGGCGTTCGGGTCGCAGGGATGCAAGGGAGGTGCAGGCACGATCCTACCGGCACCCCACCGGGCTGCGCGTGGCGCTGTCGAGCACGACGGTGTCGCCCTCCATCCCCAGCGCGCCATCCGTGTAGGACAGGACGCGGGTGGTGGCGTTCGCCACCGCCCCCGCGCGGCCGGGCAGGCCCTCGGGGAGGCTCGCGAAGTAAAAGCCCCTGCGGGCATGGCCGAAGTGAAGCGGCCTGCCCCGGCGGCAGACCAGCAGGCGGGCGGGGTCTCGCCATACGCCCAGCATCGCCAGGTCGCCGAGGGCCTGGTTCGCTGCCCACGCCGAGCGGCGGACGATGCTCCCACCACAGCGTGCCATCAGCAGGCCGAGGACCTCGCTGTCGCACTCGCTCCGAAGCGCCAGCCCGTGGCGATGGGCGAGGTGGCGATAGTTGTGGACCACGCCGTTGTGGGCGAGCAGCCCCGCCCCCGCGGCGTGAGGGTGGTTGTTGCGGTTGTCGGCGGGCGTGCCGTGCGTGGCGTAGCGGCAGTGACCGACCATCACCACGGCATCGCGACAGCGCTCCAGTTCCTCCAGGTGCTCGCTCGCCGGCCCCGGCTGCTTGAACGTCCCGAGGGTCCCGTCCGCGGTCAGCCACGCCAGGCCGAAGGCGTGTTCGCCGCGGCTCTGGGTGACCAGGGCCACGCGCCGCAGGCGATCGATGCTGGGGCCCTCGCCCTCGGTGGTGATGAATCCAAAGATTCCGCACATGGTGATTCCTCCGTTCGGCCCCCCGGCGCGCTGGCGCCGGGGGCGTGGGTGTGGGGTCTACTCCTGGGCGTCGTACTTCGCCGCCAGGCGGCGGAACTCGCGCTTGACCTCGTCCTGGGGAATCGCGTCGGAGATCCACCCGTACTGCTTGCCGCCGTGGATGCGGGCGTAGCCCGCTCCCCAGGCGAGGTAGCCCATCAACCGCTCCGCCTCGCTGGCCCCCTCGCCGGCCTTCTTCCAGCCGCCCTTGGGCGGGGCGGGCGACCACTTGGGGGATCGCTTGCTGTTGATGGCCCGCTCGACCAGGCCCAGGCACGCCTGGATCCAGCCGACGATCTTGGTGGCGTTGAGCGACCCGCTGAACGCCCGGAACTCGACGGTCTCCCGCGTCCCGCTGGCGAGGCTGGTGAGGTTCAGGGCGTGGTAGCGATCGCGGTCGAGCCGCGGCTTGGCGTCCTTGTCGTTGCCGTACTTCCGCACCCCGCCGCAGTAGATGCCCCGCTCGCGGCTCTTGGTGCCGGTGATCGCGTAGAGCCCGCGTTCGCAGTAGGAGACGATGGTGACCAGTCGGGCGAGGGCGCTGGCGGGCAGGTCGCGGCCCCAGCCGACGTGGCAGTGCATGCCGCAACTGACATTCACCCGGTGGCCCTTCTCGCGGAGGATCCGAACCACCTCGACGACCTCCGCCAGCCCCTCCGCTCCGCGGAGGATGGGGCTGACGATCTCGCAGGCGTATTCGCCCGCCCGCGTGCGGATCGACCCGTCCCGCTCGGCCTTCCACCCCGTCGGCAGGTACGGGACCTGCGTTCCGCGGTGGTATCCGCCGATCTGGAGCCCCTCGCGGAGGGCGCTCTCCGGTGCGGTCGTCTCGATCTCGATCCCGAATGTCATCTCGCTGGCGTTCATCGTGGCTCCTTCTTCGTTGGTCACATTGAGCCACATCCATGCGAAAAGACCAAGGGCTAAACATGCATAAATTCAGTAATTACAAGGTGTTAGGATGGGTAGCCTGCGCGGGGGCCGACGGAGGCACTCCGCACGGGAACGCAGCGCGGGGCGGGGGCGATCGGCGGGGGCCAAGAGAGAACCCCGGTCCTGGCAGGGACCGGGGTTGGAGGGGATGGGGATGGGATGGAGGGTCAGTGCGGCAGGACGACCTCGAATCGCCCGCGATGGACCTTGCGGAAGCGACTGGCATCGCCCTTGACGTTGATCTCGCGGAGGATGGCGGAGTAGAGCGTGTTGGCGGGCGTCTTACCGCCCGTCTGCCAGAGGCCCTGGGCCAGCATGCGCTCCATCATCTGCTTGGTGCCCAGGGGCTCGCCCGCCTCGACGAGGACTTGGACGGCGGCGTCGAGCCCGCTGGCCCGCTTCCTCCGCTCGACTCCGACGGCTTCGACGGCCTCGGTGACCGCGTCGGGTTCGCCGCCCGTCGCGGCACGTTCGCCCGTGTCGGCCTCGGGGGGTGCCTGGGGGGCGTCGTCCGCTTCGGTGGGGGCGGCCGCCTCGGCGGCAAGCTCGGCCTCGTGCTGGGCCATCGTCACGATGCGCCTGCGGCTCGCGGGCCGGGGGGTGGCGACCTCCCGCAGGCGCTGGGGCACCTTGATGCGGACGGTCTTGCCGGTGGCGAGGTTCAACCCGTCCCAGCCCCCGCGGGGGTTCTCGGCGGTGATCTTCACGTCCACCAGGTTGCCGGACACCTTCACGCGGTACGTCTCGTTGATCTTCACGTCGGCCTTCTTCACGGTCGTTCTCCTTGCCCACGGGGGGCGGTTGGTTTGTTACGGTGCGTAGGGGTGGCCGCAGACGCTGCAGACCACCACGATGTCATCCTGCCAGGCGAGGTTGTCCGCGCGGCGGTTGCCGCAGACGGGGCACGCCTGTTCCTGATGCACGATGCCCTCGGCCTCCCCGCCCATCAGGACGTCGAGGGCATCGACGGCCGCGGCATCGGCGCGGCGGGCGGCGTCGCGGGCGGAGGCAGCGGCCTTCACCTCCGCGTCCGTCACCGTGTCGCCCGCGTCGGCGCCGTCGAGCGCCTCCGTCGCGTCAGCGATGGTCTGCATGGCGGCGCCGAAGGACGCCCGGGCCTCGGTGAGGATCTCGCGGGCGAGGCGCTGGTTGGTTGCATGGTCGTTCATGGTGTCCTCTCAGTCCGCGAAGCGCTGCAGCTCGCGGTAGACCTCGTTGATCTCGGAGTTCGTCCCGCGTCCGCCGTCGAGGTGCTCTTGGAGGCGGTGGGCCATCGCCCAGAGGTCCTCGGGGCGGTCCGCCGCCGCGGTGTGCGTCTGCTCGCCGCCGGGCAGGACGATGGTCACCTCGATGGTGTCGCTTCCGAGCCGGCGTCCGATGCGGGCGAAGGCCATCGGCATGCCGCCGTCGCGGGTGGGTTTGCCGGCCAGTTCGATGCTTGTGATCCGCATGAGTGTCTCCTTTGGGTGGTGGGGTCAGCGGACGGGGATGCGCTCGATCTCGTACACCATCTCGCCGCAGAGGTTCCGCAGTTCGCAGAACGCCTCGCCCCGCGCGTCCTCGCAGGCGTTGGCAACCGGCGAGGTCGAGCGTGCCCGCCCGACGAACCGCTCGCACAACTGGTGCGTCAGGTACTCCTGGCGGGAGCGGATCATCGTGAGGATCGCCTCCGCGTCGGGCGCGTTCCCCTCGACCCACTGGGCCAGGGCGTGCATCTCGGCGTGGATGTGCTGGGCCTTGACGACCGCCTCGGTATGCCATTCGAGGGTGACGGCGGGGTTGACGGCGAACTTCTCCTGGAACTCGGTGACGGCCTTGCGGTAGGCGTCCTCGCGGCGGCGGGCGAGCGCGTGGATGTACGAGCGGGCGATCTCGTCGTGCGTGGTGTCGGTGGTGTTCGTGGCGTCGTTCATGGCGTTCTCCTTGCGGTGTGGGGGTCAGTCCTCGATCTCGGTGACGTTCATGTACCGGTCGCTGGCGAGGTCGATCAGCAGCCCCTTGTCGGGGCTGATGGCGACGGTCTGCATCGCCGTCTTGAGGGCGTAGCTCTGCCGACCTTCGAGGTTCAGGTACGCCCGGACGATCCGGCAGTTCTGCCCGAGGTAGGTGTTCTTCTTGGGATCCGCGTAGGGGCCCTGGGGCTTTCCGTCCCTGCTGGTGGTGCTCTTCGGGGTGTTCCGCATGGTTCTTGTCCTTTCGTGTCGCATGTTGATATGCACATGAAGCCATAGCCTCGCGGATCCAGCAAGGGTGAATCTCAGAGGATCGACAGATCTTCGCGCTTCGCCGCCCGCACCCCGCGCCCGTCGTACCGCCGCCGGTCCGCCCCCGCGGGGGAAGCACTCAAGCTCATGGAGGATGGCTATGGTCGCCCGTGGAACGTAACCCGAATGCGGGGCGGGGGAGCTGATGACGGGGGCCGACCTGGCGGCCCTGATGCAGTGCTCCCGGCGGAGCCTCCACCGGCTCGTGGGTACGGTCCGACAGCGCGAGCGGCAGACATGGACGTGGACGGAGAAGAGCAGGTCGAACCCGATCCCGCTGCGGTAGACGCGGACGCGGATTTGGCCAAATTATTCGAAGCATTCGCATGCGCCATACGTCAAACTGGGTGCGAAATCCCTGTCGCAGGGGCCGGGCGAGCATTGCACCACGCCCCTGCGACAGGGAGACGGTCAGGTGTGTTCCGACGGTTACGGTGCCCCCTGGGCGGTCGCGGAGGCGAGCGGCGGTGCGCGGAACAGGGAACCCATCGGCAGGAGATCGAGGATGATGCGGGTGATCTGGCGGTTCGGGGCGGCGGTGGCGGCGGCGGGAGTGCTGGCGGTGGTGGGTCTGCTGGTGTGCCACGGCCCGGCCGTCGCGGAACCCAAGGCAGGCGACGCCGGGGCGAAGCCCAGTGGCGGCGAGGTGCGCCAGACGCTCACCGCGGACGGGCGCGTCGGGGTGGTCGTCGATGCCCAGGGGCTCGTGTCGGTCAAGCCGCTGACGGCGGCGCGGTGGACCCCGGTGGAACCGGGCATGCTCGTCCGCCCGGGGGACTGGGTCCGCACCGATATCCGTGGAGCCCACGCCGCAACCCTCCGCCTGCTCGCCCCCGCCGAGATCGTCGTCGGCCCGGGCAGCCTGGTGGAGCTCGTCACGCCCAGGCAGCTCCGCGTGCACTACGGCGAGGTGCGGATCGACGCTCGCCCCGACGCCTCCATCGAGCTGCTGGGCCCCGACGGTGGGAGCCTGGCCGTCGCGAAGCGCACCGTCTACCGCGTGAAGGACAGCGCCTTCGTCGCGCTCGACAGCGATCCGCTGTGGCTCAAGAGCTACGAGGGCAAACTGACCAACGAGTCTCTCGGGTCGCTCATCGCCAACGTCGACGGGCGCATCGTCCCGCTCACCGTCGGGTACCACAAGGTGACGGTGGACATCCGCGACCAGATCGCCCGCACGACCGTCGAGGAGTCGTTCGTCAACCACACCAACCAGCGCCTGGAGGGCGTGTTCCACTTCCCGCTGCCCCAGGACGCGTCGATCTCCGGGTTCGGGATGTGGATCGGCGGCGAGTTGATCGAGGCCGACATCGTGGAAAAGCAGCGGGCGCGCGAGATCTTCGAGGAGATCCTCCGCGAGGAGCGCGACCCCGCCCTGCTGGAGTGGGCCGGGGGCAACCTCTTCAAGGCCCGCGTGTTCCCCATCGAGCCCCACTCCGAGAAGCGGATCAAGATCACCTACACGCAGGTGCTGCCCCTGCGCACAAGCGGATACCGCTACAGCTATGCCCTGCACAGCGAACTGCTCCGCCAGCATCCGCTGCGCGAGCTGCAGATCGACGTGCGCGTCCACTCCGCGCTGCCCCTGCGCTCCGTGACCAGCCCGACGCACCCCGTGCGGATCCACCAGGCGGGGCACTCCGCCCACGTCGAGTTTGCCGCGCAGGAGTACACGCCCGCGCAGGACTTCGAGGTCCGCGTCGACGTCGATGCGCAGGGGCGCAACGTGGTGCTCGTCCCCCATCGCCGCGGGGACGACGGGTACTTCCTGCTCCTGCTCACGCCCCCCGCGTCGGCCGACCCCGACCCGCGCGACCTGCTGCCCGAGGGCGAACCGCTGGAGCTGCTGCTGCTGGCGGACACGTCGGCGTCGATGACTGCGCGGCAGCGGGCGGTCCAGGGCGAGTTCCTCACCGGGCTCCTGGGCTCGCTGGGTGCGCGGGACACCTTCAACCTCGCCGTGTGCGACGTGGACTGCGGGTGGCTCTTCGGTGCGCCCGTCCCCGCGACGCCCGAGAACATCGCTGCCGTCCGCGACCACCTCGCGGGGCGCCCGTCGCTGGGGTGGAGCGACCTGGACAAGGCCTTCGCCTCCGTGCTGGAGCGGAGCGGGCCGAAGACCCACGTGATCTACGTGGGCGACGGGGTCCCCACGACCACCGACGCCGATCCCGTCGCCTTCGCCAACCGCCTGCGGCGGATGTACGCCCAGGGGCGGGGCACGTTCCACGCGGTGAGCGTCGGGAGCACGTACGAGTCGGGCGTCCTGGCGGCCATCGCGTCCCTCGGCGGCGGGTCCGCGCGGTGCGTGGACCACCCGCAGAAGGTCGGCCAGGCGGTGCGCGAGCTGCTGGGGGAGATCGCCCGCCCGCCCCTGCGCGACCTGCGGGTGGAGTTCACCGGGCTGCGGACCGCGCGGGTCTACCCCGAGCGCCTGCCCAATCTGCCCGCCGGGACGCAGCAGGTCGTGCTTGGCCGCTACCTGCCCGAGGGCGAGGACCAGCAGGGCGAAGTCCTCATCCGCGGGACCCGCGAGGGCAAGCCCGTGGAGTTCCGCACGCACGTCTCGCTCGCCGACGCCGAGAGCGGGAACTCCTTCATCCCGCGCCTCTGGGCGCGGATGCACCTGGACTCCCTGCTGCAGCAAGGCGCTTCGCAGTCGATCCAGGACGAGATCGTCGCACTCTCCGATGAGTACCACATCATCACCCCGTACACCTCGCTGCTGGTCCTGGAGAGCGATGCCGACCGCGCGCGATTCGGGGTCAAGCGGCGGTTCCTCATGCGCGACGGGGAGAGGTTCTTCGCCGAGGGGCGCGATTCCGCCGACTTCGCCCTCCGGCAGCAGCAGATGAAGCACGCCGGGACCTGGCGGATCGCCCTCCGCCGCAGCGTCCTGGAGCAACTGGGCACGCTGGGGCGCGACACGAGGGTCTTTCAGCCGGCGGAGGGCTTAGGGTGGGGTTCGTGGGGCCGTACGACGACCGGGGGCATGGTGGTCGTGCATCCCCCGGTCGCGGAGGAAGAGAGCGGCGGCCTGTTCGGCGGGGGCGGGGACAGTGGAACGGGCGGGTGCTTCGGGTCGTCCGGGGATTCGGACGCCGACGATGCCCCCCTCGATGAATCGGGGGAGTCGCTGCTCTACGGGTCCACCGAGCAGTCCGTCGGGGACGACGGGGGCGCTCTCCCGGATCCGGTGAGCGAAGGCGACCCGCTCGCCACGGGGGAAGCCCTGGAACCCGGCCCTGCCACGCTCTCCGACGCCGCTCTCATCGACGCGCAGGCAAGCGGCGGGGCCTTCCTCCACCGGGGGGAGAGCGAAAGCAAGAACAGTAGTTCGCTTGGACTGTTCGGCGGCACGGACGATGACAGCGAGCGCACCGACTGGGTCGATGCCCTCTTCCCCGAGGTCCCCGAAGCCGAGGACGCGGCCTCCCCCGCCGTCACGGACTGGCCGCAGGAGGCGAAGCGGATCTCCGAGAACCTCCTGCGGACGCGGGAGTGGGCGACGCTCTCCCACGTCCGCGTCGAGCGCCGCAGCGAGGACCTCGACCCGCGCACCGGACAGGCGAGGGGGCGGGAGGAGTCGTTGCTCCTGCGGTCGCCGAAGGCGTGGCTGCGGCGCTACGAAGAGCCCCTGGGCTGGAGCCTGTTCGATTCCGAGGCTTCATTCGGCGGGCAGACGGCCGTCGAGTGGTGCGACGGGCAGCAGCGGGCGGTGTTCGTGAAGGGCTTCCTGCTTGGCCGCACGCGGCCCGCCGAGTCGACCGACATGGCCTACCCCGGGCCGCGCCCGGGCGTCTTCGCGCTGCACCCCATCGAGCAGTCGCACGCGGACGACCGCGTCCGCGTCGAACCACTGGGCGAAGGACGGGTGCAGTTGGTCCTGGAGCACCCGTCGTGGGTCCAGCGCTGGGAGGATCGCGTCGTCATCGACACCGAGCGATGGGTCGTGCTCCGCATCGAGAGCTACTGCGGCGGCAGGCTCACGGAAACGCTGAAGTGCGGCAAGTTCGTGGAGGTCGGCGGCGCCTGGTGGCCGACGCTGCATGAGACCTTCGATGCCGACAACCGCCGCCTCGCCGTCACGACCGAGGCCATCACCGTTCTGGAGCCCGACGAGTTCGATCGCCACTGGCGAGGCGAACTCAGCGAGGCCCCGAAGGTGCAGCTCCTGCAGGATCCGCCGCGAGAGGTCGCGCGGGCGCGGGCGGCGGTGTCGCAGGGGCGGGCGGACTTCGACGACCGCTTCGCCCTCGTGCTGCACGCCCTGCGCCTCCAGCGGTGGGAGCAGGCCTTCGAGCATCTCGCCGCCGCGGAACTCGCCGCGGGCGACAAGCCCGGCCTGCGCTACGTCCGCAACGCCCTCCTGAAGGTCAGCCGCAGGCACCAGCCGCTGCGGGACCGCCTCCTGCAGCAGACCGACGAACTCGTCAGGACGAAGGCCCCCTCGCCCGAGGACCTGCCGCTCGTCAAGCACCTGCTGGACCAGGCCGAGAAGATCATGGGGCACAACGAGGTCCTGGAGCTCCTCGACCGAATGGCCCCCGTCTTCCGGCGGCAGGAGGCCCACACGCGGGCCATGGAGGACTGGACCACGGCCCGGATCCGCCATCTCGAGCCGATCGGGCGAAGCGACGAGGCGTTCGGCCTCTGCAAGCAACTCGCCGAGCAGTACCCCGAGGCTACCCACCAGCAGACCCGGTACGCCGGGAAGCTGGCCGAGGTCGGGCGCGTGGAGGATGCCCTCACGCTGCTCCGCAAGGCCATCGACGCCGGCGGCTGGACCACGCGCGAGGAGGAACAGCTCCGCCGCGAGTACGCCGATCTCCTCGAAAGCCATGGGCGCATGCGGGACCTGCCGGCGTTCATCCGCGAATGGATGGAGCGCGACCTGCCCGACACCCAGGCGTACGCCCGGCACCTCAGCGCGCTGATCCGCCTGGACCGCATCGACGAGTCCGAGCGGACGATGGAGCGGTGGCTGGCGGATGGTCGAGCCCCCAACAACCCCACGCTCGCCACCACGCAGCGCCTCCAGGCCGCCGTCGCGCACGCGCTGGGCGAGGGGCACGGCATGGACAGCCAACGGATGGATGACCGCTGGATGCAGCCGCTCGCGGACACGGCGATCGCCCTCGTCGCGCACCCGGAGCACGCCGCCATCGCCGGCGAGATCATGCGGGACTGGACGTTCCGCCGGACCGACGCCGCACGCACCGTCCGCCAAGCCGCCCTCGACACGCTCCTCGCCGACCTCGCGAAGCTCACGCCCTCGCATGTCGGGTCGCTGGTCGACTGGGTCATCGATAGCAGCTTCCCCGTCGAGAAGGACACCTGGCGAAAGCTCGCCACCGACCTGTCCGGGCGATGGGCCCGCACCCCCGACCCCCGGGAGAAGGACGCTCTCGGGTGGTGGCTGGCAAGCGTCGCCAAGCAGCTCGGTTCCCAGGAGCACGTCGCCTTCCTCCGCATTCTGTTGCGCGAGGGCCCGCAGGCGTACCGTTCCGCCTATGCCCGACAGCTCTTCAAGGCCCTGATCGATCAGCCGCACTCCCCGCAGCACGAGGACGAGGCGTTCGCCCTGCTCGAACAGCTCAGCGACGACCCCGACCCCGCCAAGCGCTTCGTCGCCTCCGTCGCGGCGCTTTGCGCTCTGGACGACTGGATGGAGCAGGGCCGCTTCGATGCGAGCATGGAGGCCATCCCGCACCCCGAGAAGCTCACGCGGACCGAACTACGCACCGCAGAAGCCCGGAACCTCCGCCTCGCCCGCCAAGCCGTCGCCGATCGCCTGGGGCAGGAAGCGAAGACACGCTCGGGCCCCCTCGTGGCGTGGCTGCAGGCGGAGCGGATCCACTTCGACGTCCTGGCGGGACGGAACCTCGCCGCCGCGACCGAGCAGGCGTGGGATCTGCTCCAAACCGACGCCCCGGCCGACGACGTGCTCGCCGACCTGCACGCGGTCCTCCACGACCGCATGCTCCTGACGCTCGCCAACCTCGCCTGCCGCCGCTCCGCCCCACCGGAGCTGGCGGAGCGGCTGCTGAAGCACATCGGCCAGGCCATCGCGCAGGACGAGGACGACCCGCAGTGGAAGCTCAGGATGTTCGAGCTGCTCGTCGCCCTCGACCGCCCGCAGGAGTTGCAGAGGGCCCTGGAAGGCTGGATCGCCGCGGGCGACCCCGACGACCGCTGGACGATCGCCCGGGGGTACGTGCTCGCCGAGCAGGGCAGGGTCGAACCGGCCGTCGAGCAATTCGAGGCCATCGCCGCCGCCGGCGGACTGGAGGCGTCCGACCTCCACGCGCTGGCTAACTGGTACATGGTCCTCGACCGCAGGGACCGCTACGAGCGTGCGAGGATCGACGCCTACCGCGCGACGGATGAGTGGCTGTTGGCGGACATGCTGGGGGAGCACCTCTGGGAGCATGGAAAGTCCGGCGACCCGCCTGCGGAGATGGACCCCCAGGTCCTGCTGATCTTTGCAGCGCTGTTCGAGATGGCGGAACAGCCCGAGCATCACATCGAGTTGCTGGAGGACTGCTACACCGCCACGCGTGACTTCCGCCTGCTCACCGGGCTGGCGGACGCGGTCATCGGTCACACGCCCGAGCGGATCTACGCCTTCCTGAAGGAGGCGCGAGGGGTGCTGGAGGCCATCCAGGACGAAGCGACGTGCGACTCCGTCGTCGCCCACATCGCTACCGTCCGCCGGCGCGCTGGGACCGACGTGGACCGCCGCGCCCTCGACCTCCTGGAACTCCTCGTCGAACGTCGAAGCGCCGAACTGCTCAATCAGCCCGGTGCGCATGCGGAGAGGGCCCTGGGCGCGATGCGGCGGGCGTTTGAGCACACCTGGTCCGAGGGCGAACCGAGACTGATGGCCGAGCTGCTCGTCAGCATGGAGGTGATCTTCGACGCGAACCTGGCGGCCGAGCGGCGACGCGAGTTCGAGGCGCTGCATCGCATGGCGAAACCCGGGAGCGAGGAACGCCTGTACGTCGCCCATGCGTGGGCCAAGGCCCTGGTGGAGCATGACGGCCGCGACATCCTCGACGTGCTCTCCGCCGCGCTCGACGAGCACCAGGCCGCTCACGACGGGATGCTGCCGGTGTCCGCGAACGCCGCGTTGGGCTGGCTGGTAGAGGTCCTCTCCACCGCCGGACACCATGCCCGCGCGGAGAGCATCCTGCAGAGGCCGCTCCAACGCCCCGCCCACCCTCAGCAGGAGCTGTGGCTGACGCTGCGGCTCTACGAGGTGTATGCCCGGGCCTTGTCCAGCGGAGGACAGGTGAGCCTGGGGAGCGGGGGCGAGCTGTACAAGGCCGTCGAGCACCGCCTCCGCGCGGACGTCGCCTCCAGTACGGACCGCTACCGGGGGAACTTCATGAAACAGTTGTGCGACCTATACCGCAGAGCCGATGCGAAGCGGATCGAGGGCGTGGCGGATGACGTGCGGGCCTTCGCCTTCGAGCGAGTGCCGCAGGTGCTCGACCCGCAGACCGGCCCACACAGTTGGATCCTCTCCCTCGTGGCGGAGGTCGTGCGGGATGTGGTTGGCCGACCCGAGGCGCTGGCCTTCCTCGTCGAGCGGATCGCGCAGGAGCCCGCGTGGTTCCGCCTGAACAACGACGATGGGTGGTACAAGCACGCGTACCTGCTGGGGGAGTTGTGTTCGTCACCGCCCGCGGACGCTGAACTCGAACGCCGGCTGCTGGCGATCGTGCTGGAGGAGCTGCGGTACGACCTGCGTACCGGCGTCGAGCGCCGCCGGGTCCTGTATGGCAATGACAGAGGCCACTTCTGGGGCGCCCGCAAGGCCGATTTCCTCCGCACCGCGGAGGAGGTCTACGCCGAGCGGAAGACCTCGCAGGCGACGGTGCGGCATATCGCGGCGTACCTGTTCGCAGATCTGTCCGAGCACGACCGGGCGATCGAGATGCTGCAGATCGCCCTCCGCGAGGACCGCCTCGACAAACGGGGGCAGTCACAGCTCGTGTCCTTCCTGCACCGCAGGAACCGTAACGAGGAGTCCATCCCGCTGCTGCGGCAGTTGGTGCAGCGATACCCGGAGGACGTGGAGTACCGCGTGACCCTGATGAAGGCGTACTTCCACGCCGGGGCAAACGCCGCGCTGGTGGAACTGCTGGACCAGACCGACGAGTACTTCCGCCAGGAAGGCCGCTGGGGCGACTACGTCCTGCGGAAGTTGGCGGAGAGCGCGATGGAGACAGAGCACTACGAACGCGCGGTAGCGTACTACGAGAAGCTGATCGCCTTCCACCAGGAGGACGGCGGCTATATCGAGATCCACCCACGCATGTTTGCCAGTGACGAGACACTATCACGCTACTACAGCGGGCTGGCCCGCGCATACTCCGCGCTCGGGCGCACCGCCGACGCCACCAACGCCGCCTGCGCGGCGATCGTCTGTTGGGGCTCCCGGAGCGAGAAACGCGCCGAGGTGATCGACGCGCTGCTGGACGTCATCCGCGCCGCGAAGGACCTCGACGCCCTCGTCGCCGAACTCGACCGCCAGGCCGCCCAGACCGGTCTGCACAAGCCCATCGTCCGCAAGGCCATCGGCACCGTCTACACCGCGCGGGACGAGTTCCCCAAGGCGATCGCCCAACTGAAGCTCGCCGTGGAACTCCAGCCCGACGACCTGGAAGCGCACCAGGCCCTCGTCCTCGCCTATGACCTTCAGGACGACACGGAGGGGGCGATCGCCCAACTGCTGCAGTCAGTGCAGTGGGGCCCGCGGGAGATCGAGCTGTACGCCGACCTCGCACGCCACTACGAAGACCTCAATCGCCCCGAGGACGCCGAGCGCGCCTACACCTCCATCGTCGAGGTCCTGCCCAACGAGAGCGAGAGCCACACCGCCCTCGCCGAGATCCGGCAGGACCAGGACCGCTGGAGCGACGCCATCGAGCACTGGCGGCAGGTCGTCCGCATCCGCAGCCTCGAACCGACGGGCCTGCTGCGACTCGCCTACGCCCAGATCGAACTGAAGCAGCGCACCGCCGCCGCCGAGACTCTCCAGCAACTCCGCTCCCGCACCTGGCCAGCCCTCTTCGAGAACACCGAATTGGAGATTGGCTACCTCGTGAAGCGGCTGGAGAGGCTGAAAACGGCCGACGGAGCGGACGAGTAGGCCTACTGCTCTGGTCGCTGCTCAGGTGTAGAGATACCCCTGGCTACATGGGGCGTTGCTTCACGACGACATAGTACCCCGGATGCGGCTTTCGGCGGAACTCGATGAGCCCGCCCGCGAGGGCCGCCGCGGGGGCAGTGGGGGGCTCGTCCGGGGCCATGGCGGGAAGGCCGAGGACGATGGGGCTCTGCCGCGCCGGCACCGCCGGGTCGGTGACGGTGGGCGCGTGGACGGACGCCGACGCGACGGGCGGCGCGTCGTAGCTCTCGATCCCCAGCCACGGCGCCAGGGGGTAGCCGCGGTTGCCGTTGGCGATGGCCCGCACCCCGGCGGCGAGCCGGTGGAGCTGGTGGGCCAGGTCCGGCGTCAAAATGGGCCGACCCTGCTCGGTGGCCCACTCGTTGAACACCTTCGTGCCGGCCCCGAACGGCCGGTCGGTCTTGGGGGGTTGATGGGCCCGCCGACGGCGAACGCCGCCTCGAACGCATCGCGGCCCTCCAGGATCAACGTGTGCAACCCCGTCAGCCAGCACCTGTATCCCTCGCTGGGCTTCCGCGAGGTGGCGAGGCAGATCCGCTACGTGATGGCCCTGGAGCAGGGCTAGGTCAGCAGCGACCAGTCGGGCGCGCTCTCGGGGTGGCGAAGAGGGCCGAAGGCGTTGCGGACGACGCGGCGCTGGGCGTCGTGCCAGCAGCGGTACTCGTCGCACGGTTGCAGCACGTCGCGCCGCTGCTTCTGGAGCGCGGCGAGGCGGGTCTCGAGGCCGCGGCGGAGGTCGGCGTGGGCGGGGGAGTCGGCGAGGTCGCGCTGCTGAAGCGGATCGGCCGCCACGTCGAACAGTTGCACCCGACCGTCGAGCCACCGCGTGAGCATGTGGTTCTCGGTCCGCACGCCGCGCCACTCCCAGCTGTTTTCGAAGTGGTCGTGCTTGCGGGTGAAGTTCATGGTGAGGATGGCATCCTGCCGGGGCGCATCGGCCTGGCCGCACCACGCCCGGGCGTTGTCGAACCCCTCGACGGTCCGGGGGATGGGGACGTCGCACAGCGAGCACAGCGTGGGGAAGAAGTCCACGGGGGCGTGCAGGGCGTCGACGGTCCGCCCGGCGGGGAGGGTCCCGGGGAGGCGGGCGAGGAGCGGGATGTGCAGCGATTCGCGGTACGGCTGCTGCTTGTCCCAGAAGCCCAGCCCGTGCGCCCCGCCCTGCGTCCCGTGGTCGCTGGTGAAGACGACGAGAGTGTTCTCGGCGAGCCCGGTGCGGTCAAGGTACTCCAGGAGTTGCCCGACCATGTCCTCGACGGCGAGGGTCATGGCGAGGTATTCGCGGTAGAGCTTGGCGCAGGCGTCCCGCTGGTTCTCGGGGACGTTGGGGGGCAGGTCGAGCTGCGCGGGGAGCTGGTCGAAGTAGTGCGCGGGGGACTTGTCCTTCAGGAACGTGTTGTGCGGTGGTTGGGGGGAGACGAAGCAGCAGAACGGTTCGTCGGAGTCGCGGCAGAGGTCCATGAACTCCATTGCGTAGCGTCCGAGGGCGTCGGTCTCGTAGCCCTCCCAGCGTGCCTGGATCCAGTCCTGCCCGGGCAGTTGGTGGATCCACCCGTTGAAGTACACCATGTGCTGGTTGTACGCCCGCCAGTGCTGGAACCCGAGCCGGTCGCGGCCCTCGGGGACCCAGTCGGGCACGTTGTTGGCCGGCCAGGCGCCGCGGTGGAGGTGCCACTTGCCCACCCAGGCGGTGCGGTAGCCCGCGTGGGCGAAGGCGTCGGCCACGCTGATCTCGTCGTGGCGGGTAACGGTGGAGTTGACGATGTGCCCGGTGGTCTGGGGGTGCCGCCCGGTGACGAGCATGCCGCGGTAGGGCGTGCAGACCGGGCAGGTGGCAATGGCGTTGGTGAGCGTAACGCCTTCGCGGGCGAGGCGGTCGAGGTTGGGCGTGGCGATCTGCGTCTCTCCGTAGCGGGGGAGGGAGATCGCCCGGAGCTGATCGGCGAGGATGAACAGGACATTGGACTGGCTCATGCGGGCATGGTACGGACCAACGCCCCTGGCGTGCAAGGTGCCCCGACCGAAAACGAAACCACCGCGGAGCCGCACAGGCCGCGGAGGGAGCGAGTTCAACTCCGCGGTGCGTCCTGTGCGGCTCCGCGGCGAGTGTCGAACCCTCCCGGCGACGAACGTAGCGGGGTTCGGCTGAAGTGCACGCTACCCAGGAATTGCCTTGAGGCTCCCGGCGAATTGCCGCTCAGTGTCGCTGCGGGCGATGCGATGCCCCGGAAGGAACGATGTACCCATGGCTGCCGTCTACAAGAAGAAGTACCCCATCCCCATGCCCGACGGAGCGGAACGGTTCCGCCAGCACGACCGCATGTTCGCCCGCTGGCGCGACGGGCGCGGCTGCGAGCGGACGGCCGAGGTGATGCCCGACGGGCGCGTGCAGTTCGTCTCCGACTGCTGGTACCTCCGCTACAACGACGCCCGCGGCAGGATGCACCGCCGGGCCACCGGCTGCCGCGATAAGCGGGCCGCCGAGAAGATGCTCTGCGACGTGCTCACCCAACTCGACAAGGTCCGCGCGGGCATCCTGACCGCCGGGGAGGTGGCCGCCGCGGGCCACCTCGATACGCCCATCGCCGTGCACACGGAGGCCTACCTGCGGGACCTGTCGCTACGGACGGTGCGGGGGCGGCGGGTGTCGGCCGCGCACGTCGCCAACGTCCGCGAGGCGCTGGAGCGCATCGTGCGCGAGTGCGACCTGGCGACGCTGCGCGACCTCGACCGCTCCACCGTGCAGCGCTGGATGGACCGCACGGCCTCGATGCCCCGCGACCCGCAGGACCCCAAGTCCCTCCCCCTGGCGGCGCGGACGGTGAACGTGCACCGGGCGGCCATCCTGGCGATGTGCAACTGGTGCGTCACCGAGCGGCGGCTGACGACGAACCCCCTTACCGGGCTGCCCAAGGCCGAGGAGGTCGAGCCCGCCCGCAAGCGGCGGGCCCTGACGGAGGAGGAGATCGTGCGGCTGCTGGCGGCGGCGAAGGAGCGGCTGCTGACCGAGGCCCTGACGGTCCGCCGTGGCAAGAACCGCGGCAAGCCCCTGGCGAACGTGCGGAAGACGGTGAGGGAGCATCTGCTGCGGCTGGGCCGCGAGCGGGCGCTGCTGTACCGCTTCATGATCATGACCGGCCTGCGGAAGGGCGAGGTGGCGACGCTGCCGGTCTCGGGGCTGGACCTCGACGCCGAGCATCC
Organism: Phycisphaerae bacterium; assembly: GCA_041687095.1. Classification (GTDB taxonomy): domain Bacteria; phylum Planctomycetota; class Phycisphaerae; order SM23-33; family SM23-33; genus JAWLCQ01. The sequence goes on along the minus strand of JAWLCQ010000017.1, from coordinate 15,056 downwards.
CTGCGTGCACATCGAGGGCCGCCATGCCAAGAGCGGCCGCAGCGCCGTGCTCCCGCTCCGCCGCGACCTCGCCGAGTCGCTCCGCCGCCACCTGGGGGACCTGGGCGACGATGCGGGGGAGTTCGTCTTTGACGTACCGTCCAACTTCACCCGCGTCTTCGACGCCGACCTCGCCGCGGCGGGCATCGCGAAGACGGACCGCCAGGGGCGCACGCTCGACGTGCACTGCCTGCGGCACACGTTCGCGACCCTCCTGGCCCGCAGCGGCGTCTCACCCAGCGTCGCCCAGAAGCTCATGCGCCACAGCGACATCCGCCTGACGATGAACATCTACACCCACCTCGACCTCTCCGACACCGCCGGCGCTGTGGCGGCGCTGCCGGCGGTGTGAGGGGGGCGGGTCCGCAGCTACTCCTCGGGGGACTCTGCCGGTTGCGATACCGGGATCGGTGGGCTGTGGCGGCCGATTGCCTTGGTGACACGCGCGGCGCAGGCGTCGATCTCCGCTTCGAGTTCGTCCGTGGTCAGCACGTTCCAGTCCGGTACGGGCACGCTCCGCATGATGGTGCGCGCATGGGCCATCGCCGCTTCCCCCGTAAGTCCCATCCGCTTCGCCTCGCCGAGCCCGGCTCCCGCCAACTCACTCGCCCCACTGAAGTAGCGCAGCATCGCCGCAATGACGCGGTCGGTCTCGTCGCCCACCGCATCAGGCAAGGGCGTGGGACCGTTGACCGTCACAGAGTCATAGAGAGCGGCCCAGTCGTCGAATCCACTGCCCACATCCTGCCCGAGAAGTCGCGCAAGACGCGCCCGCGTGTCTTCATCCACCCGCGTGATCCTCGCTAGCCCGTCGAGGCGAGCCTGCCACACTGCCTCATGACGGAGAACAGCCATCGCCGCCCGCGGCAGTGCCATCTTCTCCATCGCCTCCGTACACACCCAACTGTCCTCCGCCAATGCGTAACGCATGAGCAGGGGAACCGTCTCATACCTGTGTTCCCTGGCGAAAAGTTCGGCGAGATCCTCGGCGATGTAGCGATTCGGTGTCGCCCTCAGCAGCCGCGACAGCCTCTCCGCCGTGCCGGGAGCATCCGTCTCCGCAAGGCCATACGCCGCGGTGACTCTCCAAAGGGCGAATCGCTCCTCGTCCCGATGGCAGTACCGCGAGTACGTCCAGGGATGCTCCTCCAGGGCCCGCCAGATCAGGTCCTTGTCCTGGGGCACACCATGCACCAGCAGCCACCAGACAGATGCCTCGCGCGTAAACGGTCCGTCTTGAAGCATGGACCGCCTCGCGAGCGGATGCGACAGGACTTCGCGGAATGCCGCCGTCCCCGCGCATGCCACGAGAAGCATGACGGCAAGCGCATACCTCCAGCGGGCCTGCACCGCTACGGAGGCCCGAATGCACAACGGAATCAGCGACCACGCGAGCAGGACCGTCAGTGGCCGCCCGATCTCCCCGGACACAGGGTAGTTCCCCATCCCGTAACGGTTCGGCATGGAGAAGCGCCACCCCTCGAACCATGTCCAGAGGGTAATGAGGTCGACCAGCGCGGCGGCCGCCAAGGCACCAGCGAGGACCCACGGAATGCCCCGAGGCGAGAACCGCCCCCCGAGGACAAGCTCCGCGAGACCCAACGCCAGGAAGGGCACCCCCAGCAAGGCGACCTCCAGTACCCAGTACTCCGCGACCACAGGCAGCCGCTGTGTCCAGACTGTCGCGACGGACAATCCTCCGCCCATTGCCAGCAGGACCACGATCTGCCCTGCCTTCGCCCGCCGGACCGCTCCGGGCACGAACAACGCCGCCCCGAAGAGCACCGCCATCGTCCAGAATTCTCTCTCTCCGTCCCGATACCACGGAATCATGCGAAGAAGCGAGAAGTGCTCCACCGCCCAGACCGGCAGGAACACGAGTAACGCGACAAGCCAGAGGGGCATCCCCTTCAGCCGTCGCCCCCATCGGCAGATGCGTTGCCGAGCACGGGACACTGGATGGTCCGTTTGCTCTGCTTGCCGTGTACTTTCATCCGGCATTCATGTACCCCTATCGGCACAATCTGCACAAAGGGACGGACAGGAATCGGGCTCGAAAGCGCGGGGCACATGCCTTCGCGTTGGTCGAGCGGACGGCCAAGCGCGTGCGTTGCCTTCAGGTCCTTTGATTCCGTGACATCACCGCGACCAAAGTGCCCGAGAGGCGCCCCGAGGGCCACTCCCAAGCCTGATGCCTGCATTCTACCAACGACACTCGCTCCATCAAAGAGCCCGATGTACCCGAGCCGGCAGCCACATCCGCTGCCTGCGCCATACGTTCGCGACCCTCCTGGCCCGAAGCGGCGTCTCACCATCCGTCGCCCAGAAGCTCATGCGTCACAGCGACATTCGCCTGACGATGAACATCTACACCCACCTCGACCTCTCCGACACCGCCGGGGCCGTAGCGAGCCTGCCCGCGGTGTGAGGGGGCGCTCCAGCGTGGGCGGGCGGCTGGGCACGGGGGGCGCGGGGGTTTCTGGCGATTGTGCCGGTGCTGGCGACGGCGCCGACGTGGCCGCTGAGGACGATCTACCAGAGCCTGCTCTACGAGATCGCCTCGCACCGCATCCCACATCGCCCCGACCGCCTGGAGCCTCGGGCCATCCGACGGGAAACCAAACACTACCCGCGACCACGCTGTACCCGGGAAGAGTGGCGGCGACGCATCCCGGCTTAAGGAAGTGCCATTCGTATCTGTCCCCAGAACCCGAGATTCACCAGAAGCTGAACCGCAGGGATCTGCGACGCATGGTCTTCGCCATAGGATGGGGTGTTCTGCATCACGCTCGCTCCTTCGACGTTCGCGCCGCCTCCTCTGCCTGGGCGACTTCTTTCGCGATCCTCTCCGCGAGTGGAGCGAACGGGCAGACCGTCGCCACTCTGGGTGGATCATTCGCTTGACCGCTTTGCACGCCGAGCAGCCAGTAGCGAAGGTCTTCCCCTTGTTTGGCGTAGCCGAAGACCGGTCCGCCGCTCATGCCCGTGAGTTCGGGGACGGTGCCATCCTTGCCTCCGCCCGGCATGAAGAACATTCGAGGATGCTTCGTCTTCAGCAGTCCACTGCCTGGCGTGGCCGGCTGATACGGGATCAACCGCGGCTTGAGTCGCATACCAATGAACTTACCTGCTTCGTCCCGACGTTCACCGTTGATGTCATCCGGGAAGCCAAAGCAGTTGAATCCAACGCATTGCTCGAACGGTGGCGGGTTGCCCCACGCAGCCTCAGTTAGAGGGACAATGTTGTTCGCTTTCAGCAGTTCGACATGGTGTGTCCGCAGGATGAACCATGCGAAGTCGAGGCCAAGGTCCTCGCTGTGTTCGAAGCCTTGGGCGGTGGTGCCGATGTCTGCGAAGACAACGCCGTCCTTCGTAACGGGCTTCAGAGTCCAAGCATCATAGATTCTGGCACCGACGAGCCGACGGCCGGCCTGTTGCCGGTCTTGCACTACCTCAATGACATGACCCGCGGTAACAAGAAGCACGTGAGCACCCAGGGCGACCACAAACCCCGAGAAGACTATGCCCCCCGAAGGGCCGCGATCCTCCTTGAGATTGTCTTGCCAAACCACGGCGACGCAGTGGCGGCCAATCCGCTTCATGAATTCCTCATCTTGCATGACTCACCGTGGTCCTTTCTCGCACAATGACACACGCAACTTCCCCGTCAGTAGCTTCTGCATCAGGCCCTTCTCTTGCTCACGCAAGGCGGTCAGTTGCTTTTCGAGCAATTCAATCTCGCGATCGAAGACCGAAAGCACATTGGCGATTCTGGTCTGCTCTGCCTTCGTAGGGCTGCTGTCAAAATGAGGCGAGCCATGGGCGTGAGTCGCGACGGTAACCAATGCCCTTCCATCACGTTATGTGTTTTATGCTCCGCGGGTGGCCCGAAGGGCCGTGAGCGACTGATAGGAAATCTGACTCCACGTGGGCGGCCGGCTGGGCCCGGGGGGGCGGGGGCGTTGGGGGGATGGCGGCGATTTCAGACATGCCGAAGCTCCCGAACACCCGTCCTGTCGGGCTCACCCTGTCGATGTGCCCACGGCCAGTCGCGAAGTGCCTTTGGGGACCACCCCCAAGCCTGACGGGCCCATTATACCCCCAGGCACGGCCACGGCAAGTTCCTGGCCATCCGGCTTCCCCCGCGTCTTCGACGCCGACCTCGCCGCCGCGGGCATCTCCAAGACCGACCGCCAGGGGCGGACGCTGGACGTCCACTGCCTGCGCCATACCTTCGCAACTCTCCTGGCGCGAAGCGGCGTGTCGCCATCCGTCGCCCAGAAGCTCATGCGGCATAGCGACATCCGCCTGACGATGAACATCTACACCCACCTCGACCTCTCCGATACCGCCGGCGCCGTGGCGGCGCTGCCGGCGGTGTGAGGGGGCTACTGCGTGGGCGGTCGGCTGGGCCCGGGGGGCGGGGTGGTCACGGCGGTGATGCGGACGAGTCGCTCGGCGGGGTGCTCGGGGCCCGGAGGACGGGGGGGCCATTATGGCTTCGTAGCGGATTGGGCCCCACCTTGTGATTGATGAAACACGTTCCGGAAGTGCTGGAGGACATCCAGGCGTAGCATCTGCCATCCTGGAAAGACAACGTCAGCTTGGTGACGTTGTCGCCCTTTTGAGTCTCATAGTGCCAGGCTTCCCACTTGGGAGCCGTCTTGGCTTTCTGAACCCGGGTCGGTCTTCCAAGAATCGACCGCACCTTCGGTTGGTCCATTCCTGCGAATCTGCCGGGACCCTCGTCTTTGGTGGGTGCATTGATCTCACTCTGATACCCAGGCGCTGGCTTGGTGGACTGGCTGATCAAGGAGTCGCCAGGCCGAGCGATGGCGTAAGCGCCTCCGATACCCACCAGCACGAGAATCATCGACAAGATGTATTTCACAAGCGTCACCTTTCACATGGCTTCCTCTCTATCGGCAGTTGCCGAAAAAGGACTCCAGCATTCCACGCGAATTTCGCCACTGGGTTGCCATCCACTGCCTGCGCCATACCTTCGCGACCCTCCTGGCGCGAAGCGGCGTCTCACCGAGCGTCGCCCAGAAGCTCATGCGCCACAGCGACATCCGCCTGACGATGAACATCTACACCCACCTCGACCTCTCCGACACCGCCGGTGCCGTGGCGGCCCTGCCGGCGGTGTGAGGGGTGTGCCACGGCGTGGGCCGGGGGATGGGCAGCGGGGGGGGCCGGGGGGCGTACGCATATTCTGCAGAACGGTCAGTTTCCGCTTTGAGAACTGAGGAAGCCATGGTAACCTTGTCAATGGCAATCTACGAAGAGTATGGATTACACAATCTCTGCCAGGGGCATGGCGGAGAGGGAAGCTGGCAGAACCGCCAGTTCTACTGCGAACGCAGGACGAGGCCCGGTCGCTTCATCCTGTCGTCCATCCCCGTCGAGAGGAGAGTGTGCGCTCCCACCGCACCTCGCGACTGGCGCGCTGGGCGTCCCCGTCGTCTGGCCCACTGGGGCCCTGTAGAAGGAGTAAGACATGTCACGCATTACGTTAAGCATCCTTCTGGCCTCCCTCGTTCTCGTTTCAGCTCTGTTTGGGATAGCCAGCGAAGCACGTGCCGGAAGCGCATTCTTCTATGATCCAATTACTTGGAGCCAGGATCTCGGCACCTTGGGTGGCTCGGACGCCATCGGCTGCCAGTTAAATGACTCCGGTACAGTAGTCGGATATTATATGATGAGCTCGGGCCAGCGCGCGTTCATTTGGGACTCAGACACCGGAATGCAACATCTGGACATTCCCACGACAAGTTACAGTTGCGCCTATGACATCAACAACCACGGTCAAGTCGTAGGAACAGTCGATGATCGCGCCTTCGTGTGGGACAGCGTTGCAGGCTTCCGCGATATTGGTCTTCCTGCCGGTCGCACCAACGCAATAGCACATAGAATCAACGATAACGGCCAAGTACTTGTGCAGAGCTTCAGCAATTCTGGATATTGGTCCTCGTATCTCTGGGAGGATGGGCTGGGATGGACACAATTGCCAACGCTGGGGTTACTGGACAACTATGCCAGGGACCTCAACAGCCACGGCCAGGTCGTCGGGTCCTCGAAGGTTCAAGAAGGCGAGCCCGGATACCCACCAACTACCCACGCGTACGTGTGGAGCAAAGACAGCGGCATCCGAGATCTTGGTCCCGAAGATGAGTGGATGAGCGAGGCCTACGGCATAAATGACTCGGGGATGATCGTGGGGCGAGTCGGATACCCGTCGACCACGGCTATCTGGACAGAGGCAGGCGGTTGGCAGAGCATAGGTGGGCCAATACCTCGCGACATAAACAATTCCGGACAGGTGGTCGGCGGGAGCTCTGTGTGGGATGCGAGTACAGGATGGAAACCGATAGACGTTGGCTTAAGCGGGACCGCTTTCGGGATTAATGATGCTGGGCAGATTACCGGGTCTGCAGATACCTTCCCATCCCCTCAAGGATTTATCCAGACTCATGCCGGGCCATGGGACTACTCTGACCCCAATAATTGGGACAGACGCCAGATTAATGGCATCATGCGCCAGACCCTTGAAGAAGATCAGACAGTCTATATCACTGACGATGTCACACTAGAGAGCGGCCTCACAGCAGAATTTGACGGATCTCACGACCTCACGCTTCTCGGGAAGGACGCTGATCATACCGCAGCTCTCAATGGCGACGTCTGCCTTTCAACTGTGAGCGGCGGGCGCAGCCTCGTCCTCGGCTCAGCCGCTGCGGGGCAACGGCTCAATCTGACTCTCAACGGCGCCCGTAGATTCGACGTGGCAGGAACAGACTCGCTGGTCATCGCCAACGCAATAGGAGATGGCACATCTTCTTCAGGATTCACCAAAGACGGTGATGGCATGATGGTCTTGTCAAGCGCCAGCACGTTCTCCGGAGAAGTGATCGTTGCGGGGGGTGTCCTGGTCGTCAATGCCAATGGCGCCCTGGGCGGGGCGGCTGGCGGCACCGTGGTCCGGGATGGCGCGACCCTAGTCTTGAATGCGCCGCTCTATAGCGGCAATGAGCGCATTAGCATCTCAGGTGCAGGTGTGTCTGGGCGGGGTGCAATCGACGCCGATGTGCCCTTTAAGACCATAGAGTTCTGTGGGCCATTGCATTTGGCAGGTCCTTCCCTCGTGAATGGGCCATGGGGCGGCACCCTGGTTCTGTCGGGCGTCATCGATGACCGGGGGGCCGGGTATAGGCTTACGGTGGACAACCAGGCGACGGTGGTCCTGGCAGCGCAGAACACATACTCTGGGACTACTGAACTGACGAACGGGATCCTTCGGGCGGATGACGGCGTAGGGTTGCCGAAGCAATCGCTTCTGCTGTTCAGCGCGCCCGCGAATGGACCTCGGGTATCAGCATTATGCACGAGCGGGCTCTTTGATCGAAGCATCGGCGCAGACCCGGGGGACGTATTCCTCGCAGGTAAGGGCGGGTTCACCTCTGACTCTAGCCTTTCCGTACGGTTGAATGGCGGAGGCGCGGTGAGATGGGGCGATAGTGGGTTCTTTGCTGGTATCGGTGGCCAGCTTGTCTTAGGAATCAACACCCAAGGAGTGGTTACATTCGAGAACGACCTTGATCTCAATGGTGCGGTGCGTATGATAATGGTTCAGGGCAAGGACACGCTAGCCGTCATCACGGGCAATCTTGGAAACAGCGCTCAGGTTGCGGCCGGGCTCAGAAAGATGGGCAAGGGCACCCTTCGTCTGTCTGACGTGAACACATACGACGGACGAACCGTGATAGAGTATGGTGTCGTGGAGGTGCCTCGGCTGGGGCTTCTCGGGAGTACAGGCTCGTTGGGATGCGCAGAGGACGCGGACAATGGGGAGATTGAGATAAGAGATGGGACCCTGCGCTACGTCGGAGGCGACACTGTGACAGACCGAAGGTTAAATCTCTACTGTAATGGTGTGAATCATGTACGGCTAGACTCATCTGGGGATGGCCCAATAGCATTTATCGGGGAGGTGGTGAGGTCGCCGGTACTGCTACGTCTGATGGGGACTAACTCAGGAAGAAACGTCCTGTCTGGCAGTATCGCTGACGGGAGGAGCACCGAGAGTACAAGAGTGTTTAAGGAGGGGAGCGGCCGGTGGATCCTTGGCGGCGACAACACCTATACTGGAACTACATCCGTCAGTGGTGGGAGCCTGGTAATAAATGGTACTTGCACAGGAGGCGGGGCATACACGGTGACACAGGGGGCGACCCTGTCGGGCTCGGGTGCTGTGGCGGGCGATATATCCGTATCTGGAGGGCGCCTTGCTCCGGGTGACGGGCTGGGAGCGTTCGGGGTTGATGGAAACGTTGCCATATGGGGAGTCCTAGAGATTGAGGTTGACCCGGAACTAGGCGTTTCGGACTGCCTTGTTGTCAGTGGAGACTTAGATATCCGCGGCTGTGCCCTGGATCTTGTGTACCTTGGATCGCTCCGAGGTGGAACCTATGTCGTAGCGCGCTACGGGAGCCTTGTGGGAGAGGGATTTGACGATGGGTCGGTTCCGGCCGGGGTCGTTGTGGATTACAACTATGGCGGCGAGAGTGCCATTGCCATTGTCGTGCCAGAGCCCTGTTCGGTCGCTGTGGTGTTGGCGGCAGGCGTGGTTATACTGCGTCGCCCTCGGAGGGCTGGGCGAGAATCCGGCGGGGGACCTCTTGGTTGGAGGGTGTGAGCGTCCAGGACGGGATAACGAGTGGGCTGTATCAGTTATGTCCGGAATGCCCGGGTATTGCTTGGCAAAGAGGATCATGGGCGGACAGTGCAAGCTGGTAGGAGCTAATGATAAGGGATGTAATCTTGCGTGAGCGCCCGGCTGGGCCCGGGGGGCGGCTGCGCTGGGGGGATGGGGGGCGATTTCAAGCAAATCGAAGCTCCCGAACGCTCGTCCTGTCGGGCTGCCCCGGTCGATTTGCCCACCGCCAGGGCCGCGATGGCACCGTGGGGACCACCCCCAAGCCTGACAGGTGCATCATACCCTCGGTTCCGCCGCTGTCAAGCGCCGGAATCAGCAGAAGGCTGAGGACCGTTCTGGGCTCAAGGGACCGGCTGCTCCCGCTCCGCCGCGACCTCGCCGAGTCGCTCCGTCGCCACCTGGCGGACCTTGGCGACGATGCCGGCGAGTTCGTCTTCGACGTGCCATCGAACTTCACCCGCGTCTTCGACGCCGACCTCGCCGCCGCGGGCATCGCCAAGACGGACCGCCAGGGGCGGACACTGGACGTCCACTGCCTGCGTCACACCTTCGCGACCCTGCTGGCGCGAAGCGGCGTCTCACCGAGCGTCGCCCAGAAGCTCATGCGCCACAGCGACATCCGCCTGACGATGAACATCTACACCCACCTCGACCTCTCCGACACCGCCGGGGCCGTCGCGGCCCTGCCGGCGGTGTGATGGGGAGGGCGGTTCGTGTCGGCGGTCGGCTGGGCCCGGGGGGCAGGGGGGTTGGGGGGCGGGGGGGACGATCCCGGACATGTCGAAGCTCCCGAAAACCCTCTTGCCGGGTTCATCAAGTCGATTGGGCCGCGGTCAGGGCCACGATGGGGCCGTGGCCCCCCCCACGCCTGACGGGCGGCTTTCCGCCGCACCGTAGACGACACCGGCGGCGTTGATGACATAGTGGCTGCAGGTGCCTGTCCCCGGCCCAACTCCGATACGGACAGATGCGAGAGGACGGCCTTCTTACACTCTTACTTCGTAGAGCTGCGGCACGCCGGTGTCGGCCATGTTGAAAAAGACGCGGCTCTCGTCGCGTGACCATTGGGGGTGCGGATGGCAGCCGCGGATGTGGCCGCGCTGGGCGTGTCGCCCGGCCGTGAGGGTGTGGTGATCACCGGTCTCGACGTCGACCAGCAGGATCCGCGCCTGGTCGTCGCCCTCGAACACATCCGTCACGAGGCGCCGCTGGGCGCGGTCGAGTGAAGCGTGGATGCCGGGCAGGTCTTCGAGGAAGGGCGCGGCCGGTGTGCCGTCCAGCGGGTAGCGCACCAGGTGCTGCGCGCCTTGGTCTCCCACGTACGCGATGATCTCTGATCCGTCCGGCCGCCACATCGGGTGGTGTCCGAACTCGCCGAGATAGGTCACGTCGTCCCCGTCGGTGCTCATCAGCAGAAGGCACTTGATGCTCGGGTAGTCCCGGCCTCCGGCCATGTTCCGGTAGGCCTCCGTTCCGAACACGATGAACACCCGCGAGCCGTCGGGCGAGAACTTGGCGTTCTGGAAGTTGCTTCGGGCGGGCTCGAAGCGGTCCCGCCGCGGGTGGATTGCGTGGGCCCTCTCGGCGGTCAGGCGGATGCGGATGTCTCCGGTCCGGCTGTCCCAGAGGCGTAGCGTCTGCATTCGGGCCAGGTCGTGTGTCGCCCCGTGCCCTCCCGCGTCTCCGATCATCGCCCCTACGCCGGTCGGTTCACAGTAGCTGCGCAGCGTGAAGGGCAATTCCTGCCTCTTCCCGCTGTCGAGATCCACGACCACCGTCCCGCCCGCGGACTGCTGCCGCGGTGAGTAGGCGATGCGCCCGGGTCCGACCCAGCGGGCCTGGGCGCCGACGTGACCGATGGATTCTTCGCCCCGCCCGACCTCCCGGGCTTCCGTGCCGTCCGCACGGGCGACGATCACCTTGCCGGGGCCAGGAATCTCGTCGCTGTCGAACTCGTAGTAGACGATGCGCGATCCGTCCGGCTCCTCGATGGGGATGTCGTAGTAGTGATGCACCGCGGGGCCGTCGCCCCGTGAAAGCTGCGTTACGGTGTGTTCGCTCTGCACGATGGCCGCCTCATTCCTTCACGGTCACGGCTTGGACCCGGAGATTCGCGTACTCGCTGATCATCGGCGTCCAGAGGGGACGTACAACAGGTCGCCTACGCCGAACGACACCATCGAGAGACATCCATCCCCTGACTGATGAACTGCTCTGAGAATACCCCGGGCAGTGCCGCCCCGTCAACCGGGGGAAGCGTCATCTCCTGACCGAGGGATTCCAGTCGCTTCACCAGGTAACGCGGCAGGCGCTGGGGCTGGAGTTTGTCCAGGTAGTCGCGACCCAGTTCCTGGTACTCCACGCCGTCCCGCAGCAGATGGTACATCGTCCCAGCATCGTGTGGCCCGCGCCCCCCGACCCCCCACACGCAGTCTCCAGACTGCGCGCGGGGCGTTCGGAATAACCAAGCCCATCTCGTATGGGCAGCCCAGCATCGGGGGCAGGAATGCTGTGCTGCTATGCCGCCGGCCGCTTCTCGGTGCTCCGCTCGGTGCATCCTGTTCGCAGGAGTGACCGTTTCGGGGCCAAAACGCGTACCGACGCTGACTGCCATTGGCCGATGGTGGCACCTCGTGGCAAAACCGCTGTTCGCGATGTGGCCCTTGCGCAAGGCTTTGACGTGGCGGGGCTTGGCGCAAAACGACGCCAGGAGGCAACGGCTGTCACCTCCTGGCGTCGAGAGCGGGCGAGGGGACTCGAACCCCTAACAACCAGCTTGGAAGGCTGGAGCTCTAGCCATTGAGCTACGCCCGCGGCTACCGGGTGATTATACGCTTCCGAAGCGAAGAGGCAAGAGGGTTGATGCGTATCGGGTTGAGGGGTGGGTCCCCGACGCATGGGCCTCCGCCCGTTTCCTGAAGCGACAGGTTGTCCGGGGGGGGGGATCTTCGACTCCGCACGCCCGCCTCTGCGGGTGTTTTCCGGCCGCTCCCTACGCAGCCGGGGGGGGTGACGAAGTGCCTCGTGCCCCTTCGCTACTCGTCCGCCGGGACTGCGACAGGTGCGCGGGATGCGAGGCGAGCGCTGTCCTTTCGGATCGCCTCGACGAGTTTCTGAACTTCCTCCACATCGGCGAACCCCTCGATGATGAACCGCCGCGGGATCTCCCCCCGCATCCTCGCCGCCATCACGGCCCGTCCGTCCACCAGGATCGCTAGTGTACATCCCGGGTACGCCTTCGACAGGGCGTTCAACCGCTCCCCGCCCCGCTCGTCAAGCGCCATCCCGACGCTCGGGATCCCCGCGTCGCTGATCTCCGGAAACGCATACTCGACCTGCCAATCCGCTCCGGGGAGTATCGCGTGCTCCTCGGCTGCCGATAGCAGCACGTACCTTCGTCCTTTGTGCAAGGCGGAGACCAGCCCACGCACGTTCCACGTGGCCTCGAACCAGCGATACCGTTCGCCGCGTTTCCGCCCGGCGAACGGACCGTGCGCCTTCAGGGCCGTCACGTAGCGATCGACCTCGGCGGACGGAAGCACCAGCGCGTCCCCCGACTCATCCGAGTCGCCGCTCCTCAAGCCCTCGACCACCCCCAGGCGGAACGCGACCCCCTCGGGTTCCACCGGTGGGGCGGCGAACCTGAAGCCCAGAAAGGCACCCAGTACTGCGGCGGCGATGATCGCGGGGACAATCCAGCGTGCAGAAGTCATGCGTCCATCTCCTGGAACGTGCGGGGGGCTGGTCGGTTCGTCGGTTCGCATGGGGCCATTGTACGCGCTGGGAATGGCTCGTCATCCCAGGAATCGGGGCAGGAACCGCCTCCGCCGCATCCCGGAATCGGCCGTCTGCTACGCCGCCGAGGTGGCGGGGGGGCGGAGGTCGAGGAGGGCGCGGGCGGTCAGGCCGCGGGCGGACTTGAGCTTGCGCTGGGCGTGGCGGATCCAGCGTTGGAAGGCAGTGACCACTGCCGGATCGAACTGCGTCCCCGCGCACTCCTGCAGTGCCAGCAAAGCCTTGGGGACGCTGCGGGACCTGTGGTAGACGCGGGAGGAGGTCATGGCGTCGAAGGCGTCGGCGGCGGCGAGGACGCGGGCCTCGATCGGGATCCGCGAGCCCGCCAGGTGGTCCGGGTATCCGTTGCCGTCCCACCGCTCGTGGTGGCCGCGGATGGCGGGCAGTTCGCGCTCCAGGAACCGCATGTTCTCGAGGATGCGGACGGCGATGAGGGGGTGCTCCTCGAGGACCTGGCGCTCGGGTTTGGTGAGGCGGCCGGGCTTGAGGAGGATGGCGTCGGGGATCCCGAGTTTCCCGATGTCGTGGATCATGGCGGCGATGCGGACGGTCTCGATCTCGAGGTCCGAGAGGTTCAGGGTCCGCCCGATGGCGAGGGCGTAGTGGAGGACGTTATCGGAGTGGCTCTTGGTGTAGGGGTCGCGAGCCTCCAGCGCCTGCACCAGCCCATGGACGCTCTGGATGAAGAAGTCGCGGGAGCGCGCGGAGAGGGCGGCGACGTGGTTCTGGAGGGTGCGGACCTGGGCGTTGTCGCTGCGGACGGGGGCGGACAGGCCGCTGGTGGAGACGTTCTCCCAGGTTTCGATGCGGTCGCGGCCGAGCTTCTTGGCGCGGAAGAGGGCCATGTCGGCGCGGCGGAGGAGTTCCTTGGCGGTCATGTCGGAGGCGGGGGCGAACTCCGCGACGCCGCAACTGATGGTGACGGGGAGGTCGCCCTGGATGCGGAGGGCCTTGATCTTGAGGCGGAGGCGTTCCATCGCCCGCACACCGTTTCGCAGGTCCGTCTCGGGCAGCAGGAGGATGAACTCGTCCCCGCCGTAGCGGACGAGGACGTCGGGGGTTCGCTTCTCGGTCTGCAGGCAGTGTCCAACGGCGGCGAGGACCGTATCGCCGACCTGATGGCCGAGGGTGTCGTTGATCTGCTTGAACTTGTCGACATCGAGCATGACGGCGGAGCAGGGGCGGCGGTAGCGGGCGGCGCGGGCGAGTTCGGTGTCGAGGGCCTCGTCGAGGATGGCCCGGGTGGAGGCGCCGGTGAGTTCGTCGGTCCGCCGGAGCTGATGGCGGATGACGTCGTGGCTGGAGACCATGTTCACCACGCGGCCGTCGGCGACGACGGGGAGGTGGCGGATGTGGTGGCGGGTCATGAGTTCCTCGGCGCGGTCCATGGGGTCGCTCTCGCCGAGGGCGATGACGTTGGCGGTCATGATGTCGCGAACGAGGGTCTGGTTCGGATCGAGCCCGCGGGCGAGGACGCGCGAGGTGAGGTCGCGTTCGCTGAGGATGCCGGCGAGCTTGCCCTTGGCGGTGGTGACGACGAGGCAGCCGATGCGGCGGGCGGCGAGGAGTTGGGCGGCGGCGGCGATGGTGGCCGCCCCGTCGATGGTGGCGATGTCCTGCGGCGTGTGCTGTTCCTGCGCCGCTGCGTCCGATCCGCGTTTTCGTGCCATGATTTGGCTGTGCCTCCCGTGGTCTACCCGTGATGCTATCGTCCGGGGAGGAGGGGGGCTTGAGTAATCAGTACGTGCATTCGCGGGCGGCGTCGGCGAAGGCGTGGAGGTTGGCGGGGTCACCGAAGAAGAAGTGGTCCGAGGGCGCGAGGATGTACCCCGCGTGGTCCCGCGTTGCCTCGAAGCACTCGCGGACCAGGCGGCGGGCGGTCTCGGGCGTTCCGCGCTCGAACCCGGCGTTCTGGTCGAACCCCCCGATGAAGAACAGGCGGTCCCCGACGCGGCGGGACGCGTCCCGCAGATCGCAGTCCCCGCCCATCGACGGGGGCGTCATGGTCTCCAGCCCGTCCGCCCCGTTCTGCGTGACGAGGTCGAGCATCTTCATCACGCCCCCGCACAGGTGGTAGACGACCTTGAGCCCGACGGCGTGGAAGGCGGCGTGCTGGTAGCGGTCGTAGGGGAGGCAGAACTCCTCGAACATCGCCGGGCTGATGACGGTGTTGGACCCCGCCCCGCCGCCCGTCTCTACCATGTCCGCCTTCGTGCCCGCCCACATCTCGGTGACGCGGAGCGTGCGGCGGAGGATCTCCTCCAGGGCGTCGTGGACGAACTGGGGGGTGTCGATGGCGAGCAGGATGGCCTCCTGCGTGCCCGTCAGCGTGCAGAAGCTCTGCCACGGGGAGCCCTGCCCGGGGCTGAACGGGTGGCTGCGGACGATCCCGCGATCGCCCACCCTCTGAGCCTGTGAAGGAATTGGTCTTGGCGACGATCGGCATCGCGGGCGGGGTTGCGAGTGATTCAGAGGGAATTGCGCGCCTCGGTGGGCTGTCGGGACC
>JAWLCQ010000016.1:0-46421 GCA_041687095.1 Phycisphaerae bacterium | reverse complement strand
TGAACGCAGATCGTGCAGAGGGAGTCGGGCAGTGAAAGCCTCCCTTCTCCCTCTCTGTATCTGCGTTCATCCGCGTTCATCCCCGCTGCATCGGTTGTTCCGGAGATCCTGGACGTGCGTTCGGAATCGTTGGACACCCCGGCGTGCGGGGGGCTATCATGATGGTTTCCAGGAACCGCAACTCGCCGGCAGACCGGCCGGAGGATGAAGAATGATTCAGTGCAAGGACTGCGAGTACTTCCACCGCGGGGAGCACGGGGAGGTGTCGTTCACCTGCGACCCGTTCGGGACCGTCAAGGAGCCCGAGTGCCTCGCGAAGTGGCAGCTCATCAAGATCAACCAGATGGTCGCGACCTACCAGGCGCAACTGGACTACTACCGCAAGCTTGCCCCGATGCAGGAGAAGATGTTCAAGGTCGTCGAGCGCGAACTCGAGGACATGAACGAATCGGAGCAGTGGAAGGTCCAGGACGACGAGTGGAAGGAGGTCGCGGACGACGAGGAGGACGGAGACGCGCACCATTCGTGGTGATCCGTCCATATCCGACGGTCCGCCGCCGCCCGCCGTCGCGCCGGGCCCGACGGCCTTGGCAGGACTCCCGGGCCCGTTCCCCCAGGGAATGGGCCCGCGGTTCGCTCTGGCGTACCTGGGCAGTTTCCTGCCCTTCGCCATCGTCACCGTCCGCCTGCAGTCGCTGCTGACGGGCAACGGGTTCGCCGAGGACCAACGCGGAGTCGTGCTGGGCTCGGTCGAGATGCTCGCCGCCCTCGCCCCGCCCCTGTGGGGCTACGTCTCCGACCGCCTCCACCGCCCGCGCCTCGTGCTGCTCATCGCGGCCCTGGGGAGCATTCCGCTGTTCCTCCTGTTCGGGCTCGCCCACACCCTGCCCGTCGCGCTGCTGGTGGCGGTGGCGTTCGGGCTGTTCTTCCGCCCGCAGATCCCGCTGCTGGACGGGCTGACGTTCCACTACATCAACCACCGCGGGGGCAACTACGGGGTGGTGCGGGTGGGGGGGTCGGTGGGGTTCATCGCCATCCTGCTGCTGCTGACGGTCGCGGCCCCGGGGAGCGGGGGGGCGATCGGGGTGATCCTGCCGGCGTTCGCGCTGGCGGCGGGGGTGCAGGTGGCGGCGCTGTTCGCCCTGCCGAGCGATCGCCAGATGGAGTCGCCCCGCGAGAGGCGCGAGCACCCCAGGCCCGAACTGCGGCGGTTCCTGGGGCGGGCGTTCCTGCTGGTGACGCTGGCGGCCTTCCTCGGCCGCATGGCCATGGTGAGCTACTACCACTTCTTCACGAACTTCGTGGAGGAGACGCTGGGGTACGACCGCCCCGGGCTGATCTGGGCGCTGGGGCCGGTCTGGGAGATCCCGGTGATCTTCTTCAGCGCGTGGATCATGCGGCGGATCGGGGTGCGGACGCTGTTCGCCATCGGCCTGGCGGGGGTGGCCATTCGCCTCGTGGGCTTCGCCCTGGCGACGGAGGTGTGGCACGCGGCGGCCCTGCAGCCGCTGCACGCCCTGACGTTCGGGGCGTACCACGTGGCGAGCGTGACGTACGTCTCGCGGCTGTTCCCGGCGCACATGAAGAGCACGGCCATGACCGTCTTCGCCGCCCTGACCGTCGGAGCGGGCGGGCTGGTGGGCGGGGCGGTGTGCGGATCGATCGCCCACGCGTACGGGTACGCCACGATGTACGCCGCGGCCGCCGGGATCGGGGCGGCGGGCCTGCTGGTCCTGGTCCTGCTGGTGCCCCCGACGGCGAAGGCGGGCGAGCCGGGCGTCGGCGCGGTATAATAGGACGCCATGGAGCGCCCAAGCGTATACGTCGAGACCAGCGTCGTCAGTGCATATGACGACGAACGCACTGACTGGGTTACACTGAACCAGCGAGCGATAACGCGCAGATGGTGGGATGAGTACCGCGATCAGTACGACCTTTTCTCCAGCCAAGCGGTCGTTGAGGAACTCTCGCGTTGTGATTTCCCGGGACGGGCTACAGCTCTGCGAATGGTCGACGAGATGGTGCTTCTACCGGTTACGGAGGAAGTGGCCGGTGCCGCCTCTACCTATATGGAGCGGTTCGTGATGCCCAAGGATGCGATGGGCGACGCACTTCATCTGGCGTTGGCGTCGGTGCACGAGGTCGACATTCTTGTGACGTGGAACTGCAAGCACCTCGCCAACGCGAACAAGTTCAGGCACATTCAGACGGTGAACCTTCGCTTAGGGCTGCTGACCCCGCAGATGGTCACCCCACAGATGCTTCAGCCGTGGAGTACCCCATGACGGACGAAATCCAGAATCCTACAGTGGATCGTGTGCGACAAGCGCGTGCGAAGCTCGTCGAGGATGCGGGGGGGGAACTCGGAAAGCTTGTCGAGATGCTTCAGAAAGCCGAACGTGCGTCGGGGAAGCCTACCCGTTCCCCGCGTGAAGTGCGAAAGCGGGCGCAGACGAGGCCTCCCGCCGATCTCACCTGACCTACTGCGCCTACTGCGTCCTCCGCCAAAGGAAGCGATGTGAACTACACCCACGACCTCATCGTCATCGGAACCGGAAGCGGGGGGATCGGGGCCGCCGTCGCGGGGGGGCGCATGGGCCTGCGGACGTTGGCCGTCGAGAAGGCCCCCGCCGTCGGCGGAAACGCCGCACGCTCCTCCGTGAGCATGTGGGAACCGGGCGTGGGGGGCACGGGCATCCCCTTCGACCTCTACCGCCGCCTCCGCCGCCTCCGCCACGCCGCCGGGATCTACTCCTTCGGCCGGCACGGATCGTGGACGCCCCCGGGCGAGGTCCTGTTCCCGATGGGCGAGCACGTCGTCGATCCCGCCCGCCGCTACGCCGACACCCTCCGCCGCCACGGCGCCGCCCACGCCCC
Organism: Phycisphaerae bacterium; assembly: GCA_041687095.1. Taxonomy (GTDB): domain Bacteria; phylum Planctomycetota; class Phycisphaerae; order SM23-33; family SM23-33; genus JAWLCQ01. The sequence goes on along the minus strand of JAWLCQ010000016.1, from coordinate 43,544 downwards.
CGACCGCAAGGCCTTCAGCCGCGAGCACCTCCACGGGGTCGTCTTCGAACCGCCCGCCTACCAACAGGTCGTCGAGGCCCTGTTCGCCGAGGCCGGCGTCGAACTCCGCACCGGCGTCCGCTTCACGCACGTCGAGGGCGACGGCGGGCGGATCCGCGCCCTGCACCTCAGCGACGGGACCATCGTCTCCGCCCCCGCCTACGTCGACGCCACCGCCGACGCCGCCCTCGCCCTCGCCTGCTGCGCCCCGACCGTCCTCGGCCAGGAGGCCCGATCCGCCTACGACGAGCCCTCCGCCCCCCCCGAGCCCAACGACCGCGTCAACGGGGTCACGCTCATCTACCGCATCTCGCCCACCGACACCCCCGCCATCGAGCCCCTCCCCGCGGGCGTCCCCCGCGAGTGCTGGTGGGCCCCGAGCTTCCCGTGGACGTCCATGGTCCACTACCCCTGCGGGGACCGGAACATGAACATGCTCCCGAGCATGGAGGGCGGGCAGTTCCTCCGCCTCGGCCACCACGCGGCCATGCTCGAATGCCGCCGCCGCCTGCACGCCCACTGGCGGGACCTGCAGGAGCGGTTCGAGGAGTTCCGCTCGTACCGGCTCGCGTGGGTCGCCCCCGCCCTGGGCGTCCGCGAGACCCGCCGCATCGTCAGCGAGTACGTCCTCACCGAGCACGACCTCGACGCCGGGCTCCCCGGCCAGACGCACCCGGACATCATCACCATCGCCGACCACCCCCGCGACCGCCACGGCGCGGGGGGGCGGGCGAGCGACCTCGACGGGCCCCTCGGCATCCCGTACCGCTGCCTCCTCCCGCGCGGGTTCCGCAACCTGCTCGTCGCCTGCCGCGGATCGGGCTTCAGCTCCATCGCCGCATCGTCCTGCCGCCTCTCCCGCACGATGATGCAACTCGGCCAGGCGGCCGGGACCGCCGCCGCCCTCGCCGCCGACGCGGCCATCGCCCTCCCCGACGTCCCCCCCGACCGCTTGCGGAACGAACTGCGAAAGCAGCACGCCCAGCTCGAATACCCCCTGACGAGCGAGCTGCGGGCGCACCTGGAGAACGAGAATGCGTGAACGAACTCCAACGCGTGCCCCGCGAGCGGGGCGATTGCGGATTGCGGACCCCGACGGGGCAAGTGGCGGATTGCGGAGTCCTGCATGCGGGAGCGGGGAGCGAGGTCGAACGCCCCCTGGTGGGGCAAGGTCAGTTGACTCCGCGCGGGACGATCGCGGGATTCGGACAGTTTCCCCCAAGCCCACCGACTGCGTCGGTGGGATCCCTCCGCACACCCGAACGCTCCGCTCGCGCATCCCCGCTCTGCCCGCAATCGCTCTCCTCGCGTTCCTCCTCCCCGCGTCCCGTACGCTCGGGGAAACTCCCGCCACCCAACCCGCCGTCCCCGCCTCCGCCCTCCGCGTCGCGGCCGCGGAGATGCTCGAACTGCACATCCCCTTCGCCAACGACCGCGTCCGCCGCCACCTGTATCGCGCCAACAGCGAAGGCGAGCGCGTGCGGGTCTACCGCGTGACGCTCAACGACGCTTCCGTGGGCTACGGCGAGAGCCCGTTCGACGAGTCCAAACACGCCGATTCGCTCCTCGGCCAAAACCCCCTGGGCCTGCTCCAGGGCCAGCGCGTCAGCCCCGGGTGGCAGATGGCCCTCTACGACGCCGTCGGGCGCGCGACCGGCCTGCCCGCCCACCGCCTGCTGGGCCCCAAGGTCCGCGACCGCGTGGGGATCTCGTGGTGGGCCATCGACATGGACCCCGACGACTGGGCCGCCGAGGTCACAGAGTCCGTCCGCCGCGGGTACACCTCCGCCAAGCTCAAGGGCCGCCCGTGGCGCGACCTGCACGAGCAACTCGCCGCCGTCGCCCGCGTCGCCCCCAAGGGCTACGCGGTGTACATCGACTTCAACGGGTTCCTGCTGGACTACGACAACGCCATGCGGGTCGTCGGCCCGCTCGAAGGCAACCCCCTCGTCGTCGCCTACGAGAGCCCGTTCTACCTCGACAAGGACGTCGAGCAGTCCCGCCGCCTCACCTCCGCCGTCCGCCCCCTCACCGTCGAGCACTTCCGCGAGAAGTGCCTCCACGCCGACTGCCTCGACGCGTTCCTCATCGACGCCGGCTACCTCGGGGCCATGCGGTCCCGCGAGATCGCCACCCTCTGCCGCGACCGCAACAAGCCCTTCTGGCTCCAGATGGTCGGCACGGGGATCACGACGGCGTTCATGGCCCACCTGGCGGCCACGCTGCCCAACGCCACGCTCCCCTCCGTCACCTGCCACGAGCTGCTGGAGGACGACCTGCTCACCGAGCGCCTGGAGGTGAAGGGCGGCCTGCTCCCCGTGCCCGACGGCCCGGGCCTGGGCGTGACGATCGACGAAGCCGCCATCGCCCGCTACCGCGTCGAGCCCGGCACGCCCACCCCCCGCGACCGCTGGCGGCAGGGCCGGCACACCCTCCGCATCACCATCCCCCGCGAAAACGCCGCCCCGCTCGTGCTGGAGTACAACTCCGAGGACGAGTACTACAAGGAGTTCCTCAAGGGTCAGCACCCCGTGTTCGTCCCGGGGGTGACGTTCGAGGTGGTGGAGTAGGCGCCGCAGAGCGTCCGAGGGGCTGAAGGTGCGGGAGTCCCCGCGTCAGTGGGACGTGGTCGCTACAGTCCTTTGAATCTTCGCGAACCACGGCACCCGCCCGCGTCTCGGCTCTACGCGATCTCACTCTTCATTCACACCGGGAGGAATAGGATCCCGTGGATCAAGCACGAAGTCTCGCGTATATCGGATCGACCTAAACTCGGTCAGCCCGGGATATGGAGTTCCTTCCCTCTCGGCGTCCTGGTACTCTGGTCTGCAGGTGACATCCTTCATCTCGAATCCCACACAACACCGTGTCACAAGAACAGCACCCTCCCGTAAGCGGAATCCCGAGAAGATCGTCTCCCGTACTCTGTCGCACACGAGGTTGGCTGCGCGTGTCAGCTCAAAAAACAGATCGCAGACAAGGTTCTCGTGTTCTCCGTACTCCTCAAGCAACCGATGGTACAATTCCGGATTCCATTCCTCTATTCTGTAGAATCGCTTCGTGTTCACAAACCGTGAGTCGTCTCGCGTGTAATCTAGGTGTGAGCCAAAGACCATCAGGAAATCCTGAAGCACGGCCTTATAGTTGAACAGCGCAGTCTCCAAAGTCGGTCGCCGATGTGGCCAAATACGCCCGATTAGCCACTTAGGAACCTCGGATTGACGTTCGTACCACCCCCGAGGCGCAGCGGAAGGCCTGGTGGTAATCCAAGTGCCTGTTGCCATCCAATCGTCCAAGCCCGACCTGCTAACCCATTCATCGACGTACCCGGCATAGATAAGGTCCGACTTCTGCTCTTCCCTATCTTCCGCACTAAGTGTCTTTCTAACCTTCTCCTCGTGAGACTTCTTGATCTGTCTTAGCCTCTCAGCCGTGTAATACCCAGGTTGATCGTCAACCTGCTTATGGTGTACCGCGCACAGCAGAATGAGATTGGTATATCCATCCCGTTCTTTGGGGGACATTGCGCTATCGTGTCCTCTCGTGAACGATTCACTCCGAGCAACTATGTGCGCCTCTGCCCCGACAACTGAAGGGTCATCGCTTTCGCAACTAGGGTCTACTACTAGCTCAGTGCCACATATCGCACACCTGTTTCCGGAACGACCCCATAGGATCTTGTGCGTTCTTAGCGAAATTGCCATACTTGAGCTCCCTTCTCAATCGCGACACCCCGATGGGGATGGCTCGAACAGGAAAGCAATCGGCGTAATCGGGGGACACACACGCATTGTGGCGAAATGCGTGTGTGTCCCCTGATTGCCCCCTGATTGCCCTTGCCATTCGCGGCGACTCAATCATCTCTTCTTGCTCGCCTGCCGTACTTCGCGGGCTTGTCTTGCCGCCTCCTCTTGGGCTTCCTGCTTTCTCTTACCTTCCGCCATCTTATTCAAATGCTCTATCGCCTGTTCTTTCGTCAGCAAGTCAACCGGAGGGCTATAGTAAAACTGCCCAGTTGCGGACTGCACTATCGCGCGCAACCAGATGCTCCCCTTCGTGTGCTGTATCCATTCGGCATCCTCTACACGAAGTAGGTATGACGCCCACTCTTCCCATACCGAGGTTGACCCGCCCTCGCTCAGGTAAGGCATCTCGTGGCGAACTGAATGCATATCCCCGATCCCGCTATAGCGAAAGCTCGTGTGGGTATGGGGATAGGATTGTACCTCCTGCATGCGGTCGCTCGCATGGAGTCCCAGGCGATGTTTTAGAGGGAATAGCCGGATATACCGTCGTTCGCCATAGACGATGAAGACCCGCCAGATACTGACGGGCTTGATACCGTTGTTTACTGCTATAGCGGCAACTCGCCCTGCTGTGTTGCGATGGCACGACAAGGCCAATCTGTGCCTATGCCGCTTCCTATGGGCAATCAACTGCAAGCCCATGGAGACAAAACCGCAGACGCCGCCAGCAACCCCGACGAAGTCCCAAGCGTTCATCTTCAAGTGCTCCCCGTTAGGCCAGCTTATGGGCTATCTGCTCGTCGAGAATCTCTTTGACGGTCAGAGGGATAATCACCCGATGCTCTTCGCGGAAGAAGCGGCCGATTTCCGCGAGGGCGGTATCGGAATAGTCAAAGGATACGAAGAAGCCCTTGCTCCGATTCGCCCTTCGCATCGCGGTCTCAAAGGAGTCAATTTCGGGGCGTCCCACCTTGCCCTTCTGCTTGACTTGAACCGGATACCAACTGTCCATGAACGCCAGTTGCCCCGCCCCTTCGCCCGTCCGATCGGGCATGGCGTCAACCAGGAAGATTCGCCCGTCAATCCCCATGTCCCCGACCTGGGCCTTATTCGGGACGCCCCCGATGGCGATAACCGCCCAGTTCTCGAATTCAAAGGGCGGAATCTCCCGCAATCGCTCCTCGGTCCAGGGCAAGTCTCTGACGACGAAGCCGCGACCGTTCCGCCAAAGAGCTTCGTCCTCTTGGATGTGGCACACGTCCCGTAGCCGCTTCGCCATTACTCGACAGGCGGTAGGGGATATGTCAATCCCGATCCATTGCCGGCCGAGCTGCTCCGCCGCCACGAGAGCGGTCCCGCAGCCGCAGAAGGCGTCGAGGACGATATCCCCTTCGTTACTGCTCGCCTTCAGGACGCGATAGAGCAATTCCAGGGGCTTCTGCGTGGGGTAGCCAAGGGCTTCTTTGGCCTGGCTGTTTATGGGCGAGATGTCATCCCATACGCTCTGAAGGGGGACTCCCTTGGAGTCCTCCAGGTAGCGCTTCAAGCGGGGCGTCTTGCCCTTGGGCGGAATGGCCACCTTGCCTTGAGCAATCAGCTCTCGCATGCGCTCTTCGGAGTATCGCCAGTACCCCTTGACGCCCAGGACTTCGTAGAACGGATTGCCCTTCGCCGCTCCACCGGGTCCAGTTATATCGCCCCATGTGAACCGCCTGCCGGTGTCGTCAATCTGGCCGTAATGGGATTCGATGTACGCGGGGGAAAGGGGTTGGTAGAGCTGATTCCATGTATAGGACGCAGGGGAGCCCGTATAGAGCAAGAGAACGTCGTGAATCCGCCCGAAGTGCTTGCTCCCTTGTCGAGCATCGCTATGGGCAGACTGGCGTTTCCAAACGATTTCGTTCTGGAAGTTATTCTCGCCCAGGATCTGGTCCAGCATCACCTTGACGTAATGGGAAGCATGCCAATCGCAGTGGTAGTAGAAAGAGCCCGTCGGCTTGAGAACCCTGGCGAGCTGCTCGCAGCGGGGGCGCATATGGGCGATATAGGCTTCCGTCGATGCGTGCCGGTCCTCGAAGGCTCTCTTCTCCTTGGTCTCGCCCCAGAAGACTTCGTAGTTCCGATTCGAGTTGAAGGGAGGGTCGATGTATATCAGGTCAACGCAAGCGTCGGGCAGCGTTCGGAGCCGGTCCAAGTTGTCCCCGCAATATACTACTCGCGTGTCAATCAAAGCGGATTTCTTCGTCGCCATCGTCGCTACCGTCGCCTTTCGCCCGTTTCGGAAGGTGCTGAGGAGAGCTTAGCGGACTGTGGCGAAGGACGCAAGCCCTCCGAAACCGGCTTGGTCCGCTCGCCCAAGGGAACCGCTCCGGGTCGAAAATCGGGTAATCCAGGAACACCGTCTTATGGAGCCAGGACAAGGTTGCGGGTCCCGGTTGTCCCGCTCCTTCTGCCCCGGTTGCGCCCCTGCGGGGCTGGAAAAATGGGATGTCTGCTACCCGGGGCGGCGCTTCGCTCTGCCCCGGGCTTACGAGGGTGAGCCCGTTGGGCTCAGCACGGAGATGTGCTTGGCCCAAGGGGGCTGCGGCTTGGTTGAAGGGGTCTCGAACTTGGCCCAAGGGGCCTGCGGCTTGGTTGAGGGGGTCTCCAGCCTGGCCCAAGGGGTGTGCGGCTTGGTTGAAGGGGTCTCCAACTTGGCCCAAGGGGTGTGCGGCTTGGCCCAAGGGGCCAACCTTCATCAGCCCAGGCCGGAGCGCAGCGCAGGCCTGGGTTGCGGTGGGAGGATCGATGGAGCCCTGTAAGGGCGACATCCGTTCGCGAGCCGCCCGACCGCATCGGCCCTGCGCGGGGCGAATGCCGCCCCTGCAGGGCTTGGGACCCTCGGAGGCTCGATCCCCAGGGCTGCGCTTCGCTGCGCCCTGGGCTGACGAAGGTGAGCCCGTTGGGCTCAGCAGCCGTAGGGCGTGCAGAGGGCGCAGCGCAGCGTAGCCCTCTGCGCGCGGGACACGCTCCCCCCGCGCGTAAACGTTTCCGCTTCCGGCTTCGCCAGGGGTGCGCCGCGACGAGTCGCTCCGCCGCTTGCGCGCCCTACCCTCCGAGCAGGCCTCGCCGGGCCGCGTCCTGGCTCGTTATCACATTGTTCCCGCGCGCTCCCATCCCCACCGGCCTTGCCCGAGGCGCTACCGCCCCCGCCCGGGCTTGCCCGAGGCGCTCCGGGGTCTGCCGTCCCCGCGCGGGGCTTGCCCGAGGCGCTCCGGCGTTTCCCGCTCGCACGCGGGCTTGTGCGCATCCCAGGTGATTCTCGGGGAGCGTCGATTGGACGTGGTTGCTGCGCTGCGCTCCGCAAACCACGGCACCCACCCGCGAAGTAAGTGGAACGCGTATTGCTCGAGGCGCTCCGGCGTCTCCCGCCCCCGCCCGGGCTTGTCCCGGGGGAGCGAGTGTCGGGCCAGCTACCCGCGACGGATAGTTCTGCTTCCGTTTCTTCTTCTTCCCGGGCCTGCCCCGGGGCTCGGCTTCCAGCTTCGCTGCGCTACGCGGCGACAAGGCGCTGCGCCCCCGGGGACTCTCCCCCGCCCCGCCGGGGCGGAAGAGGCCCTGGCGGGAGCGGCGGGAACGAGTTTCTTCGTGCCATTCGGGACAAGCTGGGCGGGGGCGGGAGACGCGCCGGCGGGGCGTGTTGCAAAAATGAACACCTGGACACTTAGTTGCAGGATATAATAACCATAGAGGGCGCTATGCGCTTCGGAACAACCCGCAAGCGGACGTTTGCGGTCCTTGTCGGAGCGCGTTTGGCCTGTGCTCCAGCGGAGGTAGCCGCGTACGGGCTGGCCGGCGGGTCCGCCCCGGGGGGGGGGAGCGGAGGCCGGACGGCCGTCGTCCCCTGGCACTCGCCCCTGTGCGGCGGGCGGGGGTCGGTGGAGCGGTGGGTTTGATCTCGATGGTCGGGAGGGAGCGTTGGGTTGGCCTTCAACGGCAGATGGGTTTGTTTTCGATGATCGGAAGGAGGCGTTGGGTTTGATTTCAACGGCAGTTGGGTCCGGCCGTCGCCGCAGGGTCCGTGGCGGCCGCCGAGGATGCTGCTGTTGTCGGAATACTGGGAAGAATCTGCGCTGGGTTCGTTCCGCACGGTTGGGGCGAGGTCGGCCGCGAAAGGGGGACAGGCACCTCCGGGGCCAACGGCGCGCCCCTGCGGAGCCAGTCCCCGTTTCGCTCGGTGGGTTCGTTTTCGATGGCGGAGCGGAGAGGCTCACGCAAAGGCGCAAAGGGAGAAGAGGTGTGGGCGGATCGGTGGGCTTGTTTCGCATGGTTGGTCGGGGAGTCGAGTTCGTTCCGCACGGCTGTGAGAAGCGCAGCCGTGGCACCCGGCGCTCAGGGCGGATCGGTGGGTTCGTTTTCGACGGTGGCAGGGCCGTCGCAAGATTGTGGCAAGGACGTCTTGCCCGTGGGACGCATGGGCGAGGCGCCCTTGCCACGGAAGACGGGCCTTGCGATGGCCTTGTCGGGCGGGTGGTGCTGGCGGATGGTTCTGGTTGTTTCGCGGGCGGAGTGTGCGTTCCCCCCTCGCGGGCGGGGTGGTTCGGCCGCGAGGGGGGAAGGGACGGGGTCAGGCCTTCCCGACGGTTTCGCTCCAGTCCACGAACTCGCGGGGGTCGGTCACGTGGCCGGTCAGGGCCGACGCGGCGGCGGTGAGGGGGCTGGCGAGGTACACGCCCGCGCTCTTGTGGCCCATGCGGCCGGGGAAGTTGCGGTTGGTCGTCGAGATGACGTTGATGGGCTCGTTCGCGCGGCCGAACGTGTCCACGGGCCCGCCGAGGCAGGCGGCGCAGCTCGCGGGGCCGATGCGGCAGCCGGCGTCGAGGAAGATCTTCCGCAGCGACCGCCCGCCGACCTCCAGGCGGTCGAGGTCCATGTCCACCTCCACCGTGGCCGGGACGATGTACGTGTCCACCTTCACCTTGCGGCCGGCGAGGATCATGGCGGCGGCGACGAAGTCGGTGGTCTTTCCGCCCGTGCACGAGCCGATGTAGCTGCGGTCGATCCGCACGTCGGCGATGTCGCCGGCGGCGGCGCGGCGGTCGGGCGAGTGGGGCTGGGCGACGGTGGGGGCGATGTCGTTGACGTCGAAGACGAACGTCTTTTCGTAGACGGCGTCGGGGTCGCTGGTGACGACGGTGAAGGGCTTGTCCGTGCGCTGGCGGACGTAGGCGAGCGTGACGTCGTCGGGGGCGATGATGCCGTTCTTGCCCCCGGCTTCGATGGCCATGTTGCAGATGGTCATCCGCTCGTCCATGTTCATGCCGTCAATGGCCGACCCGTCGAACTCCATCGCGCGGTAGGTGGCGCCATCGGTGGTGATCTCCCCGATGATGTGGAGGATGAGGTCCTTGGCCATGAGGTAGGGGGGCAGCGTGCCGCGGAAGGTGAACTTCATCGAGGACGGCACCTTGAGCCAGAGCTTGCCCGTCCCGAGGACGAAGCCCGCGTCGGTGTTGCCGATCCCCGTGGCGAACTCCCCGAACGCCCCGTGCGTGCACGTGTGCGAGTCGGTGCCCAGCAGGATCTCGCCGGGGCGCGTGTGGCCGTTCTGGGGCAGGGCGGCGTGGCAGACCCCGCGGTAGGCCGTCGTGGCCGGGTCGGCGTAGGGCGGGGGCATCCCGTCCATCCCGGGCTTGATGAAGTCGGGGTCGTAGAAGTAGCGGATGCCCTGGCGGCGGACGAAGTCGCGGAGGATCTCGATGTTCCGGTGCGCCTTGGAGTCGGTGGTGAAGATGTAGTGATCGGGGACGATCACGACCTTCTCGGGATCGAAGACGCGGGCGTCGGCCCCGAACTCGGCCTCGAACACGCCGATGGTCCCGGGCCCGCAGATGTCGTGGGTCATCAGGACGTCGACGTCGCACCAGACGTTCTCGCCGGGCGTCACGCTCTCGCGGTTGGCGTGGGCGGCGAGGATCCTCTCCGTGATGGTCATGCCCATGTTGTTCGGCTCCATGCTGTGGGGAAACCGCCATCCTACGCCCCCGCGGGCGTGCGGTCAACGGCGGCGAACGGAAGGGTGTCGCCAGGTCGCCAGGCGTGGCGGGGCGGGACCGTCCGCGCGCCCGGTGGGGGTTCGACCCCGGGGGCGTAGGGTAGCGGTTCCCCCTCCGCAGTTCCCCGCCTTCGCCGGGCTCGTCGGCCGCGACACGTCCCCCCGCCTCCGCATCCAGCCGGCACAGCCCGCACAACCGGCTAAATTCTCCATCTTAACTAAAGCTCCCCAACCCCCAAGACGATGCCATCTATGACCCTTAGACCGAAGGACCGCACAATGAACGAGACACTCCAATTCCGCGTCGAGAAGCGACGGCACCCACGGACGATGGTGCAGATGAACCTGCGGGGCATCCGCCTGGACCCGGAGGGCGGAGACGTGCTCAACGACCTGCACATGACCAACATCTCACGGAGCGGGATGGGCGTGGTCTGTGACCGGCCGTTCTATCCCGGCCAGCGGGTGGTCCTGTGCCTGCCGCTGTCGAACGTGTCGGGTCGTCGGAACCTGTACGCCACCGTCCGCCGCTGCCACGTGGACAGCGAGACCGAACGGTACCGCGTCGGGCTGGAGTTCGACCGCTCGTCGGAGCACGCGTACTACGGGGACGTCTCGGCGCGGACGATGGCGGCCTGACGGGCGGGGGGTGGGGTCTGGTTGCCGGCGGGGGCAGTCGTTGCCCGCCCGTCTGGGGCGGCGCTCGCCCCTCTTTCGGCCGCAAGGGTCGCAGGGATCGCAAAGGGGGGAGGGCAGTAAACGCTCCAATTCTCGCGGCCGCTCCTGAACTCTGAGGGAGTGGCGGTTCTCCACGCACGGACCCGGTGGCGGTCCTCCCGCGCGCAGGCGGCTGCGCTTCGCTCCGCCGCCTGCACGCCCTACCTGCTGCGAATTGAGTGGGGTGTGTATACGCGCTCCAACTCTCGCGGCCGCTCCTGAACTCTGAGGGAGTGGCGGTTCTCCACGCACGGACCCGGTGGCGGTCCTCCCGCGCGTAGGCGGCTGCGCTTTGCTCCGCCGCCTGCACGCCCTACCTGCTGCGTTCCGGCAGAACCTGCACACCCTATACGCTGCCTGCTACGTTCGCCGTCCCCGTCGCCGCCGCCGGGGCTCGGGGCGTTCGGCGATGGTGGCGGCGCGGCGGAGGGCGTGGAGGAGTTCGGGGGCGGTGGGGGCGGAGCGGAGGGCGTCGCGGGTTTGGGCGTCCCCGGCCACCTGGGCGATGCCCTGCAGCACGGTGAGCTGCACGTCGGGCCGATCGTCGGGGGTGAGGACCAGGAAGATCAGCCGCACCGGGACCCCGTCGGGGGAGTTCCAGTCGATCCCGCTCTCGCTGCGTCCGAAGACGACGAGCGGCCGTTCGAGGGAGCGCAGGCGGGCGTGGGGGACGGCGAGGCCTTCCCCGAGGGCGGTGCTCATGGCGTGTTCGCGGTGGATGGCGGCGTGCTGGAGTTCCTCGCTGGGGGGCATCTGTTCCTGCCGTGCGGCGAGGCGGGCGAGTTCGGCGATGGCGGGGTCGCGCTGGGTGGCGTGGAGGTCCGCGGCGATCCCGTCGACGGGCAGGTACGCCAGCCAGTCCACGCGCTGGACGCGCTGGAGGATGCGGTTCATCCAGGGCCCGGCGATGACGGTGGAGACGACGGCCCCGAGGATGATGGCGACGAAGATGGGTTCGGAGATGACCCCGTACTCCAGCGCCAGGATGCCGATGACGATCTGCATCTCGCCCCCGGGGACGTGGGCGGCGGCGATGAACTGGCGGTGGACGGGCGGTTGGCGGGTGAGGCGCGCGCCGAGCCACGCCCCGACGAACCGCCCGGTCACGCCGACGGCCAGCATGAACAGCACGGGGGCGAGGCGGAAGTGGGCGAAAAAGTCGATCTTGAGCCCGATCGACGCGAAGAACAGGGGCACGAGGATGGCGTGGACCATCTGGGAGAACACGTTCCGCGTCCGCTCGCTGAGCCCCTGGGCCTCGCCCGCCAGGATCCCCGCCACGAAGAACCCGAACAGCGCGTGGATGCCGATCCATGTCGTGACCGCCCCGCAGAGCAGTCCGAGGACCACGACCAGCGTGAGGGAACCGGCCGGTTCGGGGACGCGGGCGCGCTGGAGCCCTCGCAGCGACGCGTCGAACGCCCGCGGGCCCAGCGCCAGCGCGACGACCGAGAACACCCCCGTCCCGACGACGATGACCCCGATGCTCCAGACGCTGATGGCCGCCTCGGTGAACAGGCCCAGGATGAGGGCGAAGACGACCCAGCCGGCGACGTCGTTGATGGTCAGGGCGGACATGATGAGCAGGCCCAGGTCCGTGCGGTAGACCCGCAGGTCCTGCAGGACCCGCGCGGTGACGGGCAGGGCGCTGATGGTCATGATGGTGGCGATGAACAGGGCGAAGACCCCCCGCTGCGCCCCCTCGCCCGCCCAGGACGCGGGCAGCAGCAGGGCGGGGACGAACGCGATCACCATGGGCACGACCAGGTCCGACAGCGAAATCACGCTCGCCGCCCCCTTCTGCCGCCACGCCGTCGCCAGGTTCGTCTCCAGCCCTGCCTTGAGCAGGAACAGCAGGATCCCCAGCCAGGCGACGGTGTCGAGCATGTTCTGCTGGGCGGCGTCGGGGGGGAAGAGGGCGGCGTGGAGCGTGGGCAGCGCCCGCGCGAGCACCGTGGGCCCCAGCACCACGCCCACGAGGATCTCGGCGGTGATGGAGGGTTGGCCCCAGCGGCGGAAGACCTCGCCCAGCGCCCGCGCGAGCCCGAGCAGGACGGCGACCTGGAGCAGGAAGACCAGGATGTTCTCTTCGCTGAGGTAGTGCATGCGGGCTCCGTGTTGCCCCATTGTACGCCGCCTAGAATTCCCCCGCGGGCCGGATCCGCTTCGCCCGCGAAAGGAGTCGGCATCTTGGCGCACGCGCATCGGCATTCGCATTCGCAGGGGCACGAGCATGGGGGGACGGCGTTCGATGAGCGGGGGCGGGGGGCGCGGGTGCGGCTGTGGTGGGCGCTGATCGCCCACGTGGTGCTGCTGGTCGTGGAGTTCGTGGGCGGGTTGGTGACGGGGAGCCTGGCGCTGCTGTCGGACGCGGGGCACATGCTGACGGACGTGGCGGCGTTGGCGCTGGCGCTGGTGGCTGCTCATCTGGCGGCCCACCCGCCCACGCCGAGCCGCACCTTTGGCCTGCTCCGCGCGGAGGTGGTGGGGGCGTTCCTCAACGGGCTGACGCTGGTGGGGATCGTGATCTTCATCTTCTGGGAGGCGTGGGAGCGGTTCGGGCAGCCCGTGGACATCAACGCGCCCGCCATGCTCCTCATCGCCACGCTGGGGTTGCTGGCGAACCTGGCGGCGGCGGCGGTGCTGTTCCGCGGCCGGGCGGAGAACATCAACGTCCGCGGGGCGTTCCTGCACGTTATCGCCGACGCCCTGGGGTCGGTGGGGGCGATGACGGCGGGGGTGGTGATCTGGGTGACGGGCTGGGGGGCGATCGACCTGATCACGAGCCTCTTCATCGGGGTGCTGATCCTGATCGGCAGCCTGGGGCTGCTGCGGGAGACGATGGGGCTGCTGCTCAACGCCACGCCCGTCGGGATCGACTACGACGAGGTGAAGACCGCCCTGGAGGCTATGGACCACGTGGACGGGGTCCTCGATTTGCACATCTGGAGCATCGTTCCGGGGATGGACGTCCTGACGGCGCACGTGCGGCTGCAGGAGGGCTGCAGCGACAGCACGCACTGGCAGGAGTGTCTGCGGGAGGCGGGGCGGATCCTGCGGGAGCGGTTCGGGATCGAGCACGCGACGCTGCAGATCGAGCCCCCGGATTTCCCGCACCCGGTGCGGTTGGTGTGACCTCCTCCCGCGCGAATCCGCCAAGCAGGGGTTGACATCGGGATTTGGGCGTGCTAAGGTTCCATCAACATTGGCCCGTAGTGTAACGGTAGCACACGTGACTCTGGATCACGTTGTCGGGGTTCAAATCCCTGCGGGCCAGTTTTTTATGCGCTCTGCTCGGAGCCTCCCCCCGAGCGTATCTCCTGCCTCCCCCCAGCCTCTGCCCGCCGGCGTCCCGGCCTTCCGGTAAAGAAAAAGCCCGATCAACGCGTTTTTTCGGTTTTCTTACGTATAGAGTGATGGCAGGTCGGCATATCGAGCAGTCACTGTGCTCCACGCCCCCCCCTCGGTGCAATGGACAGGGAGGTTCCTTCCGGAGGACCCGAGGCCACGTCGGGCAAGGAGCGGGCAAGGGAGAGGCCACCATGAGAGCCTTTCGACCCAGTTGGTTCGGCGAGGGCGAGTCCGAGATTCCGCGGTCCGACACTCTCAGTGCTCGGGAACTTCGGATCCGCAAGTACGCGGCGCGGGTCCAGTCGCATCGGGCCCTGTTCGACGGGGAGGATCCGCACGGTGCGGAGGAGGCGTCCGAAGGGCTGCCGACTCGTCGGGCCAGCGCGTAACCTCGTTCGAACGGAGGAGTTGGAGCCGTGGCCCGACCACGAGCGGGCCATCGGGCGGAGCGTGTTTTCGGGCGCCTCGCGCCGGCGTGGCTGGGGGGGCGGAGATCGGCCCACGGATCGGGAGGGCAACCCTGGGGCTCAAAAAAATGGGATTCGAAGGGTAATGCCTATTGCGTCGGTAGAAGAAGTGGGGATTATAGAGGGCAGTGGTCGGCGCCCGCAGGGGCGTGGGCCGGATTGCAGGTCAGGTCGTCGAGAGGAAGAGTGCTCCCGGCGGCGGCGTTGGCCGCGTGGCCATGGTTGGCCCGCCTGGCGTCTTAGTCAAAACCTTACTTGACTCACTTATCGCCCCGAACGATAAGAGCGGATGCCTGCGGGCGTCGTCGGCCGGGGCGGTGTTGGTGCGGCGAGAGCATTGGCCTCCCGCACCGGCAGAGGAAAGAGACGAAGGAGAACGAAGGCATGGCGCAGCACGTCACGGCACCGCACGGGGGAACGTTGGTGAACCTTCTGGCCTCGCCCGAGCGGGTGAAGGAGATGAAGGCCGCCTCGCGAGACTGGCCCTCGTGGGATCTGACCCCCCGGCACATCTGCGATCTGGAACTGCTGATGAACGGCGGGTTCTCGCCCCTGAAGGGCTTCATGACTCGCAAGGACTACGACCGCGTCTGCGAGGAGATGCGCCTCGCCGACGGAGCCCTCTGGCCGATGCCGATCACCCTCGACGTCCCCGAGGCCTTCGCCACCAGCCTCAAGCCCGGCAGCACCGTCGCCCTCCGCGACTTCGAGGGCACGATGCTCGCGGCCCTGCACGTCGAGGACATCTGGCAGCCCGACCTCAAGGCCGAGGCCCGCAAGGTCTTCGGCACGGACAGTCCGGAGCACCCCGGGGTCGCCCACCTGCTCAACCGCACGAACCCCTACTACCTTGGGGGCACGGTCGAGGGCGCGCAACTGCCCAACTACTACGACTACGTCGAACTCCGCCTCACCCCCGCCCAGACCCGCGAGCACTTCGCCTCGCTGGGCTGGCGGAAGGTCGTCGCCTTCCAGACCCGCAACCCCCTGCACCGCGCGCACCAGGAACTCACCTTCCGGGCCGCGGCCGACCTCGAGGCCAACCTCCTCATCCATCCCGTCGTCGGGCTCACCAAGCCCGGGGACGTCGACCACTTCACCCGCGTCCGCTGCTACCAGGCGGTGATGAAGCACTACCCCAAGAACACGGCCACCATGTCGCTGCTCCCCCTGGCGATGCGGATGGGCGGGCCCCGCGAGGCCGTCTGGCACGCGATCATCCGCAAGAACTACGGCTGCACGCACTTCATCGTCGGGCGCGACCATGCGGGCCCGGGCAATGACTCGTCGGGCAAGCCCTTCTACGGGCCCTACGACGCGCAGGAACTGCTCCAGAAGCACGAGGACGAACTCGGGATCTCCATGGTCCCGTTCAAGATGATGGTCTACGTGGAGGACCGCGACGCCTACCTGCCCGTGGACGAGGTGCCGCAGGGCGCCCGCACGCGGGACATCTCGGGCACGGAACTCCGCAACCGCCTCGCCGAGGGCCGCGAGCTGCCCGAATGGTTCAGCTTCCCCGAGGTCGTCGAGGAGCTTCGCCGCACCTATCCCCCGCGGAGCAAGCAGGGGTTCACCGTCTTCTTCACCGGCCTCCCGTCCAGCGGCAAGAGCACGCTGGCGAACGTGCTGATCGTGAAGCTCATGGAGATCGGCGGTCGGCCGACGACGCTGCTGGACGGGGACCTGGTCCGCAAGCACCTGTCGAGCGAGCTGGGGTTCTCGAAGGAGCACCGGGACATCAACATCCGCCGCATCGGGTGGGTGGCGTCGGAGATCACGAAGAACGGTGGGATCGCGGTCTGTGCCCCGATCGCCCCGTACAACGCGACCCGCCAGGACGTCCGCAAAATGATCGACCCGGTGGGGGGGTTCGTGCTGGTGCACGTCTCGACCCCGCTGGAGGTCTGCGAGCAGCGGGACCGCAAGGGCCTCTTCGCCAAGGCCCGCGCGGGGATCATCAAGGAGTTCACCGGCATCAGCGATCCCTACGAAGCCCCCGCCGACGCCGACCTGGCCATCGACACCTCGGAACTCTCCCCCGAGGAGTGCGTCCAGAGCGTGATCCTGCACCTGGAGAAGAACGGGTTCATCGGGGCGCAGGCGTAGCGAGGCGGCGGGACCGGTTGACTGGTTGACTGGTTGACTGGTTGACTGGCTGATTGGTTGATTCGGGACTGGGTTGACGGTGAGGGTCTGCGGAAGTACGAAGCGCGGACGGGACCCAGACCGAGAGCGTTGCATACCATTTAGCGGCGGTCGGTACGACCGCCCGGTTCGGGGATCGAAAGATCCCTCCGGGCGGGCGCACCGCCCGCCGCTAATCTTTCCGGGATCGTGGGCCCGAGGGGCTGGGTCATGACGGGCGGGTGGAAGAGGGATCAGGGTCAGAGTTCGCCCCGCTCTCACCGGTGAGCGAAACCTGCGAAAAGGGGGACTACTTGGACGGGTCCTGGGGCGCGGGCCACTCGATCGAGGCGAGTTCCTCCCGCATCCGCCCCACCTCAACGCGGAAGGCCTCCGCCAGCTTCCTGGCTTCTTCGAGCGTTCTGGCCCCGGAGCAGACGATCCATCCCAGCCCGTGGCCTTCGCCCAGCACCTCATCCAGCGGTACGCGCGTCATACGAGGGAGCGTCTTCATGAAGGCAGCACAGGCGGCCTCAGAGCCCTCGACGGACGACCCACCGAGCGAGACACGGATTGCGTGGCGAGACTTTTCCATATGGACCTCTATCTCTCAATCAATCTTATCCCTGGTGATCGGCACGGTCAAGCTCAACTCTCAGTTGCTCTCTCGGCTGTACAACTGCAGGATTCGGGCGACTTCGGCGTAGAATGCCACTTCGTCCCACCGTCTCAGAGTGGCGTGACCTCGCGACCGCAACCTCTCTACCACTCTCCAGAGGTCCGCGTGCAGTGCCTTGCTCTTGAGGACGAGGACCCCCAGGGCGAATGCATCGGCCCAGTACTCCTCAAGAGTCTCCCCCGATCCGAACGCGGCTTCGCCCGACCAGTAGTGGTGGTACACCAGGTGCCCCAGCTCATGCACGCACAGCCAGTCGACGATAAGTCCATGCTGCGCCGAACGAGGGGTGATGATCAGGATCTGGTACAGGCCATGCTTGTCGGCAAGAGGTGTGCCCACGACCGATTGATCTTCCGAGAACTCGGCTGACTGACGCCAGCGAATCGCACAACCCAGCTTTGCCCCGATGACCTCGCGGAGCGGTGCCGGCCAGAAGGTGCTGATGCGGTGAAGCTCGATTGCGTGTCCGTACACACGATCCAGGAAGAATCGCTCGCCTTCCTCAAAGCACATCGCCGGCTTTCCCATGCACGAGTCCTCAATCCTGTTGATCCCCGCCCATGGATGGGGGGGCGATGACGCGTGCGTCCGTGCGCGGGTGTCGGAGACCGACCAACAGCCCGGTGGCGATCACGCGATTCGCTGTCCGACCGTTGTGCTGGTGAAGATGAAAGCGAGAGCCCGCCACAACCGCCCCGGCAGACCCCATGAGGAATCGGACACTGCGCCGCGATGGACTCGAACCATCGACCCGCTGATTAAGAGTCAGCTGCTCTACCAACTGAGCTAGCGGCGCGTCGCTTGCGTCGAATGCGCAACTGTAGAGCATGACGGGGGCGGTGGTCAAGGGGTTTTCACGCGGCGCGCGAGGTTTTTCCTGCGTGTCCTCCTGGCGTCCTGCGCCCCGGTTGCGGGCCCCTCGAACTCGCCCCCGGTCCCGGATGGCACGAATCCGCAATCCGCAGTTCCCCGCCTCTATGCCCCGGGGGCCGCGGCACCCCCAAGCGGCAAACATCGCCGCTTGAGGGCGGCGCCCCGGGAACGGTGACCAGAAAAGAAAGTCGCTCACGCCGCCGCCCTGTCCCGGGAACAGGCTTGCCCTCGTCCCGTTCCCACGTACGATGAAGGGAGGAATCCCCACCACGAGCATAGAGAGTCCCCATGAGTGAACTGAAGCACCTGTTCGAGCGTTACCAGCGGGTCCGCACCATCGCCAAGGATGTCCAGATGGAGATCCTCCGCCGCCTGCCCCTCGATGCGATCGTGGAGGCGGGCAAGCGGATGGGCGTGAAGCGATCCACCCTCGCCGAGTGGGACCGGGCAACGGAGGAGGAGAACGCCGTCGCCATGGACACCGTGCTGTACGGGGAGGGCGCTCCGACGGACGAGTTGGCCGCCTATCGCCGCGCCCACACCGTCCCCCCGGGGTCGGAGGTCGAGCGCCTCCTGGAGGCGATGGCGGACGTCCGGTTCGGGCTGCTGCGGGTGGAGGAGATCCTCCCCGACGTGGGCGTCCGCGTGCGGGATCTGCTGATGGGCGAGATGCACGTCCTGACCGACCAGGGGCTGGCGATGTCGGCGACCGAGGGGATGGTGATCGCGACGCGGTTCCTGGCGATGGAGGGGTTCATCATGACGACGGGCCTGGGCCTGCCCCTGGATGCGGAGGACCTCAAGAACCTCCGCGGGGCGGTCTGGGACTGGCGGCGCCCGGGGGCGGCCGACGAGTTCGCCCGCATGGACCGCGCGGAGCAGGCCCGCCTGGGCACGCGGATCCTCGCCTTCGCCGTGCAGGCCGGGGCGCTGGACCATTTCCGCAGCCGTTCCGTCGACGGCCCCCAGGCCCCGCTGGACGCGATCTTTCAGCCCGCCCCCGCCCACGCCCATCTGCCGTGGGACGCCCTGTCGCAGCGCACGCCCGACGTTCCCTGGGACACCCTCCGCGGGTTCGCCGACTCCCTCGTGTCCGATCCGTCCCTGATCGAGGAGTTCGCCCAGCTCCTGCCCGTGACCATCGACTACACGCTCACCCGCCACACCTTTGAGCCCGTCTACATCGCCGCCGTCCTCGCCCTCGCCGCCGACCGCCTGGACGCCGCGACGCGCTCGGCGGCGGCGGACCTGCTCATGGGCTGTATCGAGCAGGCCGACGCGCTGAACGTCCCGGTGGAAGGGGCCCTGGTCGCCGCGTGCGGGACGCTGGGGCAGGACATCCTCCCGCAGGTTCTCGACCGCATCGGGGGGGCGGATCCGCTCGCCAATCCCGACGCCATCTGGGACCTGCTGAACCTCGCCCGCGACACCGACAAGCCCTTCCTCCGCGAACGCGCCTCCTCCCTCGCCGAGGAGGCCCTCTCGCAGGTCATCGACGGGGTGCTCGACCTCGACTGGGCGTACGGGCCCGCGTGGCTGCTGCGCGACCTCAAGGGCCCCGACGCCCACGACGCCCTGCTCCGCATCGCAACAGCCATGGACGTTGAGGAGTTCCGTGACCTCGCCCGCGGGTGCCGCCTCCCCGACATCCAGGACCTCCGCGAGCCGCTCCCCTGGGAGGAGGACCTGGAGGCGTGGGTGAACGAGTATGTCGACGTCCTCCGCGACGCGCACGAGGAACGCGTGGAAGGGTGGGACGAGGACGAGGCAGAGGACGATCCCGACTTCCAACGCATCTACGAGCTTGCCGAGGCGTTCGCTGCCTCGCCCCTCGCCCAGGGGATCCCGCAGGAGGATCCCGACGACACGCGGGAGTTCGCCCACGCGGCCCTGCATAGTGCCCTGCGGGTGTATGACGCGCTGCCGGAGGACCTGGACGCCAGGACCGTCCGCGAGCTGATGGAGCGCACGCTGCCCGCCGATCTGCCCGCGCCCCCGGAGGTGTTCCGCAACGGGGAAGAGGTGATCGTGCGGCTGCTGCAGTGGCTCCAGGAGCAGGGCCTCCTCCCCGACGCCGCCCCCCTCATCAAGGCCGCCCGCAAGGCCGGCAAGGCCATGGTGAAGCGCTGCGAGGACCCGAAGTACTGGAGTCCGCTGAAGTTCCTCACGATCGAGGCGGTCCGGCGGGGGTACGATATCGGGGACCCGGAGCAGGCGGAGCGTTTCCTCAAGGAGGTGGGACTGGAACTGGATTCCGACATGGACTCGCCTTTGCCCTTCCGCACGGCGCCTCCGGAGGACCTCTACGAGGACGGGGACGAGGGCTTCGGCGGACCTCCCGTCACCGAGACCATCCACCGCGACTCGCCCCGCATCGGCCGCAACGACCCCTGCCCCTGCGGCAGCGGGAAAAAGTACAAGAAGTGCTGCGGGAAGGAGTAGGGCCCCGCCGCCCCCCAATGCCGCCTCGCCCCCAGGCGCCCGCGCTGCCCCAAGCGCTTGCGACGCCTGGAGCGCGTGCGTTGGGGGTCTCCTGACCCCAATGTCCGGGAAGGACAACGAACGCCTCCGCGAGAGCGTTATGGCGGCGCTCCGGTCGCGGCGGCCGCCGCCGCGAAGGGAGTGCTCCAACGACGCTGCCGCGGAGGCGTCCCTCGCCCCTCCCGGACGCCGGGGGTCAGGAGACCCCCGTCGCAGCAGGTGGGGGGGCTCCTGACCCCCCACGTCCGGGAACGAGAGGAACGGTTCCGCGACAGTGGGATTGCGGTGTCCCTTTCGCCCCCGCGCGAGTAGAATCATGCACGTCCGTTCGTTCCGGACCCCCTGCGTGAACCCTTTGATCCGGAGGCTGCCCATGAACGCATCCCGCCTGACCGTCGCCCTGATTCTTCTCGCACTCATCGCCCCCGCCCTCGCGGAGGCCCCCAAGCTCGTTGTCAGCCCCGGTGCCAAGGGTCTGGAGGCGCTGACCTGGAACGGCGCCACCGTCCTCGCCGACGGGGAGTTTAAGGTCGCCCGCGCCGTCTTCGAGAAGGCCGACGGCGCCACCTACACGCCCAACGACAAGCCCGCTGTCGCCGCCGGGACTCGCAAGCACCCCTTCGTCACGCTCACGTACCCCTGGGGCGTCGTCTCCTGCGCGTACCAGGGCGGAAACAACCGCCTGGACCTGACCATCGCCGTCGAGAACACCTCCCAGGACACCCTCCGCGAGATCCACCTCACCCCGCTGGTCCTGGCGCTTCCGGGCGAACTCAACTGGCCGCGGATCTTCGACAATGCCTTCGGGCAGATGGGCGTGCAGCGGACGCAGCACAACGTCGAGCAGCCGACGATCATCCCTGTTCGCAGCGATGCGGGCATGGCCGTGCTGGTGAACCTCGATCCCACCGGCCCGCTGACGGTCTCGCTGGGCAGCGGCAAGACGCAGGCGATCACCGTGCAGAGCGGGGGGGACAAGATGATCTACGACGAGGTCTACGTCCGCCGCCCCATCGCCCCCGGGAAGACCGACACGTACCGCCTGTCGCTCCGCTTGGGATCCCCCAACGCCGACCCGCTTGACCTCGCCCAGGACGTCTGCGACGCCTGGGCCCAGGCGTACCCCATGACGCTCGACTGGCCGGACCGCCGACCCATCAAGCGCCTGTTCCCCGGGGGCGGGCTCACCGAGGCGGAGGCCGTCGAACGCGCCAAGGACCTGGAAGCCGCCACCGCCGCCGACACCCTCGACCCCAAGTTCCGCGAGATGATGCTCAAGAAGGCGGCCGCCACCGCCCAGTCCGCCAAGGAGTTCGGCGCCCAGGGGATCATCCTGTGGGAGATCGAGGGCAACAAGATCGGGAAGATCACCTACGTGGGCGATCCCCGCCACACGCGGTGGCTCAACCCGCAGATGGACCTCGTCGCCGACGAGTTCTGGAAGGTCATCTCCGACGCCGGACTCCTCCCGGGCGTCTGCCTCCGCCCCTCCCGCGTCATCTACAACGCCGAGAAGAGCACCGTCCAGCACTCCTACGGCGCCGCCAAGCCCCCCTTCGAGGAACTCGACGACAAGATCCAGTACGCCAAGGACCGCTGGGGCTGCAAGCTGTTCTACATCGACACCAACGGGGTGTACCGCCCGCGCGGCAAGGACGAGGCGTGGTCGTGGGGCCTGCTCGCCCCCGAGGTCTGGCGCAAGCTCAGCCTCAAGCACCCCGACGTGCTCATCATCCCCGAGCTGGGCTCGACGCGGTACTACGCCAACAGCTCCTGCTACAGCGAGATGGACATGGGCTCGCGGGGCACGCCCGAGGTCGTCCGCCGCATCTGGCCCAAGGCCTTCGGGTGCCTCCAGCTCGAGGACGACGACCCCGTCCGCAAGCACGACATCATCGTCGACGCCGTCGCCAAGGGCGACATCCTCATGGCCAACGCGGGCTCCGAACGCACGCACGTGAGCGTGCAGGGGGCGTACAAGGAGGCGGAGTTCCGCAAGCAGACCCCGCCCAAGCATGCTCCCAGATCCACCGAGGAGGTCGTCCGGGGCCTCGGTGACCCCGATTCCCATGTCCGCTGGGCGACGGTGGTCTTCCTCGGGCTGTCCGGTCCGAGCCCCGCGTTCCCGCCCTTCGTGAAGAACGATCCCGCCATCGTCGACGCCCTCATCAAGCTCCTCGACGATCCCGAGTACGCCGTCCGCAAATCCGCCGTCCGCGCGTTGGGCGCCAGCGGAAACCCCAAGGCCGTCGAGCCCCTCGCCAAGGTCCTCGCCAACGAGAAGGCCTACCTCGACTACATCGCCGCCGACGCCCTGGCGAAATTCGGCGACCCCGCCGTCGACGTCCTCGCCCCCATCGCCACCGCGGGCGGTCGCGGCCACTCGCCCCGGGCAGCCGTGCTGGCGCTGGGCAACATCGGCGGGGATAAGGCCGCCGCCACGCTCGTCGAGATCGCCAACAACCCCAAGAGCGACTGGGGCCTCAAGCGCGACGCCCTGTACCCCGCCCTGGGCAGGGTCGGCACCGAGGCGGCCGCCACGGCCCTCATCGAGCACCTCCGCACGCAGGAGAACCCCTACCTCCGCGGCTCGGCCGCCGACGCCCTGTCCCGCACCGGGGACCCCCGCGCCGCCAAGGAAATCGAAGCCGCCATCGCCGCCGAAAAGGCCAGAGAGAAGCCCGATGGCCACAACCTCGGGATCATGAACTCCGCCCTCAGCCGGGCCAAGGAGACGCAGGCGAAGAGCGAGTAGCCCGCCTTCCCGTCATCCCCCCGAGGTGCCGTGAAGGATCTTGCGCGAACCCCAGAGGAATCTGACGTAACCGCAGGAACATCAGTGTTTTGCGACCCAAGGGTCCCGGGTCTCTTGGAGGGAATCGCTTCCAACGCCCCCGGACTGCGTCCGGGGGGTGCCTTGGCGCGGAGAAAGCGTCCCTTCTGGTGTTCCCGGGCATCCCCCCGACGCAGTCGGGGGGCGTTGGGAACTGCCGTCGGAGCCCTTCGCGCAAGATCCTCCGTGGCTTGCGCAGCGACGCGGCCTGCCGCGGCGTAGCTTTGGCGAAGTCGCGCGCAGCCATGCCCAACCGACGCTGCCCGCGAAGTGTCTGGGATGCGTCCTGCGGGCTACTTCCGCGCCCAGCGGAAGCGTCCCGACGCGCTGCGGGGGTTGCGGTGCGCTTCGGTGGGGGAGGGGGTGATGGGCTTGGGGCAGGTCCAGGCGTAGTCCCCGCGTTCCACCCCGCCCTGGAACGCCCGCTTGACGAGGCGATCCTCCCCCGGCTGAAAGCTGATGATCCCGATCCGCCCGCCCGGCGCCAGCAGCCCCGGGGCCGCCTCCAGCAGCCGCTCCAGGTGCCCCAGCTCGTCGTTCACGAGGATCCGCAGGGCCTGGAACGTGCGGGCGGCCGGGTGCTGCGAGCCGTAGGGGTTCCACTTCGGTTTGGGCCCGCGGGAACGGGCCCCCTTGGCGTCGAGGACGAGGCGGACGAGCTGGTCCACCCGCTCCAGCGGCGCCGCCTGCCGCTGATTCACGATCCACTCGGCGATGCGGGCGGCGTGGGGCTCGTCGGACAGCTCGCGGAGGGCGCTCTCGATCCGCTCCTGCGGCAGCGTTCGCAGCAGGTCGGCGGCCGTCGTCTCCAGGCGGTCGTCCATCCGCATGTCCAGGGGCCCGTCCGCCTTGTAGTGCATGCCCCGCTGCGGGTCGTCGATCTGCATGCTGGAGACGCCCAGATCGGCGAAGATGACATCGGCGGCCGGGATGGCTTCGACGCGAAGGACCTCGGCAATCTCGGAGAAATTCCGATGGTGCGCCCGGAGGGTAACCCCACGGGATTCGAGGCGTTGGCGGGTGCGCTGGAGCTGCTCGCCGTCGACGTCCATTCCGATGAGAATTCCGTGAAAACCGGGGGTTTTCGCGAACTTTTCGGCATGTCCGCCGTATCCAACCGTGGCGTCCACCACGACCTGGTCGGCGGTGGGGGCGAGGGCATCGAGAACGGCTCCGGCGAGGACGGGAAGATGCGTTCCCGGCCTCGTGCGACTGCGTCGGGGAGAGTGATTGGGTGTTGGCCGCATGAGGGCGACAATTCTAGTCCATTCCCCGGCGCGCTCGTTAAGATTTTTTTGGAACTTGCCGAAACAGGAGTTGACCGGCGTACCGGCGAGGCTAAGATATAAAGACTACGCATGACTTGAGGCGTGGGTGAAACCATCAACCCTCCGAGTCTGCGGAAGCGATTTTGGAGCGACGCGTATCGTGACACACGCAGGCAATGCGGCAGGAAGGTGGTCCTCGATGTAGGGACTGAGTTCAGCTCGGTTCCGTTCGAGGCCATCCCCTGCGGGATGGCTTTTTTTCGCCCCCGACCGCATCCGTTTCGCTCTCTCGCCCGGGCCTCTGGGGCCCGGTGGGATGATTGAAAAGCAGAAGAGCCGCCGCCGACGGCCCCCCGATATGGGAGGTTCTCGGCGGAGAAAGAGACAGCGGGCTTGCACCCGCGGGACCCGTCCCGCGGAACGGCCCCTCCGCCCTGGGCGAAGGGGGTGTGCAGGCAGGGTCGAGGGCTTGTAGCTCAGTTGGCTAGAGCGCACCCCTGATAAGGGTGAGGTCGTTGGTTCGACTCCAACCAGGCCCAGTCTCCGACCCCCCGCCCGCGAAAGCGAGCGAGGACCGGAGGCTGCCGCGGCGATGCGAAAGCACCGCCGAGCTGGTGGTGAGGCGGCGAAGGCCGCCGGCCGATCTCCCGGAAGCGAAGCCCGCCACAAGGGGACGTAGCTCAGTTGGGAGAGCGACTGGTTTGCAACCAGTAGGTCGGCGGTTCGAACCCGCTCGTCTCCAGAACTTCCCGCCCGAAAGGGCGACGGAAAGAATCCCGGGAACGCGGCGAGCGGCCGCTGCCCGGGGGGTCCCCCCGGGGTTCTCGCGATGCAGAATCGCGAAAAACCCCAGGAAAACGGGACCTTCGAGAGCCCCGAAAAATTATCTTCGGGAATCTCGAAAAAGTGCTTGCAAGCGATGCGGCACTGTGGCAAGATTGCGATTCTACGCTTGAGCGGTTGAAGGCAACCGCGACCGACCGGCCGATCGGGCCGGCGGGGGCGTGAAACGGCTCTTTGAAAAGTGCATAGGGATGGAGAATCGTTGGCCGCCGCACCGGCAGTTTGGGTGCGGAGGAGCTGGCGATTCCCGCAGGGTTCACAGAAACATGAACCGAGATAGTTCGACGCGCTTTTTGGCGGCTTGGCGCTTCGTTGGGGTCCGCGAGGGCCCTCGACGGATGTGATCAAGCTACTAAGGGTGCATGGTGGATGTCTAGGCGTGATGAGGCGATGAAGGACGCGGTAGGCTGCGATAAGCCCAGGGGAGCTGTCAAGCAAGCTTTGATCCTGGGATCTCCGAATGGGGAAACCCGTTGTCACTGTGCAAGCAGATGGCATCACCGGCGGATGAATTCATAGTCCGCCGGAGCGAACGCAGGGAACTGAAACATCTAAGTACCTGCAGGAAAAGAAATCAACCGAGACTCCGTGAGTAGCGGCGAGCGAAAGCGGACATAGCCCAAACCGGCCTTCGGGCCGGGGTTGCGGGCACCGATCAGGAGTTACAAAGGCCACGGTAGTCAAACAGTCTGGAAAGGCTGACGATACAGGGTGACAGTCCCGTAGACGAAACCGTTGGCTCTCCGTTACGTTCGGTGTACCAGAGTAGCATGGAGCTCGTGGAACTCCGTGTGAAGCTGGGGGGCCCACCCTCCAAGGCTAAGTACTACATCACGACCGATAGTGGACAAGTAAGGCGACTGAACGATGAAAAGCACCCCTATTAGGGGAGTTAAAAGTACCTGAAACCATGCACTTACAATTGGTCGGAGCCCTATGGCCCTTACGGGCAATGGGTGACGGCGTGCCTTTTGCATAATGAACCGGCGAGTTACCGTCTGTGGCGGGCTAAGTCTCTCAGGGACGGAGCCACAGGGAAACCGAGTCTGAATAGGGCGACTATGTCGCAGGCGGTAGACCCGAAACTGAGTGATCTACCCATGGCCAGGTTGAAGGGTCCGTAAAAGGACACGGAGGACCGAACCCACTACCGTTGAAAAGGTAGGGGATGAGCTGTGGGGAGGAGTAAAAGTCTAATCAAACTCAGAGATATCTGGTTCTCTCCGAAATAGTTTTTGGGCTAGCGTCGGGTAATTGCACGGCGGGGGTAGAGCACTGGATGAAACGAGGGGCCCACCAGGCTACCTCCTTCAATCAAACTCCGAATACCGTCGTGTGTACCCCGGCAGTCAGTCCGCGAGCGATAACGTCCGCGGGCAAGAGGGAAACATCCCAGACCGCCGGCTAAGGTCCCTAAACCATGCTAAGTGACTAAGGAAGTCGGATTGCTGCGACAACCAGGATGTTGGCTTAGAAGCAGCCACCATTTAAACAGTGCGTAATAGCTGACTGGTCGATGCAGTCCGGCGCCGATAATGATCGGGACTAAGCATGGTACCGAAGCCGCGGACTCCGCAAGGAGTGGTAGGAGAGCGTTGCTGTCGGCGTTGAAGGTGTACCGTAAGGAGCACTGGAGCGGCAGCAAGTGAGAATGCCGGTATAAGTAACGATAAAGCAGGTGAAAATCCTGCTCGCCGAAAGCCTAAGGTTTCCTGGGGAAGGTAAATCCGCCCAGGGTTAGTCGGACCCTAAGTCGAGGCCGAAAGGCGTAGACGATGGACAGCAGGTTAATATTCCTGCACTATGCGTGGCGGTTGATCCGCGAATGACGCATCGACACATCAGATCCACCCGTTAGTCGCGGTGGTTGGGATCCTCGTAAGGGGATACCTCGAGGCCAATTTGTTGCCGAAGTCTGAAACGCCGGTGCCGAGAAAAGCTTCGCGAGGACAAAACGCGTATCCGTACTAAAACTGACACAGGTAGGCGAGGAGAGTATCCTCAGGCGCTCGAGAGAACCGTTCTTAAGGAACTAGGCAATTTTACCCCGTAACTTCGGGATAAGGGGTCCCTCCCGGCGGCGTGCATTTATGTATGCCAATGGAGGGCGCAGTGAAATGGCTCTGGCGACTGTTTATCAAAAACACAGGTCTCTGCAAACTCGCAAGAGGACGTATAGAGACTGACGCCTGCCCGGTGCCGGAAGGTCACGGAAGTAGGTCAGCCTTCGGGCGAAGCTTGCAACCTAAGCCCCGGTAAACGGCGGCTCTAACTATGAGAGTCCTATGGTAGCGAAGTTCCTTGTCGGGTAAGTTCCGACGTGCATGAATGGCGTAACGACTGGAGCAGTGTCTCAAGAACGGACTCGGTGAAATTACAGACGCGGTGATGATGCCGCGTTCCCGCGGCAAGACGGAAAGACCCCGTGAACCTTTACTGTAGCCTGGTATTGTCGTCTTGTGTCGCATGCGTAGGATAGGTGGGAGGCGTTGAAGCCTGGGTTCTGGCCCGGGTGGAGCCGTCCTTGAAATACCACCCTTGCGTCATGAGCCGCCTAACTTCGACCCGTGAATCCGGGCGAAGGACAGTGCTTGGTGGGCAGTTTGACTGGGGCGGTCTCCTCCTAAAGAGTAACGGAGGAGCCCAAAGGCACCCTCAGCACGGTTGGCAATCGTGCGTAGAGTGTAAGGGCATAAGGGTGCTTAACTGCGAGACCAATAAGTCAAGCAGATGTGAAAGCAGGGCCTAATGACCCGGTGGTCCCGTGTGGAAGGGCCATCGCTTAACAGATAAAAGGTACTCCGGGGATAACAGGCTGATCGCCTCCGAGCGTCCATAGCGGCGAGGCGGTTTGGCACCTCGATGTCGGCTCATCACATCCTGGGGCTGAAGGCGGTCCCAAGGGTTCGGCTGTTCGCCGATTAAAGTGGTACGCGAGCTGGGTTCAGACCGGCGTGAGCCAGGTCGGTCCCTATCTGCCGTGGGCGTAGGAATCTTGAGGGGATCCTTCATCAGTACGAGAGGACCTTGAAGGACTAACCTCTGGTGCACCAGTTGTCCCGCTAGGGGCATAGCTGGGTAGCTACGTTGGGAAAGGATAACCGCTGAAGGCATCTAAGCGGGAAGCCCACCCCGAGATCAGGATTCCATTCCCTTCGGGGAGTGAGCCCCCATCTAGACCAGGTGGTTGATAGGCCGGATGTGTAAGGGCAGAAATGTCCTCAGCTAACCGGTACTAACGGGCAATTGCTTGATCGCATTCGTCGTTCGCCTTCGCTCCCCGCGAAGGCCAGCCGCCGAAAGCGTTCGAACGTCCGGTTCGACCCTGTATCCATCCCTATGCTCGATATCCCTGTCCGGCGGGGCGGAAACGCCCCGCCGGGCTGTGGCGGTGTTCTTACGTCGCGGGACACACCTGTTCCCATTCCGAACACAGTAGTTAAGCCGCGACGGCCAATGGTACTGCACTTGCGGGAGAGTAGGTGGATGCCGCTTTATATGAAAGGCCCCCGGGCTTCGGTCCGGGGGCCTTTCGTTTGCGCGCTCCCCGAATCGCCCTTCCCCCCAACCCCCAAACATGCTACAAGTGCTCCCGCGAGGCGCCACCCGCGGCGGGTGCGCCTCTCCATCCCCGGCAACACGGAGGTCCCGCCATGGCCAGTGCACAGGCATCGAAGCGACTGTACGTGGGTGTCGACGTAGGGGGCACCAAGATCCAGGCGTCCCTGCTCGGCGAGTGTGGACGCGTCCATAGCCAGCAACGCCGGCCCACCCCGCGGGGGGTCAGCGTGTCCCGCACCGTCCGCGAATTCGTCTCCACCGTCACCGATCTGCTCCGCGATGCCGACGTCGCCCCCGCCCAACTCGCCGGAATCGGCGTGGCCGTTCCGGGCGTCGTCGACCCCGACGGGGGGACCGTCGTCTTCGCTCCCAACCTCGCCATCGGCGGATCCGCCATTGTCGAGCGGTTCGAGAAGGCCTTCGGCGTCCAGACGATCCTGGGCAACGACTGCAACCTTGCCGCGCTGGGCGTGGCCTGGTGCGGGGCGGGCCGCGGCTGCGAGAGCGTCGCCGTCGTCCTGCCGGGAACCGGGATCGGCGGGGGGTTCGTCCGCCGCGGGGAGCTGTGGACGGGCTCGCGGCAGTCGGCGATGGAGATCGGCCACATGGTCATGGAGATCGGGGGCCCCAAGTGCGGGTGCGGCAACCGGGGGTGCCTGGAGGCCATCGCGTCGCGGACGGCCATGGAGCGGGACATCCGCGCCGCCGTCGCCCGCGGGGAATCGACCGTTCTCACCGATCTGCTCGATGGGGATCTGGGCGTCATCCGCAGCAGCATGTTCTCCAAGGCCCTGGCGAAGCGTGATACCGTGGTGACGCACATCGTTCGCCATGCCGCGGAAGTGTTGGGCCATGCGTGTGTTAACGTTCGGCACCTGCTGGACCCGGAGGTGATCGTCCTGGGCGGGGGCGTCATTGAGGCGTGCGGGAGCTTCATGCTGCCGACGATCGAGCGGATCGTCGCGGCGGACAAGCTGCCGGGCTCCCGGGAGAACCGGGGGGTGCGGCTGTCGTCGCTGGGGGACGATGCGGTGGTGCTGGGGGCGCTGGCGGCGGTGCGGTTGGCGACGGGGCGGAGCCCCTTCGAGGAGCGGTTCCACATCCCGTGCGAGTACCCCGAAGTGTCGCGGCTGGACGGGGGAGCGCTGCGGGTGGGGGGCGAGGAGCGGACGGAGAGCTGCTACATCCGGGTGAACGGCAAGGCGAAGAAGCTGGAAAAGATCGTCAAAACAAAAAAGGGCGGAAATTTCGAGATTGGCCCGGCCGGCCTGGCGAAAGTCTGCCGCGGGGGTCCGCAGGTGCTGTTCCTGGGTTCGGGGGGCCGGCGGGCGGTGAAGGTGTGCAAGGCGGGGGAGGAATGGCTTCGGGCGCGGGAGATCGAGCTGGTTTCGCTGCCGGTGAATAAGGCGATCGAGGCCTACAACGGCTCGGCGGTGCGGCGGGCGGCGGTGCTGCAGCTTCCGGCGGGGTAGTGTGCGCGTAACATTCCGCGGCCTGCGCGTGTATAGAAGGTGGGTGCCGCGGGAGCGGGATCGGTAGAATACGGACAGGCGCCGAGGATTTCGGCGGCGCCTGAGAGGATGCCGATAGTGTGAGTGAGCGACCCGCCCCGCGTATCCGAGTGGACGAGCCGAGCCCCGAGGAGCTGGCGTGCAACGCCCGTGACGGCGTGTACACGGCCTTCGAGGCGTTGGTGAGCCGGTTCGGCCCGCCGCTGTTGCGGTACCTGCGGCACCGGGTGCGAAGCGAGGACATCGCGGAGGACTTGGTGCAGGAGACCTTCCTGAAGGTCTATCGCAACCTGTGGCAGTACGATCCGCGGCGGCGGTTCACGCCGTGGCTGTACACGATCGCCACGCGGGTGGCCGCGAATTACACCCGCCGCCAGCGGCCGGGCGTGCTGCCCGACGGGATCGACGTGCCCGACCGCGAGCAGGACCGGCCCGACGCGATTGCCGCCCGAACCGAGCAGCGGGAAGGGTTGTGGGCGACGGCGAGGTCGGTGCTGCCCGACAGCCAGTTCACCGTGTTGTGGATGCGATACGCCGAGGACCTGCCGATCTCCGACGTCTGCCGGATCGTCGGCAAGTCCAACGCCCACGTCCGCGTGCTGCTGTACCGGGCCCGCCGGAAGCTGATGCAGGCGGTGGAGGCCCCGCCCGGTGCGGAGCGCCCGGCCGACGGGGCCGACGACGCCGATGGGTGCGCGTTAGAAACGACGCAGTGAGGCGAACCATGTTCTGTCCTCTGTACCGATGGAAACTGACCGAACTCGCCGCCAGCGGCGGGGAAATGTCCGAGCGGGTGCGGCGGCACCTCGAGCAGTGCCCGGACTGCCGCCGCGACTTCGACGCCGCCCGCTTCGTCGAGCAGCGCCTCCGCGCCGACCTGCCCCCCGTCTCGCCCCTGTCCAACCCGCTCCGCGAACGGATCCGCCTGGCGACGTCCACGCAGCCCGCGGCCGGGTTCCACCCGGGGCCGTCCCGGCGACTCATCCCGGTCATGTCCGCCCTCGCGGCGGGGGCGGTGGTGCTGGCGGTGGCGACGGTGCTGCTGGACCCGTCCCGCGATGGCGCCCCGCAGGCCGAATCGCCCGTGGCCCAGCGGAGCCCGGCGGTCACGGACGGCGAGGAAACTCCCCCCCGCGATCCCGACGGGATCGTCCGCTCGCCCGAGGAGCGGGAGGCGCACCGCAAGCTCTGGGGCGACCGCGAGGAACAGATCCAGGGCCTCCGCCGCCTCTTTGACGACTCCGCCCCCCGCGCCGGGGAGCAGCAGGGCGAGTGGTGGGAACTCTGGTATCGCCTCATGCGCGCCAACCCCGCCGACTCCAACGCCGCCTCCCGCCCGAGCGATCCGTAAGCGTCACTCGCGTTCGGGGCGGGACAGCGGGCGGAACTGGAAGTTCGCCCCGGGGACGCCCTGGGCGGACTGGACGGCGGCGGCGTGGAAGGCGGCCTGGGCGCGGAGGGGGTCCCCGTCAGACTCGACGGGCTCGTACGTCCCGTCGGGGCGGAGGCGGCGGGCCTTGACGTTGTCGGCGAAGAAGGTGTGGAGGATCTCGATGAGCCTCCGGCGGCGGGCGGGGTCCTGGACGGGGAAACACGTCTCGAGGCGCTTGTCGAGGTTGCGGACCATCCAGTCGGCGGAGGAGAGGTAGACCTCCTCGTGCCCCCCGTTGCGGAAGTAGAAGATCCGGGCGTGCTCCAGGTAGCGGTCGACGATGGAGACGACCTCGATGTTCTCGCTGACGCCCTTGACCCCCGGGCGGAGGCAGCAGAGCCCGCGGATGTTGAGGCGGATGCGGACGCCCGCCTGCGACGCGCGGTACAGGGCGCGGATGATCTCGGGGTCCTCGAGCGAGTTGACCTTCGCGAGGATGAGCCCCGGCTGGTCCGGGGTCGCGGCGCGGATCTCGCGGTCGATCAGGTCCAGGAAGCTCTGCCGCAGGTGCGTGGGGGCGATGAGGAGCTTGGACCAGCCCACCTCCTCGGAGTAGCCCGTGAGGAGGTTGAAGAAGGCGGCGGCGTCGGCGGCGATGTCGCGCTCGGCGGTGAGGAGGCCGACGTCGGAGTAGATCTTGGCCGTGCGGTCGTTGTAGTTGCCGGTGGCGAGGTGGACGTAGCGGCGGATGCCGGTGGACTCGCGGCGGACGACGAGGAGGCACTTGGCGTGGGTTTTGAGCCCGATGACGCCCCAGAGGACATGCGCCCCCGCGTCCTCCAGCCGCCTCGCCCACCCGACGTTTCGCGCCTCGTCGAAGCGGGCCTTGAGTTCGACGAGGACGGTGACCTGCTTGCCGGCGGCGGCGGCGCGTTCGAGGGCGGCGATGATGGGGCTGTCCCCGCTGGTACGGTAGAGGGTCTGCTTGATGGCGAGGACCTGGGGGTCGTCGGCGGCGGCGTTGACGAACTCGACGACGGGGTCGAAGCTCTCGTAGGGGTGGAAGAGCAGCACATCGTGCTCGCGGACGGTGGCGAAGAGGTCCTCCTCGCCCATGAGGTCGCGGGGGCGCTGGGGGATCCAGGGCTCGTACTTGAGGTGCTCGTAGCCCTGGCGGTTGGCGATCTCCATGAGGGCGGCGGCGTCGAGGAGCGTGTCGATCTCGTAGACGTCCTCGGGGCGGAGCTGGAGCCAGTCGACCAGCCAACTCCGCAGGGCGCGGTGGGGGCGGGCGGAGATGGAGAGGCGGACGGCGGCGCGGCGGGAGCGTTCGGTGACGGCCTGCTCGACGACGCTGAGCAGGTCGTGGGCCTCCTCGTCCTCGATGGCGACGTCGGCATCACGGGTGACGCGGAAGACGGCGGCGGCGTGGACGCGGGAGTGGGGGAAGAGCAGGCCGGCGTTGGCCATGATGGCGTCTTCGAGGCGGGCCAGGTGGAGCCCCTCGGCGGCGGGGATGGTGATGAACCGCGGGAACTGGGAGGGGACGGGGATGATGACGATGCGTTGGCGGGCCTCATCGGCGGGGTCGCCGGTGGGTTCGTCCGCCTCCGCGCGTTTGCCCGCCCCTGACAGCAGCAGGGCGACGTTGAGCTTCCCCCCGGGCAGGAGGGGCGGGGGGGTGAGTTCCTGGATGGCCAGGGGGGTGAGGACGGGGAGGATCTCCGCCAGGACGTAGGAGCGGAGGAAGTGGCGCTGCTCGGGGTCCCAGTCGTCGGGCCCCAGCAGGTGGATGCCCTCGCGGCGGAGGGCGTGGAAGACGGCGAGGATGCCCTGGGACTGCTCGGTGACCATGCGGTGGGCGCGGGCGGCGATGGCGGAGACCTGCTGGGCGGGGGTCATTCCGCTGACGTCGCGCTTCCGCACCCCGCGGGTGCGCTGCTGCATGAGGCCCGCGACGCGGATCTGGAAGAACTCGTCGAGGTTCGAGCTGACGATGGCGAGGAACTTGAGGCGCTCCAGCAGCGGGACGCTCTCGTCGAGCCCCTCGCGGAGGACGCGGTCGTTGAACTCCAGCCAGCTCAGCTCGCGGTTGAGGTAGAGTTCGGGGGCGTTGAGGTCGATCGTGGGCGGCGTCACGGGTCACTCCATGGGTTCGGCCCGGCGGTGCCGGGGGTCGAGGGAGGGCTGGGCCTCCTCCAGGCGAACGCGCAGGCCGTAGATCTCCTCGAACAGGTCGCCCTTGCTCGCCAGGGCGCGGCGTTCGAGGGTGAGGTCGGCCACGCCGGGGACGTAGATGATGAACTCGTCGCCGGCCCTCTCCGTCCAGAACTCGCGGACCTGCTGCGCGTGGCCGCGTTCGAGGGCGTCGGCGACGCGGAGTATGGCGGCGAGCTTGCTCACGGCCATGCGGTCGGTGCGGGGGAGGCTGATGTACTCCAGGTGGGAGGTCTTGGGCCCGCTGCGGCGGTGGTAGCGGGCGACGTGGGCGACGAGGATGATCTCCTCGCGGGCGAGGCCGAAGATCTCGCTGTTGGCGACGAGGTAGTAGCTGTGCTTGTGGTGGGAGCGGGGGCTGACGAACCCGCCCACCTCGTGCAGGATGCCCGCCACCCGCAGGAGCAGGCGGTGGCGGGGCGAGAGGCCGTGCTCGGGGAGCAGGGCCTCGAAGAGGCGGTCGGCGAGGGCGGCGACGTGGTGGGCGTGCTGGGCGTCGACGCAGTACTTGTCGGCGATGGACTGGGCGGAGCGAAGGATGCCCCCGTGGAGTTCCTCGTCCTCGGTCCCGGTGACCATGCGGGCGAGGTCCTGCAGCAGCCCGTCGCGCATGGAGACCCCGCAGACGAGGAGTTCCTTCGCCCGCGTGCGCTGCAGCAGGGCCTGGTAGACCATGAGGGCGGGGTTGAGGGTTTCGGCGTCGGCGAAGGGGATCCCGTGCCGCTTCGCCAGCTCCTCGGGCGTGCGGTGGATGCACTGCTCGACGAACGCGTCGAGGGCGGTGCGGGGGACGCGGACGAGGTGCCCGGAGTCCACCGGGGTCCCGACGTGCCGCGCCGTGAAGCGGATGTCGCCCCCGACGGCCACGAAGGCCGACACCTCCCGCAGCGGGACCGGGACGGTGAGCACCGACAGGACGTTGTGGATCTGGTGGCCGATCAGGTCGGCGGAGCGGTCGGGCGTCTCGTCGCTGGTGTCGAGCACCTCCTGGAGGCGGACCGCCCCCAGGCGGAGGGCCTGGGACCCGGCGATCTCCCCCGAGCGGAGGAGCGTCAGCAGCGTGCTGCCGCCCCCGACGTCGGCGATGAGGGCGTTGCGGCGGTGGAGGGCGGGCTCGTCCGCCAGGGCCTCGCGGACGGCCGACACCGTGAGGCGGGACTCCTCGGAGGTGTCGATGACCTCGATCTCGATCCCGGTGGTCATGAAGACGCGGTCGAGGAGGAAGTCGGCGTTGGCGGCTTCGCGGACGGCGGAGGTGGCGACGGCGCGGACGTGGCGGACGTCGTAGGGCTCCAGCACGCGGCGGTAGTCGCGCATCACGTTCACCACCGCGCGGACGGTCTGGGCGGACAGGCGGCCGGTGCGGAAGGTATCCTGCCCCATCCGCACGGGCTGCTGCAGGCGCTCCAGTACGTCGGTGTGCCCGTCGGGGTGCACCTGGGCGACGACGAGGCGCACGGAGTTCGAGCCCACGTCGATGACGGCGACGGTGGTGGGTTCGGTAAGCGGTTTCATCGGTTCCGGACTGACCATGATGCGGCCATTATCCCCCGACCGGCCCCTCCGTTTCCAGTCTCAGCTTTCGGCCGAACGCGTTTCGCAGCAGGTCGCCCTTCTCGTCGGCCATCGCCAGTTCGGGCCCCGCGTCGGCGGCGACGGTGCAGCGGATCGTCACGCGAGCGTCCTCGACGCGGCAGGTCACACCGCGGACGACCGAGCGGTGCGTTCGGTCGAGCCCGTCCGCGACGCGGAGGATCGCGGCGAGGCGGGCGACCTTCGGGCGGTCCGCCTCCGACAGTTCGTTCCAGTGCCCGTGCTTCTCGTCGGGCAGGGCCTTGCGGTGGTACCGCGCGATCGAGCCCACGACGTTCCGCTCGCGGGCGTCCAGCGGCAGGGCGGGGTCCTCGCGGATGATCCGCAGTGCCGTCTTGTGGTGGCCCTTCTGCCCCTCGATCCACCCGATGTCGTGCAGCAGGGCCGCCAGGTGCAGCCAGACCCGCTCGCGCGGCCCCAACCCGTGCAGGTCCCGCAGTTCATCGAACAGCGCCAGGGCGAGGCGCGTCACCTGGTGGGTGTGCTCGCGTTCGTAGCGGCACCGCCGGGCGAGTTCGAGGGCGGCCTCGACGAGCGGGATATCCGCGGCGTCAGCCGGCGGGGGCGGCGGCGAAGCGGCCGCGTCGGCGGCGGGGGAGGGGGGGATGCGGTCGGGGGCGTCTGGGCTCACGGGTCTGCTCCTTCACAAAGAAGGCTCCAAAGACTGATCCTGAACATCCGCGGGGATGAACGCAGATGAACACAGATGGAAGAGAGGTTGCCGCTCCCATCTGCGTTCATCTGTGTTCATCCCTGCTCATTCTTGGGATTGCGTGTGTGGCTGGGATCACTCGATCTGCTCCAGGAGGCGGCGGAAGGCTTCGGCGTTTTGGGCGGCTTGGGCGCGGTGGCAGTTGTTGAAGAAGGCGTAGATGCGGTCCACTTTCTGCTCGACGGCTGACCACTCGGCGAGCAGGGTCCGCAGCTCGTCCTGGCTGTAGGAGTAGTCGTAGCGCTCGGCCGCTCCGGCGTACCAGAGGGTGGGGTTGCGGGAGTGCAGGCGGAGGTAGCCGGTGGCGTTGGTGGCGGCGGGGGGGGCGTGGTAGAGGTCGGGGATGTCCGGGACGTCGGGGACCACGAGCGTGAGGTCGCGGTCCCGCAGGCCGTCGAGCGTTGAGGGGTGCTCCCAGGAGCGGTGGCGGAACTCGACGGCGAGGGGGAGCGGGTCGGGGCGGAGGTCGTCGGCGAGGGCGGCGAGGTACTTGCGGTTTTCGACGGTGCGGTGGAAGGATTGGGGGAACTGCAGCAGCACGCCCGCGAGGCGCTTCGCTTCGCGGAGCGGTGCGAGGGCGGCGAGGAACGCTCCGGCGGGCTTGCGGTCGCGCTCGTGCGTGAGGGCCGAGTTGGCCTTGACCCAGAAGTCGAACCCGCCCGGGGTCCGCCGCACCAGCGACGCCATCGTCCGCTCGCTGGGCATGCGGTAGTAGGTGTAGTTCACCTCGACCGTCGCGAACCGCTGGGCGTACAGCGGGAGCATGTCGGTGGACTTCGTCCCGGGCGGGTAGAAGGGGCCCACCCAGTCGGCGAACGAGTATCCGCTGGTACCGATGATGTATTTGTCCGGTGCGGTCATGCGCGTCTCACCTGTGTAGGTTCTTTCATTTCACCGCAAAGGTCGCAAAGAACGCAAAGGGAGGAATGCTTCCCATCTGTACCTGTCCCTCTTTTTCTCTTTGCGTCCTTTGCGATCTTTGCGGTGAAAGAGGATCGTCGGGACGTTGCTCAACGGACGCCAAATCGCAAGCGTTGACCGGGCGTGCTCCGCGGAACTTGCCTTGTGCCCTTGCCCAGGCTTGCCATTTGGCGTCCGTTCCCACGTGTCCAGCGTCCACGATCATCCTATCCCTCCCGCCCCGCATGCGATATCGCGTGCGGGTAGAGCGTGCGGACTTCCGCACCCGCGACGGTCGCGAGCGAATCCTCACCCACCGTCCACACCTCCTCCACCGCCACATTCAACGCCCCATACTGCTCCTCCACGCGCCCCGCCACCACGTAGGGTCCGTAGCGGTCGAAACGCGTCCGCGTTCGCCGCAGCGCGTCGGGGAAGACGGTGGCCTCGAAGAGTCCGTGCTCGTCGCTGAGCGTGAGGAACATCATGGTGTCCCCGCGCTCGGTCCGCGTGGTGCGCAGGGCCTCGAGCATGCCCGCCAGGCGGATGGGCTTGCCCACGCGGCCGCGGAGGTCGCGGAAGTCCCCGTCCACCACGCCCTGCAGCAGCGGGCGGTACAGCTCCAGGGTGTGGAGGCGGAGCGAGAGGCCCAGGATGCGGAACTCGTCGAGGATCTTCCGCCGCTCGTCGTAGTCGCCCGGGGGGTCGGGGAAGACGGGGGCGGGGACGGACAGCAGCGGGGCGGGTGCGGGTCCCCCCCGTCCCGGGCCCACACGGAAGAACAGGTTGAGTTCCATCATCAGCGTGGGGCGGTTGCGGTGCGTGAAGTCGAGGGCCCCGCAGAGCACCAGCGCGCGGGCCTCCTCGGCCCCGAGGCGGGCGCGGAGGAGGAAGTCGGTGAGCGACGCGAAGGGGCCCCCGCGTTCGCGGGCGTCGAGGATCCGCTCCGCGCCCACCGCCCCCAGCCCGTCCACGAAGTTCAGGCCCGTGCGGATGGCGTGGCCCTCGGGGGCGAACTCCGCGAGCGAGCGGTTGGCGTCGGGCAGGAGGAAGCGGACGCCGGCGCGGCGGGCGGCGTCGACGTACGTCCGCGGGGCGTACATGCTCTGGTTGTTGTTGAGGGCCGCCGTCCAGAACTCCAGCGGGTGGTGGGCCTTGAGGTACGCCCCGGCGTAGGCGAGCAGGGCGTAGCTGGCCGCGTGGGCGCGGCAGAAGGAGTAGGCGTTGAACTTCGCCATCTGCACCCACAGCGAGCGGGCGCAGTCGTCCGGGGCCCCGGCCGCCCGCGCGCGGGTGAGGAACTCGCGCGAGAGGCGCAAGCGCTCGGTGTCGTCGCGGCACTTCTGGACGGCCTTGCGGAAGCGGTCGCCCGTGGGCAGGTCGCTGTCGAGCAGCGCCGCGGCCGTCAGCATGACGTCGTCCTCGTAGAGCATGATCCCGTGGGTATCGTGTAGCAGCGAATCGGTGGCGGGCCAGCCCGGGGGGACGGGGTCGAGGCGGCGGTGGCGGCGGATGAAGGCCTCCTTCATCCCGAGGCTCGCCGCCCCCGGGCGGATCAGCGCCAGGGCCTTCATCACGTCCCGCAGACCCGCGGGCTGCATCATCTGCAGGAGGTTCCGCATGGCGGGGCTCTCGAGCTGGTTGCACCCGAGCGTGTCGGCCGACCGGAGCAGCGAGAGCGTCCGCGGATCGTCGGGGGGCAGGGCCTCGACGTCGAGGGGTTCGCCCGTGCGGGTGCGGACGAGCTGGGCGGCGGCGTGGATGGTGGAGAGGTTGCGGTTGCCCAGCAGATCGAGCTTGACCAGGCCCATCGCCTCGACGCCGTCCTTGTCG
This sequence comes from Phycisphaerae bacterium, assembly GCA_041687095.1. Taxonomy (GTDB): domain Bacteria; phylum Planctomycetota; class Phycisphaerae; order SM23-33; family SM23-33; genus JAWLCQ01. The sequence goes on along the minus strand of JAWLCQ010000016.1, from coordinate 4,387 downwards.
TACTGCGTGATCCGCACGCCTTTGGCGGCGACCTGGAGGGGGGCGTAGTGGTCGATGGGCTTTCGCCCGATGACGATGCCTCCGGGATGCACGGACAGCAGGTGCGGCAGGCCGACGAGGCGGCGGGCGAGGTCGCGGACGCGGGCGAAGCGCGGGTCGCTCTCCAGCGCCCGCCCGGCGGAGATCTGTTCGTCGGAGAACCCCATCGCCTTGGCCGCCTCGCGGAGGGCGGAGCGGGGCTGGAAGCAGTTGTGCGTGCAGACCATGGCGACGCGGTCGTGGCCCCAGCGGGCGAAGGCGTAGTCGATGACGTCGTCGCGGATCCGCCAGCAGAAGTCGATGTCGAGGTCGGGGAAGTCCTGGCGCTTCTCGTGGAGGAACCGCTCGAAGGGGATGTTCAGGGCGACGGGGCAGACGTTGGTGATGCCCAGGACGTAGGCGACGAGGGAGCTGGCCCCGCTGCCGCGCCCGGCGACGGGGGCCCCGAGCGAGCGGGCGTGGCGGACGATGTCCCAGACGACGAGGAAGTACTCGCTGAAGCCCATGCGTTCGATGACCCGCAGCTCGCGCTCGATGCGGGCCTCGACGGGGGGGGCGGGCAGTTCCCCGTACCGCCACCGCACGCCCTCGCGGCAGCGGTGGCGAAGCTCCTCGCGAACGCTCCGCCCAAGCGTGCAGTCGAACCGCGGGAACACCGCCATCCGCGGGCGGAGGCGGAAGCCCGAACACCGCTCGACGAGCCGGCGGTTGTTGGTGATCGCCTGGGGGAGATGGGCCAGTTGGTGGCGGAGGACGGCGGGAGGGCGGAGGGTGCCGCCCACGGGGCGGAAATCCGAAATCCGAAGCCCGAAATCCGAAACAAATTCGAAATCCGAAGGACCGAAATTCAAAACGGAGGCCTCGGAAGAATGGGCCGCAGAGGCGCGGAGGCGCGGAGAAGAGGGGGTTGTTTTAGACTGTTCTCGGGGGCGTCCTCGGTGAACGGCGGACGGTTCAAAGGTCCCAACTTCACTTCCGGGCGGGAAGGCGGAGGAGCGGAAAAGGGGACTGGCTCCGGAGGGGCATGCTGTTCGCCCCGCAGGTGCCTGTCCCCTTTTCCGCGGAGTTGCGGGGGAACCGCCGGAAAAATGGGGACAGGCACCTCCGCGGCCAACGGCGCGCCGCTCCGGAGCCAGTCCCCATTTTTCCGGCTCGCCGTCGAGGACCGTTCCCATCCGGATCGCCGTCAGGACGTGGGCGAGGTCGAGGTCGGCGGGGTCGGGCAGGAGGGCGGTTGCGGTTGCGACGATGGGGATGCCCATCGCCTCCGCGATCGCGCACCGCGCGTGAATTTCGGGTTCGCTCTGCATTCCAGGGTCCACGCCCATCCAGACGCGATCGGGATCGAGATCGGGGAACGGGAATTCATTTCCGCGTTCCTTCGTGTTCTTTTCCCAAGCCCCCCGACTGCGTCGGGGGGATACTTCAGAGCGCCCTGTGGACTCCTGCTGGATTTCCGAGGGATCCCCCCGACGCAGTCGGGGGGCTTTGGGAATACTGCCACCGCTTCTGGATGTTTCGGAACCGTTTTCCGCGTCCAAGTGGGTCAGGACGAACTGCAGCCCATCCTGGAACTCCGCGAGGCGGTGGGGGAGGGAGAAGCCCTCCTCGCAGTGGATGCGCGTGAGAACGCGGCAGAGGTTCTCGTACCCGACGTCCTCGCAGACGAGTGCGACGAGGGAATGGCCCTGCGCGTCGAGCAGTTCGGCGCCGATGAGCGGCTGAACGTCGGCGGCGGTCGCGGCGTCCCAGAAGACCGGCGCCCCGTACAGGCCGTTGACGTCCGTCAGCGCGAGCGCCGCATGCCCCATCCCCCGCGCAAGCGCAACGAGGCGCTCCGGCAGCACGGTCCCGCGGGCGAGCGAGTATCCGCTGCGGACGTGGAGGGGGACGATCGGGTTGTCGTCGTTGGCGATCACGGAAGGTTAGAGGTTAGAGGTTAGAGGTGAGAGAACTCACGAACATGCGCCTCCTATGGACCGATCGATTGCGCGGAGCATGCGGCTGCACTCGTTGTACTCCTGCACGAGTTCTTCGTACGTTGCCTGGTCGAGGTACTGCTTGCGGAAAGCGATCATCAGGTGATGCTGCGTTTCGCGGATTTCGCCAAGAGCCCTGCTGATCGTTTCGAGGTAGATGTTTCGGTGTTTGTTGTTGAAGCCTTCGGCCACGTTCGCTGGAGCGGAGTTTGACGCTCGGCGCACCTGTGAACCCAACTCGTACATCTCGAACTTCGGGAACGTCAGCGAAAGCTCATGCACGCGCAGATGCATTTCCACGAGCCGCCGATACACCTTCAGATCCCCAACCCGTGACACCTTCGCCATGCGTCTCTCCTTTTCGCAATCGGTCTTCGCATTTCAACGGATGTCTGCGTCTCCAACCGGCCCTAGAACGCCACCCTCTAACCTCTAACCTCTCACCTCTCACCTACTTCGTCAGCGACGGTGTGCGCAGGACGAACCCGTGGTCGTTGCGCTCCAGCGAGCGGAGCAGGTGGATCGACGGGCCCGACACGACGGCGGCGTGGCCATAGCGGTCGCGGATCGCGTCCAGCGTGCGGTGCAGGTCGCGATGGTGGCGTTCGGTGTCGGACTCGAACAGGCGGCCTCGCTCGCTCGCCCGCGTGAACTTCGACAGTACCACCCCCACGTGCCGCAGGGCGACGCGGCGGGTGTGGAGGCGGGGCAGCAGGTCGTCGAGGATCGCCTGCACGTCCTCGTCGGCGTCGGTGGGGGCGGGGAGCGTCCGTTGGGCGTCGTAGGATTTCCAGTCGTCGTAGCGGATGCGCAGCTCGGCGGCCCCGGTGAGCAGGCCGCCCTCGCGGACGCTCCGCATCGCCCGCTCCAGGAGATAGGAGATCATCCCGCGGATCTCGCGGAGGTCGCAGGTGGGGGCGTGGAAGGTCGTCTCGCGGGAGATGCTCCGCGGCAGGCGCTCGGGGCGCAGGACGCGGGCGTCGTCCCCGCGGGCGCGGTCGTAGAGTTCCTCGCCCCGCAGGCCGAACATCCCGCGCAGCACCGCGCGCGACAGGCGGCGCAGGTCGCCGACGGTCGCGATGTTCATGTCCCGCAACTGCCGCTCCGTCGTGTGCCCGACCCCGGGCAGCTTGCGGATCGGCAGGGCGGTGAGGAAGCGGTCCTCGTCGCCGGGGGCGATCCACACCACGCCCCCGGGCTTCGCCGCCGCCGAGGCGATCTTCGCCAGCATGCGGTTGCGCCCCAGCCCGACGGAGACCGGCAGCCCCACCTCCTCCCGCACCGCCCGCTGCAGCGACCGCCCCAGTTGGAGCGGGTCCCCGTACGTCCGCTCCAGCCCGGCCGCGTTGCCGTACGCCTCGTCGAGGTACGTCTCCAGTTCGCCGGCGTAGCGGGCGGTGACGGCCCAGACGTGCTCGGCGAAGCAGCGGTAGATCTGCGCATCGCCCGCCAGCACCGCCGCCTCCGGGCACACCCGCTGCGCCTCGTGCAGGGCCATGCCCGCCCGACAGCCGTGCTTCCTCGCCTCGTAGCTGCACGAGGCGATGACGCCCGAGCCCACGAGGACGGGCCGCCCGCGCAGCGAGGGGATCAGCAACTGCTCCACCGACGCGAAGAAGGCGTCGACGTCGATGTGCAGAATCAATCCGCAATCACCTTGTCCAGCCACCACTGCACCTCCTTTGTGTCCAGGTGGAGGTAGAACGTCTCGTTTCCGACCTGCACGCTGTAGTGCAGGGCCAGGGCGTCGCCCGCCCGGTCGATCCACCGGCCGTTGACGCGGTCCACGCGGTACGTCCGCGTCCCCCAGCGGAACCGCAGGGGCGCGCACGCCCCGTTCGAGAAGTCCGCCAGGACGCGGATCGGCTCCTGGATGGATTCGATGTTCATACTGCTCGCCTGCGCCCGACGACCGGACGACCGAAGACTGAAAACCGGAGGCCCGGGAGGCCCGGGGACCGGCCGGACACGAAAGATTGGATACCGTACAAATGCCGAACAGAACTCTACGCTCGATTCGGCCCTCCGGCAAGGGGGAAAATGGGAATCCGGATGGTGTGGATCGTAAGTTTCGCAAAGTCATGCGTTTACGCCTTCTCTCGCCGCAGGCGAACCCTTCTCCCCCGGGGGAGAAGATGTCCCGAGCGAAGTCGAGGGACAGATGAGGGGGACCCCCGCAGACCGGTTGCTCCCGATCTCGCAGCGGACAATGCCCACGGGGCGCTGTCCAGCCCCGTGGGACCGTCCCACGGGACCGCCCCGGTGGGGCTTGTCCCGTGGGCATTGCCCGAGGCGAGTTCGGGAGCGTGCTGGTGATCGGAGGACCCCCTCACCGCCCGCCCGGCGCGCCGGCCCCGCAGCCCCCGGGG
>JAWLCQ010000015.1:15596-49135 GCA_041687095.1 Phycisphaerae bacterium | reverse complement strand
TCCCTCGCCCCTACGGGGCTCTATCTTTTTCGGCCTGTACCGGGGGCTCCGCTGCGCTGCGCCCCCGGCTATTCTCCCTCGCCCCTTCCGGGGCGAAGAAGCCGCCTGGGTCCAGGTCGCATCGTGCGGGAAATCCACGGCGAGATGTGTGGAACAACGAGGTCTCCTGACCCCCAACGTCCGGGAACGAGCGAAACGCTTCCGCGCCAGCGTTATGGCGGCGCATCGGTCGCGGCGGTCCTTCGACAGGCTCAGGACCCGGTCCCCGCCGCGAAGGGGGCGCTCCAACGGCGCTGCCGCGGAGGCGTTCCTTGCCCCTCCGGGACGACGGGGGTCAGGAGACCCCCGTCGCACGCGCTTGGGGCGTCGCACGCGCTTGGGGCGTCGCACGCGCTTGGGGCGTCGCAGGCGGGGGGCGGGTCAGGAGACCCGCAGCACAGACGCCTGGGCAGCCAACCAGTCAACCAGCCAACCAGCCAACCGATCAATCGGTCACCGGCTCTTCGCCGGCCGTCCCGCCTGGATGCGGTGGCAGAGCGTGGCGAGGCGGTCGAGGGCGAGGGTGGCGGATTCGGGATCGGCCTGCTTGGCGCAGGCCTCCAGGTCGCGGGCCTCCTCGCTCAGCGGAGTGTACCCGTAGCTGCCGCCGGAGCCCTTGATCTGGTGCGCCAGCCGCGTCAGCGTCTCCCAGTCCGCGTGCTGCAGCGCCGCCCGCATGTCCGCCACGCACGTGGGCAGGCGGTCCACGAACTCCCCGAGGATGCCCGCCAGGTCCGGGTCGTCCTCGTACTCCGAGCGGAGGGACGCGTCGCGCGCTGCGGGGGACCGGGCGAGGGAGGGTGAGGGAGCGGGGCAGGCCTGGAAGCGGGCCAGCATCGCCAGCAGGTCCGCGCGCTGGACGGGCTTGGTGATGTACTCGTTGCACCCCGCGTCGAGGCATCTCTGGCGGTCCCCGGCCATCGCGTGGGCCGTCAGCGCCAGGATCGGGATGGTGATCCCCAACTCCCGCAGCCACGACGTCGCCTGATACCCGTCCATCTCGGGCATCTGCATGTCCATGAGGATGACGTCGTAGGGCTCCCCGGCGGCGCGGGAGGCGAGGACGGCCTCGATGGCGAGGCGGCCATTGGCGGCGATGTCGACGTGCGCCCCGGCCTTGCGGAGGATGGTGGAGAGGAGCTTCTGATTGTCGAGCCCGTCCTCGGCGAGGAGGACGCGGCGGGGCAGGGCGTTCGGGGGGGCGGGGGGCTCGTCGGTTCGCGTCCCCCCGCGGACGGGCGCCTGGGTGAGGTCGGTCAGGATCTGGGAGGGATCGACGGGGACGGCGGCGATGCGGAAGGTGAAGGTGCTGCCCTTTTCGGGGCGGCTTTCGACGCGGACGTCCCCGCCGAGGGCCTCGGCGAGTTTCTTGCTGATGGCGAGGCCCAGCCCGCTGCCCCCGAAGCGGCGGCTGGTGGAGGTGTCGGCCTGGGCGAAGGGCTGGAAGAGGCCCGCGAGTTGCTCGCTCGTGATCCCGATGCCCGTATCGCGGACCTCGCACTCCAGGCAGGCCCCCCCGTCGGGGGCGGCTTCCTGGCGGAGCACGACGTCCACGCGTCCGGTCTGCGTGAACTTGATCGCGTTGCCGATCAGGTTCACCAGGACCTGCCGCAGGCGGACCGGATCGCTCCAGATGGCCTGGGGCAGGGGGAACTCGTAGCGGGCCTCCAGCGTGAGGCCCTTCTCGATGGCCCGCACGCGCATCAGCGAGAGCACGTCCTCGATGACCTGCACGGGGCGGCACTCGACGCGCTCGACCTGCAGGCGGCCGGCCTCGATCTTCGAGAGGTCCAGGATGTCATTGAGCAGCGCCAGCAGGTGCTCCCCGTTCCGTCGGACCGTCCGGAGGTACTCCCGCCTCGTCCCCAGCACCTCCGAACCGCCCGGGCAGGCGGCGGGGTTGCACTCGTCCAAGGACTCCCTCAGCAGGTCCGCGAACCCCAGGATCGCCGTCATCGGGGTGCGGATCTCGTGGGACATGTTGGCGAGGAACTCGCTCTTGGTGGCGTTGGCGGTCTCGGCCGCCACGGCCATCTCGTTGGCCCGCGTGATGGCCGTCTCCAGTTTCCGATTGGCGTGTTCCAGGTCGCGGCGGGAGCGGACGAGGGCGGTCACGTCCACGACGTTCAGCAGCAGGCCCTCGTAGGTCGCCTCGCGGTAGATCGGCTGGAGGCGCACCAGCACCTCCGCCGGCCCCAGCGTGCGTTCGAGGGTGACGGTTGCCCCGCCCGATCGCTCGCGGAAGCGGCGGGTGAACTCCGCCAGGCGTCCCGGGTCCAGGCAGGAGGGCAGTTGCTCGACGGGCCCGCCCACGACGGCCTCGCGGGAGCAGCCGGTGAGGCGGCAGAAGCAGTCGTTGACCTCCAGGACCACGTCGTCGGCGTCGGCGAAGACGATGCCCTCGTCCATCCCCGCGATCAGCGCCGACAGCTTCGCCGATTCCCGCCGGGCGGCGTCTTCGGCGTTGCGGCGTTCCACGATTCGCCACACGGAGTCCATGAGCAGCGTGAGCTGGCGGATGTCGGTGTCGTCGTAGTCCGTCGCCTTGTTCGCCACGCCCACGACCGCGACGATCGCGTCCCCGCGCATCACCGGGATCGTCATGAACTTCCGCAGCGCCACGTGCCCCTGGGGGCAGCCCTTGCGATGAGGGTTGGGCGCGGCGAAGTCGTTGACCACGATCGGCCGCCGCTGCCGCACCGCCTCGCCCCACAGGCCCGTCTTCTCCAGGCGGTAGTGGGTTTGCTTCTCCATGACAGCGCATTCGTCCATCACGCCCCGGGACCAGGTGTTGAGGATGAACTCCTGCTTCTGCTCGCTGTAAAGGTAGATGTAGCCGATCCGGCTGCCGGTGAGCTGGATGGCCTCGTCGAGCGTGTAGTCCAGCAGGGCCTGGGTGTCGGACGATTCGCGCTGGGAGATCCGCAGCAGGCCCTCGAGGCGGGCCTCGTTGAGCCTGGAGGCATCCTCCGCCCGCTTGCGCTCGGTGATGTCGGTGTGCGAACCGGCCATGCGGTACGGGATGCCCTTCTCGTCCCGCAGCGCCTCGCCCCGCGCCTGGATCCACAGGTACTGCCCGTTGCGGTGACGGAAGCGGAACTCGACGTCGTAGTGGTCCTCTTCCCCGTGGAGGTAGCGGTCGAGGTAGTTCTGCACGCTCTCCCAATCGTCGGGGTGCACGCGCTCCTGGAAGGACTGAAAGGTGTTCGGCAGCTCCTCGTCCGTGTAGCCGATCATCTCCTTCCACCGCGAGGACAGGAACAGGCTGTCGGTCCGCAGGTCCCAGTCCCACACCCCGTCGCGGCTGCCCTGGACGGCGAGCATGTACTGCTCACGGCTCATGACGAGGGCGTTCTGCTGCTTCCGCATCCCCCGGCGGATGCGGTGCAGCAGGATGCAGACGAAGGTCAGCAGCAGCCCCACCGGCAGGGCCGCCCGCGTTGCGATCCCCCACCGCCAGTGCCGCGCGTCGATGTCCATCCCCAGGACTGCCAGGATCTTCCCGGTCTCGGGGTGGCGGATCGGCACCAGCGCGCTGGTCCACGTGCCCCAGCGGTCGGGCAGCGGCCCTTCGGTCACCGACGCGCCCGTCTCCAGCACGCGGCGGAAGTCCGCGGAGGCCTCCTCGTACCGCGCCCCGGGCAGGCTGACGTCCTCGCTGTCGGGGGGCTCGGAGTCCACGAAGAAGAAGATCGTCCCATCCGTCCGCCCCCCCGCGAGGTAGAACCACCGGCACAGGGGATTCGCCGACCGCGCCGACGCCAGCCGCTCCTTCAGCCGCGCGTAGTCGGGCGATCCCAGGTCCGCCTGCGAACCCGACAGCGCCGCGATGCTCTGCGCGTTCAGTGTGTTCGCCACCAGGCGGGCCTGCTGGAGCAGGTTCTCCCGCATGTCACGGTCGATCCGGTGGGTTGTCCACCAGACGCACAGGCCGCACGCGGCCAGCACGGCCGCCATGGTTCCCCAGACCGGAAGCGGCCGCCTCGGCGCCCCCGCGCGCAGTGAAGCGAATTTCCAACTCATGGCTGGTATATCGGCCGTTCAGGGGGCGTGTTTAGCTACTTCGCCACCTACAAGCTCGCCCCCGACGGATCGAGCGCGACGGAGACGCAGGGCACGTTCGGGCGACAGCACGCCCACGCCGTCCTCCTCGCCGCCATTGAGGACTACCAAGAACGGTTCGGAGGCGGGTGACGCACAGGGGGGATGCCGCACGCAATGGCGCGAAGCTTGGCGGGGCGGGCGAGTCGAGCGTCCGCGGGCCTCCCGAGCCGCAACGCCAGGGCAACCTCCTGTCGCCTGCGCCGCGGATGGCGCGACCCACACCTCCTGCGCCGGGGAGGTCTCCTGACCTCGCCCTGTGCGTCTGCGCCGGGGGTCTCCTGACCCCCGGCGTCTCGGAGGGGCGAGGGATGCCTCCGCGTCAGCGCCGTGGGAGCACTCCCTTCGCCGCGGCACTTTGCCAGCGATCAGCGACAAGCTCAGGGCCAGCCCCCCGCCGCGATCGAAGCGCCGCCATAACGCTGTCGCGGAACCGTTTCGCTCGTTCCCGGACGTTGGGGGTCAGGAGACCCCCAACGCACGCGCTTGGGGCCTCGCACGCGCTGGGGGGCGCCGGCGGGGCGGGCACGGCCCTTACGCTGCCTGCCGAGGTTCGATGGGAGGATGCTCGTTCGTCTCCAGCTCCAGCTTGAGCGACAGGAACTTCATCAGGTCCTTCAGCGCCACGATGCCCACCAGGGCGTTGTTCTCGACCACCATCAGCCGCGAGGTCTGCAGCTTGTTCATTCGCGCCAGGGCGTCCATGGCGTCGGCGTCGGGGGCGATGGTGTTGTCACGCTGGCAGGGGCGGGCGACCTCGCGCACCGTCCGCTCGTCCCACTGGTCCTTCGGGACGTCCTGGAGGTCCTGCGTGCTGATGTACCCGTCCAGCCGCCCGTCCGTCGTGACGGGGAAGAGCTTGTGGTGGTAGCGGTAGACGTAGTCGTCCACGAGGCTCGTCAGCGTCGCCGAGCTGGGGACGGTGATGGGCTGCTCGGTCATGAAGCGGCGGACGGGCTCCCCGTGGAGCATCTCGCGGACGAGCACCTGGCGATACCCGCTCTTGGCGGCCGAGCGGATGAAGAAGCCGATCAGGATCCACCACAACCCGCCCAGCGGATTGCCCCACAGCAGGGACAGGAACCCCAGGCCGATAAGCACCGCCCCAAAGCCCGCCCCCACCCGCGAGGCCGTCTGCGTCGCGCTGCGGAGGTCCTTGCGGTAGTGCCACAGGATCGCCCGCAGCACCCGCCCCCCGTCGAGCGGGAAGCCCGGGATCATGTTGAAGACCACGAGGATGATGTTGATCAGCCCCAGCCACCGAAAGACGCCCGCGATGGAGTCGGTGAGCCCCAACGCCCCCCCGCCGTACCCGATCAGGAAGAACGCCCCCGCCAGGGCTGCGCTGGAGGCCGGGCCCGCGATGGCCATCCAGAACTCGGCCTTGGGGGAGGGGGGCTCGTCGGACATCTCCGCCACGCCCCCGAAGAGGAACAGCGTGATGCCCTTCATCGGCAGCCCGTAGCGGCGGGCGACGAGGGAGTGGCACATCTCGTGGAAGATGATCGAGACGAACAGGCCCAGCGCCCCCGCGAACCCCATCGCCCAGTAGACCCAGGGCGGGAGGCCCTCGTAGAGCTGCGGGAATACGCCCGCCGACAGCGACCACACCACCAGGGCCAAAATGATGATCCAACTCAGGTCCAGTCGGACCGTGAAACCGAACAGGGTGAACAGTTTGATGCTCTTGCCGAACATGGCGATCTCGTTTCCTTCCTTTGTTGCCGAAACCTCCTGCGCCCGCTACCCCGCCTTGCGGTGCGGGGTGTCGATGGCTGCGACGAGTTCCTCGAGCGACGCGGCGAGGCGGGCTCGATCCGGTTCGCTGAACCCCTCGAGGGCCTCCTCCATCACCCGCTGGAGCGGGTAGGGGGCCTCGCTGGTGAGCTGCCGCCCCTGGTCGGTGGGCTCGATGAAGACCAGGCGGCGGTCCTCGCGGTCGCGGCGGCGGGTGACGAGGTCCTTCTCCTGCAGGCGGTCGAGGATGCCCACGACCGTGCTGGTGCTCAGGTGGACGCTGCGCCCGATCTCCGTCGCCGTCACCGGTGCGCGGTCGACGACCGTCACCAGCACCATCAGTTGCGGGGCCGTCACGCTATGCTCCGCCGCCAGCCAGCGGGAGTTGACCTCGCCCGCGCGGAGGATGCGGCGGACGGAGTCGAGGATGCGGCGGCTGTAGGCATCCTCGGGCCCTTCCCCGTGCTCGTGCTCACGATCGTGTTCGGAATGCTCGTGTGATTCAGGCATTGTCGGCCTCCGGCTCCCGCGGGGGGGACGGTCCCAAGGCGGGAGGTGCTGAGGTTCATGTCGTGGCAGTGGATGTACCTATAATCATCATAGTTGGAATGAACGTCGAGTCCGGCGGGACGGATCGGTGAGGGCGGAGTCGGGCGCATCCCGCCCCCCCCGCCGGGCCGAACACCGGGTCCGACCCCGCTTCAGAAAGGAGACGCCATGCTGGCCAGCACCAAGGAAATGCGGTCCTATGACATTCAGGCAACCGACGGGCGGATCGGGGGCGTCGAGGATTTCTACTTCGACGACCAGGATTGGGTCGTGCGCTACCTGGTGGTCGACACGGGGCACTGGCTGCCCGGGCGGCTGGTGCTGATCGCCCCGGAGAAGATCGGCGAACCGGACCACCCCGCCGAGCGGTTGCCCGTGCACCTCACCCGGGAACGGATCGAGAACAGCCCGAGCATTCAGAAGCACCTGCCCGTGTCCCGCCAGGCGGAGCTGGATCTGGCGAAGTACTACGGGTGGGCGGCGTATTGGGACGTCGGGACGCTGGAGCCCCAGGTCTCCCGCAGCGTCGCCGCCGAGGGCACCGCCCATGAGAAGGAGCGGATGGAGGACATCCGCCAGTCGAGCCTGCGGAGCTGCCGCGAGGTCACCAACTACCACATCCACGCCGACGACGGGGAGATCGGGCACGTAGAGGACTTCATCGTCCAGACCGACGACTGGGGCATCCGCTACCTGGTCGTCGACACCCGCAACTGGTGGCCGGGCAAGAAGGTCCTCATCGTCCCGACGTGGATCACCCGCGTGGCGTGGTCGGAGCGGCTGGTCTACGTCCGCCTGTCCCGCGAGGACATCAAGAACGGCCCCGAGTACGACCCGCGCACGCCCATCAGCGAGCAGTACGAGCAGGCGTTCCGCGAGCACCACGGGGAGTCGAGGGAAACGTGACACTTCCCTCTTGACTGAAGACGTCTGGACGTCTAGCATTGCCCTCATGCAGGAGCCAACCATACGCAAGGCCCCGGGCCAAGTGCGCGACGCCATCCTTCAAGTGATGTCCCTGACCTCCCGGGCGCTGTCGGTCGAGGAGATCGCGGAGCGCGTGTGCCGGGTGATCGGTCCGACTCCCCCGTCCTCCATTCGCTCGTATCTGCGGCTGAACACGCCGGACCTGTTTGCGCGCGAGGGCCGGGGGCTCTACGCGTTGGGTGCGGATAACGGCCCGGTGCGGGTGGAGAGCGAAGGGGGCAAGGAGTGGCTGCCCCCGAAGCGCATGGGGCGGGCGACGATCGTTCACGCGGACTGTTTCGATTGGCTGCAGGAGCAGCCGGAGCAGAGCCTCCACGCCGTCGTGACCGACCCCCCGTACGGGCTCCACGAGTACAGCGAGGAGCAGCAGGATAAGCTCCGCCGGGGACAGGGGGGGGTGTGGCGCATCCCGCCGTCCTTCGACGGGCACGTCCGTTCGCCCCTGCCTCGGTTCACCACCCTGACGGACGAACAGCTTCGGGACCTCCATACCTTCTTCTTCGTGTGGGGACGCCTGCTCCTGCCCGCGCTGGTGCCGGGGGCGCACGTGGTGGTCGCGTCCAATCCGCTGGTGTCCTACATCGTCTCCGCCGCCCTCGCCGAGGCGGGGTTGGAGCGGCGGGGCGAGATCATCCGCTTGACGATGACCATGCGCGGCGGGGACCGCCCCAAGGCCGCCCACGAGGAGTTCAGCGAGGTCAGCGTCATGCCCCGCTCCATGTGGGAGCCCTGGGTCGTCTACCGCAAACCGATCGAGGGCCGCGTGCAGGACAACCTGCGGGCGTGGAAGACGGGGGGGTTCCGCCGCCCCAGCGAAGACAAGCCGTTCGGCGATGTGATCCCGTCCGCCCCGACGCGCAAGGAGGAGCGGGACCTGGCGCCGCATCCCAGCCTCAAGCCCCAGGCCTTCCTGCGTCAGGTCGTGCGCGGCGTGCTTCCGTTGGGAGAGGGAGTGATCCTCGACCCCTTCGCGGGGGCGGGCTCGACCCTGGCGGCCGCGGAGGCGGTAGGGTATCGCAGCATCGGGGTGGAGCGCGACGGGCAGTACTTCCGCCTGGCGTGCGACGCCATCCCCAGGCTCGCCGCCTACTCCCGGAACGGGGAGGGCAGCGCTACGCCTTGTACACCCACATCTCGCGAAGCTTAGCGACCCCGGCCTTGTGGAGCGTGGCGGTTCGCGTCCCGAGTTCTCCCCGCGGATTCTTCCGGAAATCCTCCACGGTGACATGCGCGAGGTAGACCTCCGTGAAGGCCGTCGCCCGGCGGTCACGCGCGGGTTCGGTCTCGGAATCCACGTCGTACACGAAGACGCACATCCACTGCTCGCGCGCCCCGTGCGTATCGACCGCCCCGCCCGCCTTTCGCGTGGTCTTGATCTCCACCCCCTCCGCTCCCGCCGGCACCGCATTCTGCGGGTAGACGCCCTGCACGATCAGGTCCGGGTGTCCGTTGAAGTAGCGATTCTCCGTCAGCACGCGGGAATGCTTGGCCAGGCTGGCGGTGAGCATGTCGGACATCATCCCCGACAGGATGGCGGGGCGGAGCATGTCCTCCAGGCGTTGCAGGCCCTTGCGCGTGAGGAGGGAATTGACGTCGTAGAAGAAGTCGTAAACGTCCTGCATCGCCATCTGGAAGTCCTCCGGCCGCAACTCGTACGGGAGGACCGCGCTGGGGTTGAACTTGCTCACATCGACGGTGTGTCGCTGTATGGCCATGATCGCCTGACGGTACTGGACGGGGGCAAACCTGTCAACGGCTCCCATGGGCGGCGTCTCTATCATGACTGCAGAAGTGATGTGCAAAGCCGAAAGGAACACCCATGCCGAAGACGATGTTTCTGGAGACGGTGAAGTCCGAGGGGCTGGCGCACCTGTCGTACCTGGTGGGGCACGGGGAGGAGGCGGCGGTGATCGATCCGCGGAGGGACTGCGAGGTGTACGTGGAGAGGGCGCGGGGGCGGGGGGCGAGGATCACGCACATCTTCGAGACCCACCGCAACGAGGATTACGTCATCGGCTCGTCCGACCTGCAGCGCCGCACCGGGGCCCAGATTCACCACGGGGCCGCCCAGGTCGCCGACTACGCCCAAAGCGTCTCCGAGGGCGACGAGTTCGCCTTCGGGAAGCTCCGCCTGCGGGTCCTGGAGACCCCGGGGCACACGTACGACAGCATCTCGCTGGTGCTGAGCGACGCCTCCAACGGGGACGACCCGCTGGCGGCGTTCACGGGCGATGCGCTGTTCGTGGGCGACGTGGGGCGGACGGATTTCTTTCCCGATCGCCGCCAGGAGGTCGCCGCCCTCCTCCACGAGAGCCTGCACGAGAAGCTCCTGCCCCTGGGGGAGCACGTGATCCTCTGCCCCGCCCACGGGGCGGGGTCGGTGTGCGGGTCGAACCTGGCCCCGCGGGAGTTCTCGACGCTGGGGTACGAGAGGCGGCACAACGAGCGGCTGCGGATGGGCCGCGACGAGTTCGTGGGGTTCAAGGCGCGCGAGAACCACCACTTCCCCCCGTACTTCCACACCATGGAACGCTACAACCAGGAGGGCGCTCCGCCGCTGGATCGCCTCCCCGTCCCCCAGCCCCTGCCGCCCCAAGCCTTCGAAAACGCCATGGAACGCGGGCTCATGGTCCTCGACGCCCGCTCCCCTGAAGCCTTCGCCGGGGCCTTCATCCCCGGGACGCTCTGCTGCCCGCTGGACGCCATCCCGTCCTACGCGGGGTACTTCCTGGAGTACGACCGGCCGATCGGGTTGATCGTGGAACGGCCCGAAGAGATCGAATCGGCCCTGCGGTATCTGGTGCGGATGGGGTTCGATGACGTGCAGGCCGTCCTCGCCGGGGGGCTGACGGCGTGGCAGACGAGCGGGCGGGAGTTCGACCACGTCCCCGCCGTCACCGCCCGCGACCTCAAGGAGCGCATGGAGGCCGGGACAGACTTCACGCTCCTGGACGTCCGCGGGGCGGAGGAATTCGCCGAGCAGCACCTGCCCGGGGCCCTGAACGTGTACCTGGGCGACCTGCCCGGGCGGCTGGACGAGATCCCCCGCGATCGGCCGATCACCACGCTGTGCAGCAGCGGCATGCGGTCGATGATCGCCGCCTCCATCCTCAAGGCCCGCGGGTTCGCACGGGTGGAGGAGAACTTCGGTTCCATGCAAGCCTGCCGCCACGCCGGGTGCCCCATGGAAGGGTAGCGGGGAGAGGCACTAGGGAATAGGGACTAGGGACTAGGCGGAAGAGGCGGAAGGGGAGAGGCACTAGTGCCTGCCCCCCCCGCCTATTGCCTATTCCCTAGTCCCTAGTGCCTGCCCCCCCGCCCCTCACATCGCGAAGCGGAAGACGGCCGCCAGGGGTTTTTGGTCGGGGATGGACTCGCGGTCGACCACGTGGATCATGGCGCCGGTCCGGAATGCCATGCAGGCGGCGTGGTCGAGGAGGTCCTCGTCGCCGGCGTGCTGGCTGCCGTGGATGTACTCCACCTGCCGGGCGTTGAGGTCGTAGCGGCCCCAGATGTGGTCGGCGAGCCCCACGAAGAGCGTGTGCACCCGCCCGTCGTGGGCGGCCGTGATCACGTGTTCGACGTTGTCGCTCGCCAGGTCGCTCCCCGCGTAGCGGACGTAGCGCTCCAGGGACTCCTGCCGTGGGCGGTCGAACTCGTCGCGGAGGAGTTCGACGGCTTCGCGGTGGAGGTCGCGGACGTCGGAGCGGTCCGGGTTGCCTCGGAGCACCTGCTCCTGGAGGGTGGGGTGCGAGTTCACCTCGCGGTAGATGCCGATGATCGGCTCGGTGGCGGCGAGGAGCAGGGGGGAGCGGTCGTTCTCCAGCAGCGTGCTCACGCCGCGCTCGATGGCCGTGCAGAACTCGTGGAGGCGGCGCTTCTCCATCGTCTCATCGCCGGACGTGCCCTGCCCGTGGAACATCGCGGGCCGCTGGGCCGGGCCGCCGACGGTCGACGTCATGGCCGTTCCCGTGTGCCACTGGATCTGCGTCTCGGCGTCGACGTAGCGGGTCAACTCGTCCAGCGAGTGGGGCACGTCCCGCAGGGGCATCTCCTGGATGCCCTCGGGGGTGGCCTCGAAGAGCTGGACCCTCCGCTGGCTGAGGGCGAGGAGGTGGAACCTCGTCGCCCCGATCACCAGGGGCAGGACGGGCGTGAGGTGGAATCGGTCGCTGACGACGACCAACTCCTCGACCGGGATGGGGAGGCGCCGGATCTCGACGAGGTCCTCGCCCACGAACATCGCCAGCCCATCGCCCTGATGCCTCCAGAAGTCCCCGTCGAAGATGACGTGCTCGAGGGGCTCCATTCGCCGGCGGGCCTCGCCCTCGGTCAGGCCCGCCTGGGCGAGGCGGTCGGAGGCGGTGCGGAGGACGTTCTTGTAGCGGATGGGGTCCTGGCGGATGTCCGCCCCCTTGCGGTGGGCGGGCATGTACGCGGAAACGCAGTGGCTCTCGGTGTGATCCAGAAGGTGCAACAGATCCTGCCGCTCGATGACGGTCATAATTGGCTCCTCTCCAGGGGCCGCGGTGCGGGCGCGGCCCTCATACATCTTTCTATGTGGGCGGGCGGTCGATCTCGACCGGGGGAGCGGGAGAATCCCGGGGACTCGGAGAAGAACTTGGTCGAAACTCGCGGGCGTGGCTCCGAAAAACCCGGAGCAAACCGCCGGAGGGCGGTCCTATTTAGTGGAGATGCCTTGATAAATTGCATCAGGGATGATTAGACTTGAAAGCACTTGGGGCTCGTGCGGTTTCATTCGATCGTGAGTCACGATACGTTCGGACGCCTCAGTGCATGACCAACGAAGGGAAGGGAGTGACAGAGTATGGCCGACAAGGGCATGAAGCGCATACGGAGCACCACACGCGGCGTGAGGGCGGACCGGTTGACGGAGAAGGAACGGCAGGCGTACGAGGCGCTTCCGACGGACTTGGACTACGTGGACAACCCCATGTTCGCCGAGCCCGAGGCGGAGGATCGCCTGTGGGGCCCGGGCAGCCTGGCGATTGAAATCCCCCCGCACGTGCTGTACCCGCGGATCCCGGAGGAGGGGGTGCGGATGCGGGAGGCGACGACGATCAGTTCGGAGCAGGAGCGGACGCTTTTCCTTCGCTACAATCACGCCAAGTACCGCCTGTGCCGCCTCCGCGAGCGGCAGGAGCGGTACTTCTCAGCCAAGCGGGCGCGGGAGATGATCCGCTGGCACCGCCGGGCGATCGAGGTTCGCGAGCAGATCGTGCATGCGAACCTGGCGCTGGTCCCGGCGATGGCGAGACGAAGGCGGGTGGCCGACGTCGAGTTCGTCGAGTTGATCTCCGAGGGGTACATGGCCGTTCTGCGGAGCGTGGAGCGGTTCGACGTGGCGCGGGGATACAAGTTCTCCACCTACGCCTGCCGCTCGATCCTCTCGGCGTTCCAGTACCTGGGGATGAAGGCCAAGCGCCGCCGCGGGGTCTTCCCCGTGGAGTTCGACCCGGCGATGGAGAAAAGCGACTTCGTCGACCGCCGCCACGAGAAGCAGCGGGCCGACTCCATCGACGCCGTCCGCGAAGTCATATGGAATAACGATGCGGAACTCTCCAGCCTGGAGCGCACGGTGCTGCTGGAGCGGTTCCCGATGGCCACCACCGAAAAACCCCGAACGCTCTCGCAGGTCGGGGAGATCGTGGGCCTGTCCAACGAGCGGGTGCGACAGATCGAAAAGATCTCGCTTTCCAAAGTCCGCGCTGCCCTCGAGGAGCGATTCGTCGCCTGACGGGGGGCGCACAGCCCGAAAGGAACAGGGTTATGTGGGTTCGTCTGCTGAGCATTCTGATGGTGTTCACCCTCCTGAGCGCGTTCGTTCTGCCCGGGTGCGTCGATATCGATACCGAGGACGACACGGCCGGGTGGGAGGAGAACGGCAGCCTGGACGACAGTGACTGGCGCACGGACGACTGGGAGTAGGGCGGCGACGTCGAGTACGAGTTCGACGACTGATACGCGTTCCAGTTGGTGCGTGCGACGCGGGGCGCGCGAGGGTGGGGGGCCTCCGCACCCCCAACGTCCGGGAACGAGCGGAACGCCTCCGCGATAGCGTTATGGCGGCGCTTCGGTCGCGGCGGCCCCTCGACAGGCTCAGGGCCCAGCCCTTCGACAGGCTCAGGGCCAGGCCGCCGCCGCGAAGGGGCGCTCCAACGACGCTGGCGCTGAGGCGTCCCTCGCCCCTCCCGGAGGCCGGGGGTCAGGAGACCCCCGGCGCAGACGATGGTGCGTGCGCTGAGATCAGGAGATCCCTGGCGCAGGCGCGCGGGGCGGGTCATCAGGAGATCCCCGGGGCAGGAGATGGGGGCGTCGCGGGCGCTCGGGGCCTTCCCCGCTCACGGGTCGGCGGGGAAGGAGCAGGTGATCGCCCCGATCGCCGGGAGGTAGCAGCGGAGGGTGTAGTCCATGACCATGCGGCGGGCGGAGAACTTCCAGGGCAGCGTCCGCAGGGCGTGCAACTGTCTGCGGACCCAGCCGCGGGGCACCCCGCCATCGTCGCGGTCGTAGAACAACGGGGCCACCACGTCCTCCAGCGTGTGGTAGAGCGTCTCGGCGTCGCGGGCGTCCTGCCGCTCCTCCTCGCGGTGCTCCCCGCCCGCCCCGATGGCGAACCCGTTCTCTCCGTCATACGCCTCCGCCCACCACCCGTCGAGGACGGACAGGTTGAGCCCCCCGTTGAGCACGACCTTCTGCCCGCTCGTTCCACACGCCTCGCGGGGCCGCCTGGGCGTATTGAGCCACACGTCCACGCCCTGCACGAGGTGGCGGGCGACGTTGATGTCGTAGTCCTCGATGAACACGATCCGCCCGTGGAAGCGCGGGTCCTGCGAGGCGCGGTACAGTTGCTGGATCCGCTGCTTGCCGTCGTGGTTCCCCGGGTGTGCCTTGCCCGAGAAGATGAACTGCACCGGGCGGTCGGGGTGGTTCACCATGCGGTCGAGGCGGTCCAGGTCGCGGAACAGCAGGTTCGACCGCTTGTACCCCGCCAGGCGGCGGGCGAAGCCCACCGTCAGCACGCCCGAATCGAGGCAGTGGGGCAGGGGGGAGTCCGCGGGGCGCTGCCCGCGGTGCAGCTCCTGGGCATGCACGCGGCGGCGGACGAAGTCGATCAGGTGCGACTTGAGGATCTGGTGCTGCTCCCAGAACTCCACCTCGTCGATGCACTCGACCCGCGACCAGATCTGCGGGTCGTGGATCCGCCCCAGCCAGTCCGTCCCCAGGCAGCGGGCGTAGAGGTCGGCCATGGACTCGGAGATCCACGACGCCACGTGCACCCCGTTGGTCACGTGGAAGATGGGGACCTCGTCCTCCCCTCGTCCGGGCCACAGCCCGTGCCACATCGCCCGCGTCACCCGCCCGTGCAGGGACGACACCGCATTCCGCCACCGCGACATCCGCAGGCCCAGCACGGTCATGCAGAACGGTTCGTTGGGGTCGTCGGGGTTCACGCGCCCCAGGGCGAGCAGGTCGCGCTCGCTGAGGCCCATCTGCTCGCGGAGGGGCCCGACGGTCCGCTCGACGAGGCCGGCGTCGAAGCGGTCGTGCCCGGCCTCGACGGGGGTGTGGGTGGTGAAGACGCACTGCAGGGCGGCGGGTTCGCGGATCTCCCCGAAGGGCCTCCCGTCCCGCTCCATCATCATGCGGGCGCGCTCGAGGACGGCGAAGGCGGAGTGGCCCTCGTTGAGGTGGATGATCCCGGGCTGGATCCCCATCGCCGTCAGCGCCCGCATGCCCCCCACGCCCAGGACCAGCTCCTGGCGGATGCGGGTGTGCACGTCGCCCCCGTACAGCGTGGACGTCAGGGCGCGGTCGCCGTCGTTGTTGGGCTCGACGTTGGTGTCCAGCAGGACCAGGCGGTTGCGCCCCACCGCCGCCGTCCAGATCCCCACGTGCACCTGCGACTCGCGGGATTCGACGCGAACGAGTAGGGGCTCGCCCTGGCGGTTCGTGACGCGCTCCAGCGGGAGCTTGCGGATGTCGGCGACGAGGTAGTTCTCCTGCTGCCAGCCGTCACCGTTGAGGGACTGGGCGAAGTAGCCCTTGGCGTACAGGAGGCCCACGCCCACCAGAGGCACGCCCAGGTCGCTGGCGCTCTTGAGGTGGTCGCCCGCCAGTACGCCCAGCCCGCCCGAGTAGATCGGCAGCGACTCGTGCAGGCCGAACTCCGCGCAGAAGTACGCCACCGGCCAGGAGTGCATGGGCCCGGTGTGACAGGCGCCCCAGGTGTTGTCGTCCTCAAGGTAGTCGCGGAGCTGGTGGAACACCCGCGTGATCCGCTCCCGCAACGCCAGCGCCGACGCCTTGCCCGCCACCACCTCCTCGCTCACGTGGTCGAGGAAGTCCACGGGGTTGTGGTTCACCGCCCGCCACAGCTCGGGATCGATGTCGCGAAAGACGTGCACTACGTCCGGGTGCCACGTCCAGTACAGGTTCCGCTCCAGGTGGCGGAGGCGTTCGCAGATATCCATGGCTACACCGTCACCGCCGACAGGATCCGCTCCACCCGCTCGCGGACCGTGTCCAGGTCGTACAGCTCGCGGTCGTTGAGGACCTCGGCGGCGGCGCCCATCTTGCGGTCGCACCCGCTGCCCGCCGCCGCCCGGACCCTGCCGTCCTTCACGTACCACCCGACGAACTCCTGGTCGTCGATCGACCCCTCGACGACGAAGTCGTCCCAGTCCCGCGCGTGCCCGACGTACTGCACGTTGAGCTTGTACTGGTTGGTCCAGAAGAACGGCACGCCGAGGTACTCGGTGGGGCGGTCGGCCATGTTGAAGGCGGCGACGCGGCCGAGCTGCTGCGCCACCCGCCAGTGCTCGATCCGCAGCGGCTCGCCCGTCCGCCAGTCGGGGAACGACGCGATGTCGCCCGCGACGTAGACGTCCTCGGCGGCGCGGAGGTGCGAGTCCACGACGAAGCTGCCATCGCCCCGCCGCTCCAGCCCCGTCTCGTAGTCCGTCGCCGGGCGCACGCCCACCCCGATCACCGCCAGGCCCGCGTCGATCCGCTCCCCGCTGTCCAGGACCACGGTGCGGAGGCGCCCGGGGCCTTCGAAGTGGGCCACCGTGTGCCCCAGGTGGAACGTCACGCCTTGGTCGGCGTGGACGGAGCGGAGCATGGCCCCCACGTCGGGCCCGAGGGACGAGGCGAAGGGTTCGCTCTCGGGGGCCACCACGTGCACCTTCAGCCCGCGATGGGTCAGGGAGGCCGCCACCTCCATGCCGATGAAACTCGATCCGACGACGACGGCGGTCTTGCTCTCCCCGGCGACCCAGCGGATGCGCTTGGCGTCCTGGTGGGAGCGGAGGAGGAAGACGTGGTCGAGGTCCTGCCCCGGGACGTCGAGCGTTCGCGGGGTGCCCCCGGTGGCGAGCAGGAGGCGGTCGTAGGACATGGTGCGCCCGTCGGTGCTGGTGACGGTCTTGCGTTCGTGATCCACCCTCGCAAGCTGCCACCCGTGCACGATCTCGATGTCGTGCGCCGCGTGGAGGTCGCCCTTGCGGAGCAGGGGGATGCTCTTGTCGGGGTTGCCCATGTACTTCTTGCTCAGAACGGTGCGGTCGTAGGGCTTGTCGGGATCGTTGGTCAGGACGAACAGGCCGCCCTTGTAGCCGATCGTCCGCAGCGTCTCGGCCGCCAGCACCCCGGCCGCCCCGGACCCGACGATGACGAAGGTGCGCCCGTCGGCGGCGGGGTTGTGATGGGCCATGGGGGGGGGGCGGAGTTCGGTGAGGTCGGCGGGGATCTGGGCGTAGACGTTCTGCCCGTCGGAGCGGACCTCGAAGTGGGGCAGGAGGTCCAGGGAGGGGGGCTCGATGAGTTCCCCGCTGCGGGCATCGAACACCGACTGGTGCCACGGGCAGCGGATGTGCCCGTCGTGCAGGAGGCCCTCGGCGAGCGGGGCGCCGTGGTGCGGGCAGGAGGGCCAGTACGCGTGGAACTCCCCGTCCACGCGGACCAGCAGGACGGTGATCTCCCCGAGTTGGATCTCCTTCATCTCCCCGTCGTGGAGTTCGTCGGCCTTGGCGAGGAACTGTTCGACGTTCATGTCTGGTCTCCCTTCTGAGACGGTGCGGGCATAGAGACGGTACAGGTCCGGGCGGACGGCGCGGGAATTATAGAAGTGCGGTAACCGTTCATGCTTCCCAGGCAGGAGCAAGAGTCCGAGGAAACAGCCGGAGAGAGCGGGATTACCCAGATTTCAGGAGTGCGAAGACGAGAGGGAAGAGCCATGTTCTCCTCTTCCATCTGTGCAATCCTCGAATCTGCGTAATCCCCGTCTTCGGGGCTGTTTCTTTTCATCACGCCTTTCCGCCTGCGGTGGATCGCAGGCGGATTCGTGAAGGCGTGAACGGCTGCCAATCCGCAATTCGTCCTCGTGGTAGAATGATTTCAGTTATAATCAGGTGATGGACTCCGATCGCTCCCGGGGAGGGCCTCGGGCGCGTTCGGGGAAAGGAGCAAACAGCATGGCCAAGCGGAAGGTGTCCAGCCCATCGCGGGAGGAGGGGGGGGGGGAGGCGCGGCACGATCTGCGGCTGGTGCGGGCGATCCGGCGGATCATCCGGGCCATCGACATCGACTCGCGGCAGTTGGCGGCGCGGCACGAGATTACGGGCCCGCAGTTGCTGTGCCTCATCACCGCCGTCGAGCGGGGGCCCGTGACGGCCAAGGAGATCGCCGACCAGGTCCACGTGAGCCCCAGCACGGTGGTGGGCATTCTCGACCGCCTGGAGGGCAAGGGGCTCGTGGAGCGGGAGCGGGACACGCGGGACCGGCGGCTGGTGTTCGTCACGGCCACCGCGGCGGGGACGAAGCTCGTCCGCCAGACGCCCTATCCCCTGCAGGACACGCTCGCGCGGGCGCTGGAGCAGATGTCGCCCCAGGACCGCGAGCAGACCACCCGCGCCGTCGAGCACCTCGTCGACGTCCTCGGGGCCTCCGACGAGGAGCCCGATCCGCTCACCGATGTCAATACCATTGGAAAGCTGAAGGCCGACGCGCGCCACCGGACGTCGCCGCGGAAGTGACCTCCGCCCGCGCGAGGGCTTCGGCGCCTGGAGACGCCCATGCCCTCGCTCGCCAACGCCGCCACCAAGCACACGCTCCGCGCCGCCGCCCGCTTCGTCGCCAACCGCCTCTTCAAGGGCCTCGTCATCATCGTCCCCATCGTGGTGAGCCTCTACGCGGTCCTCTGGCTGGGCGCGATCGCCGAGCGGGCCATCGCCCCGCTGCTCCGCCTCCTCCTCCCGGAGGACGGTGCGCTGCAGTACCGGCCCGGGATGGGGGTGGTGCTGGCGGTGGTGTTGATCTTCCTCGTCGGGATCTTCACCTACTCCGTCGTCTTCCGCCGCGCCATGGACGTCGTCGGCAGCGGCTTGGAGCGGATCCCCCTCATCAACAGCCTTTACGGCGGCTTGCGGGACCTGATGGACCTCGTCTCCCGCACCCGCAACGAGGGCCAGCTCAACGAGGTCGTCGCCCTCGACCTGCCCGACGGCACGCGAATGCTGGGCTTCATCAGCCAGCCCGACCCCCAACGCATCCCCGAGCCCCTCGTCCGCGGGGAGGACTACGTCGCCGTCTACCTCCCCATGAGCTACCAGATCGGCGGGTACACGGTGTACGTCTCCCGCTCCCGCGTGCGGCCGATCGAGATGACCGTCATGGACGCCATGCGCTCCGCCCTCACCGCGGGCATGAGCGGCGACCGCGTGGCCCCCACCCCGCCGCACGAGCGGCAGGGGCCGGAGAAGGACTGGACGAAGTTCGGCGGCTGAAGCGCGCGCGTTGGGAGTCTCCTGAGCGTTGGGGCCTCCTGAGCGTTGGGGGTCTCCTGACCCCCAACGTCCCGGAACGAGCGGAACGTCTCCGCGAGAGCGTGATGGCGGCGCTTCGATCGCGGCGGCCCTTCGACAGGCTCAGGAGCAGGCCGCCGCCGCGATGGGGGGGGCGCTCCAAGGCCGAGGCCGCGGAGGCGTCCCTCGCCCCTCCCGGCCGCCGGGGGTCAGGAGACCCCCGGCGCAGGAGGTGGGGGTCAGGAGACGCCCGGCGCAGGAGGTGGGGGTCAGGAGACCCCCGGCGCAGGAGGTGGGGGTCAGGGGACCCGCGGCGCAGGCCGGTGCCCCTGCTCCCCCCGCGTCTTTGCCGACCACGGTCTTTGCCAATCACGGTTTTGCCGCCCCCGGTCTTTGGCAACCACCGTTGCCCCATCCCGTGGGAAACGTCAGAATGGCCGTATGCACGTGTGCCACGTCATCACGCGGATGATTCTGGGCGGGGCGATGGAGAACACGCTCCTCACCTGCGAGGGCCTCCACGCCCGCGGGTGGGAGGTGACGCTCGTCACCGGGCCCGCCCTGGGGCCCGAGGGCGAGCTGCTCTCCCGCGCCCGCGCGGGCGGGTATCGCGTCATCGTCCTCGACGACCTCCGCCGCGAGATCCACCCCCTCCGCGACTGGCGGACCCAGCGCGAGCTGACGCGCCTCCTCCGCCGGCTCCGCTGCGACCTGGTCCACACCCACGCGAGCAAGGCCGGCATCGTCGGCCGCCGCGCCGCCCGCCGGGTGGGCGGGATGGGCATCGTGCACACCATCCACGGCCTGCCGTTTCACCCCTACCAGTCCCCCTGGCGGAACCGGCTGTACGTGCACCTGGAACGCTCCGCCGCCCGCTACACCCACGCCCTGCTCACCGTCGCCGACGCCATGACCCGCGACGCCCTCGCCGCCGGGATCGGCCGCCCGCAGCAGTACACGACGGTCTACAGCGGGATGGACGTGGAGCGGTTCGTCCACCGCCCGCCCGACACCGACGCCTTCCGCGCCGCGCTGCACCTCCCGCCCGACGCGGTGCTGCTCACGCAGATCGCCCGCCTCGCCGAACTCAAGGGCCACGACGTGCTGCTGGACCTCCTGGAGCGGATCGACGACCCCCGCCTCGTCCTGTGCCTCGTGGGCGACGGGGCCCTGCGCGGGTGGATCGAGTCCGAGATCGCCCGCCGCGGGCTCCGCGACCGCGTCCGCCTGACCGGCCTCCTGCCCCCCGAGCGCATCCCCACCGCCCTGCACGCGACGGACATCCTCGTGCACTGCTCGCTCCGCGAGGGCCTCGCCCGCACCCTCCCGCAGGGGCTGCTGGCGGGCAAGCCCGTCGTGAGCTTCGACGTCGGCGGGGCGGCCGAGGTCGTCGATGACGCCACCGGAGCGCTCGTGCCCGTCGGCGACCTCGAACGCCTCCGCCACGCCGTCACCGCCCTCGCCGCCGACCCCGCCCTCCGCGACCGCCTCGGCGCCACCGGCCGCTCGCGCTGCATCGAACGCTTCGACCACCACCGCATGGTCCAGCGGATCGAGGAGGCCTACCGGCGGGTGCGGCCCTGACGGTGACGGCCCCAACGGTGACGTTCCCAACGTTGACGCATCAGGACCTTTTCGCTACCATGTAGTCAGTGAGGGCTTGCGCAATCGCGGCCCTACGGGAATCCATGGCCCACGTGGCACATCATCATCAAGTGCGGTCTGATCGGGGCGGCCGCGGGCGGAGTCTTCGACGGGGATCCAAGGCACTTCGGTTCCTTGCGTGTCTCTCCGCGGCGTCCCTGCTCCCGCTCATCGTCTGGCTGCTGTCGAGCGTCGCGGCCGCGAACGCGCAGGGGCCCGGGCACGTCATGCCCCTGGCCAACGTGCCCGAGATCCGCTTCGGGGCCCTCGCCCCGCCCGTCGTCGCCCAGCGTGACATCACCGTCGACGCCCCCACGTCCAACCAGGGCGGCATCCGCGCCCCGCTCGAAGCCAGCTCCCTCGCCTGGAGCGATCAGTCCCGTCAGCTCCTGCTCGTCAGCGACCGCCACGAGCACGGGATCTTCACCTGCGACGTCGACCTCGACGCCATGACCATCGGCGAGCCCCGCCTGCGCGTCCTGATCCGCAACGAGAACCTCCTCATCCAGGACGCCGAGTCGCTCACCCTACGCTCCACCCCCGCGGGCGGGCAGCGGCTGTACGTGCTGGGATCGCTGAGCAACAGCCCCTCCGAACTGCCGCTCCCGGCGCGGCGGCACATGCTGCGGGCGGACCTGGGGACGGGCGAGAGGTTCTCCGTCGAATCCGCCGTCGTCCTCGACGTCGGGTCCGCCCTCCGCGACGCCCTGCACACGCACTTCGAGGCCCTCGGGGTCCCGCCCTACCTGGCGTGGCACAACGAGCCCGGCTGCCCCGGACGCAACACCTACCGGTGGGGCAACGTCGAGGGCATGGCCTTCAGCCCCGACGGGCTGCACCTGCTGTGCGGCCTGCGGAACCCCCTGTGGCGGGGGCGGGCGCTGGTGGCGGCCGTGCGGGGGGTGGACGGGGCGTTCGGCGCCCGCAGGCCGCAGGTCATCGACCTCGTGGACCTCTTCTGCCTGGACCTGGGGGAGCGCGGCGTGACGGACCTGTGCTGGGACCCCGTCACGCAGGGCTACCTCCTCTCCGCCGCCCGCAGCAACGGGCCCAAGATCGACAACGACCAACCGTACCCGCCCAGCACGCTTGACAGCGCCCTGTTCTGGTGGTCCGGACGCAAGGCCGACCCGCCCGTGCTCTTCGCCCGCGTGCCGGATATGAACATTGACGGCATCTGCCGGCTGGGGGACACGCCCTACATCGCCATCGTCTCCGACGTGGGGGACGTGAGCGAGATGCGCCCCAACCGCCAGAGCATCCTGACCATCCTCCGCTTCGCGGGCCTCAAGCGCCCCGGGGAGGGTCGCCCATGACGGACCGCCCGAACCCTCCGCAGCTCGGGCTCGAGGACGAGGCGGCCTTCGAGGCCTCCCTCGCCGCCGGGCTGCCCCCGGCGTTCGACGCCCCGCACACGCCCCCGCCCGACGACGCCGGTGCGGGGACATCGGCGGTGGACGGGGAGGCGGGGACGGAGTCGCACACCTTCGTCGCCCTCCCCGCCGCCCATCAGCCCGCGTGGGTGGGCAAGATGCTCGGGCACTTCAAGCTCCTCCGCCCGCTGGGCCAGGGCGTGACCGGCATCGTCATCCAGGCGCGCGACGTCAACCTCCAGCGGATCGTCGCCCTCAAGGTCCTCCGCAAACGCATCGCCGGGGTGGACGAGGCCCAGCGGGTCCCGCAGTTCCTCCGCGAGGCGCGGGCCGCCGCCGCCATCGAACACCCCAACGTCGTCCGCATCCACGAGATCAACCAGCACAACGGCTGGTGGTATATCGCCATGGAGATGATCGAGGGCGAGACCCTGCGCGGCGTGGTGCGGGTCATGGGCGCCCTCTCGCCCGGCCGCGCCTGCCCCCTCATCGCCGACGCCGCCTCCGCCCTCGCCGCCGCCCACCAGGTCGGCATTGTCCACCGCGACGTCAAGCCCACCAACCTCATGATCACCCGCAACGGGCGGTGCAAGGTCACCGACTTCGGGCTCGTTCGCCTGGGCGACCCCGACGACCCGCTGGACTTCACCGACAAGGCCGTCGGCACTCCGCAGTACATGGCCCCCGAACTCATCGCCCGCGGGCCCATCACCCCCGCCGCCGACGTGTACTCCCTGGGCGGGACGCTCTACTTCGCCCTCACCGGCCATCCGCCCTACACCGCCCCCAGCGTCCCCGAACTCGTCCGCCGCCACCAGCACGACCCGCCCCCCGACCCCCGCGACCACGCCCCCGACTGCCCCGAGTCCCTCGCCAACCTCGTCAAGCAGATGATGGCCAAGGACCCCGCCCGCCGCCCCGCCGCCGCCGACGTCGTCACCGCCCTCCGCGCCGAGGGCATCGTCTGGCGGGACGAGGAGTCCAGCGTCTCCTACCCGGGCGCCACGGGCTTCCTCACCCACACCGCCGCCGCCCCCGAAGCCTCCACCGTCCACCTGCCCACCTCCCTCCTCACCGAGCAGCCCAAGCGCCGCCCGCTGCGGCGGGTGGTGGGGCACTGGATCACCTGGACGCTTCTGGGCATCCTGACGGGCGTGGCGCTGGCGATGTTCCTCGTGCCCGCCCTCCGCCCCGGCGGGGCGCCCTGGCCCGGCGACGAGGAGCAAGCCCTCGCCCGCCGCTTCCCCAACGCCCCCGAAACCTACGGCACGCGCGGACCCGGCGAACTCCCCATCGACCCCGCCGACCCCGCCGAGCGGCCCCCGGCCCCCGCCGAGCCGCCGCCGGCCCCTGGCGAGCGGCACCGGCCCCCGCGCGTGACCCCGGCGAACCCCAGCGACGGATTGCCCACACCCCCGCCTCCGCCCCCGTAGGCGGCCCGAGAAGGAAACGCAGGATGATGGAAAAGGATGACCGTCCCGATGTGTCCCCTTCCGATGTGTCCGAGGATGGCCGTCCCGCTGTAGCCCCGGCTCTGTGGACTGGGATGCTGAGGGGGCGATGGGCGCTCGTGATCGCTGGGGTGGCGGCAGGCGTCCTGCTGGGCTTTCTGGGCGCGAGTCGATGGCTGCCGACGGCGGACGCGCAGCGCGGAGCGCCGGCGGGCGTGGAGGCAAGCGGGGCGGAGACACGCCCGGCCGCTGGCGTGCTCCGTTGTGGATGCGACGCGGACCGGGAGGGGCACGTGCTGCCTCCCCCGATGGCCGCCGATCGCATGGACGGCGTTCAGGTATTCTGCCGTTCGTACTACCATATTCCCGACCCGCGGAAGTCGATCATTGAACTCATCTTCACCAACTGCGGAGACCAGGAGGTGGAGTTGAGTGGTATGCACGGTCTCGGCTTCTCTGAGTATGCTGGTCCTCACCCCCGGTTGGCCGAGGCCCACAGGAGGGGTCGCAACGGGGAGGGCCTGGGCAGATACGGCCCCGGTTCAGCCCGATACCTTGGAGAGGGCGCGTGGGAGTGGGTATACGGGGGGCCGAAGCTCGCCCCCGGGGAATCCGGCATCCTCCGTGCGCGCGGCGTGTTCGAGGGCAGAGCGGTTCCAAGCACGTGGACCGTTTCCGGGCGGTACGTCCTGAATCAAGCAGGAGAGGCCATCTACGAGGAAGGGTTTGAGTTCTCGATGAGCTTCCCAGGCTTTCAGTACAGCAAGAGTGATGTTCTCATGTGTGATGGACCTCCGTAGGATTCCCCTCCACGCGGCCGTTGTGGTGGGAGCGTCCTTCCCCCGGCGACAGATCGCCCCTCCCGCCCCTCCGTCCCCGCAGGCGACCCGAGAGGGAAACGCAGGATGATGGAAAGGGGCGAGCGTAACCGTTCCGGCGTATCCAAAGGAGACTGGCACGATGGGTGGGAATGGACAGGAGGGACAGTATGGACGGAATAGGCAGGACGGGAATGGGCAGGAGGGGCGTGGACAGGATGGGCAGTGCAATCAGCAAGGGCGGCAGGGCCAACAGGCCCCGCGGGGGCGGCAGGGGCGGAGCGAGGGCGAGGGCCTCGAACCGCTCCTTCCGAAGCACGGCGGGTATCGGCGGCTGAAGAGCTTTCAGGTGGCGCAACTGGTGTACGATGTCACCGTGCGCTTCTGCGACCGGTTCATCGACCGTCGCAGCCGGACCCACGATCAGATGGTCCAGGCCGCCCGGTCGGGCGTGCAGAACATCGCCGAGGGGAGCGTCGCGAGCGGGACCTCGAAGAAGACCGAACTCAAGCTCACCAACGTCGCCAAGGCCAGTCTGGAGGAACTGCGCCTGGACTACGAGGACTTCCTTCGCCAGCGCGGAGCGACACTGTGGGCGCCGGAGGACCCGAGGCGTCGTGCCCTGGTGGACCGTCGCTGCACCTCGGCCGACGACGTGGCGCGGTGGGTGAAGAGTGCGTATGACCAGCAGACGCGGACCCGGGTGGATGGACGGAATGGACGGAATGGACCTCATGGACAGGATGGACCTTATGGACCCCATGGACCGGATGGACCGGCCCCTTGCGCCGAGACCGCACCGTCCATAGCGTCCATGAAGTCCATAGAGTCCATGGAGTCCATTCCGTCCATGGAGTCCGTCCAAGCCATCGCCGCCAACGCCGCCCTCGTGCTCGTCGGTGTCGCCACTGCGCTCCTGAGCCGCCAGATTGCCACCTTGGCGTCCGCGTTCGAGAACGAAGGCGGGTTCACGGAGCGGCTGTACCGTGTGCGGCGGGCGAGGCGAGACGGCCGGTGACGCGCGGCGGAGGGGGGTGACGCGGGGGGGCGGTTCGGGTAGGATCGGGCGGTCATCCTGAAGCGGAGAGGAGTGCAACGTGAGTGCAGCGACCCGACGGCCGAACATCGTGTTCATCCTGGCGGACGACATGGGCTATGGCGATTTCTCGCGGTTCAACAGCGGGCTGTCGCGGACACCGGCGCTGGATGCGCTGATGGACGAGAGCGTCTGCCTGACGCAGCAGTACACCGGGAGCCCCGTGTGCAACCCCTCGCGGGCGTGCATCCTCACGGGGCGCTACCCGCACCGCACGGGGTCCATCGACACGCTGGAGTGGCGGGGGCTGGAGCGGCTGGCCCTCCGCGAGGTCACGCTCGCCGACGTGCTCCGCCAGGCGGGCTACACCACGGGGCTCATGGGCAAGTGGCATCTCGGGGCGTTCGACAAGCGCTACCACCCCATGCAGCGCGGGTTCGACGAAGCCGTCTGCTTCCGCGGGGGCATGCACGACTACTGGGACTGGCGGATCGAGTCCGGCTACGACGTCCGCCGCGCCGACGGACGCTACCTCACCGACGTCTGGACGGAGGAGGCGTGCGGGTTCATCGAGCGCCACAAAGGCGACGCGCCGTTCTTCCTGCACCTGACGTACAACGCCCCGCACACCCCGCTGCAGGTGCCCGAGGAGGAACTCGCCCCCTGGGCCGACCGCGAGGACCTGAACCCGGGCGTCAAGTGCATCTACGCCATGATCGCCCGCATGGACAAGGGCATCGCCCGCGTCCTGGAGACGCTCGACCGCTGCGGGCTGCGGGACAACACGATCGTGCTGTTCACGAGCGACAACGGTCCGCAGTTCGGGGGTACGGGCGACCAGTGCACCACGCGGTTCAACTGCCAGTGGCACGGGGCGAAGGGCAGCACGTACGAGGGCGGGGTCCGCGTCCCGATGCTCCTCCGCTGGCCCGACGGGGGCCTGGGCGGGGGGCGGACATGCGAGGACATGGTGCACTTCAGCGACTGGTTCCCGACGCTCCTGACGGCCGCGGGGGTGCAGAAGCCCACGGACTCGCCCGCGCTCGACGGGATCGACGTGCTACCGGTGCTCCGCGGGGAGGGCGGGAGGACCGTCACGAAGCGGTTCTGGCAGTGGAACCGCTACACGCCGCTGGTCACGAGCAACGCGGCCGTGCGCGACGGGGACTGGAAGCTCGTGCGGCCGGCGATTCGCGAGACGATGGCCGTCCCGGACATCCACTGGCTGCGGACGTCCATGTACGAGTACGACTACTTCGTGGAGCATGGGGTGATCCAGGAGCCCGACCCGCCGCGAGATGTCCCTCCGCCCCCGCCCCCGGAGCTGTACAATATCGCGCAGGACCCGCTGGAGCGGACCAACCTCGCCGACCAGCACCCCGACGTGGCCCACCGCCTCCTGCGCGAGCTGGAGACGTGGTTCGAGGACGTCGAGAGCGAGCGGGCGACGATCGCCGACGCGTGGTAGCAAGGAAACCCTATGCCGATCTTCGAGTACAAGTGCGATGAGTGCGGACACGTGACGGAGTTCCTGGAGGCCGCGGGCAAGCGCGGTCCGCACCCGTGCGAGAAGTGTGCGTCCACGCGGACGCAGAAGCAGTTCAGCACGTTCGCCGCGCAGGCCGCGCCGGAAGCGGCCGCCCCCGCGTGCGGGCAGACGTGCAAGAGCGGCTCGTGCCCCTACGCGCGAGGCTGACGCGGCCGGCCGGGGGCGGGACGCGGGGCCGAGCAGTCGGGCCTTCGCACAGTCCGGTCCGCCGGGCGGCGCGGGTTCGCAGAGTCTGTATTCCGCCGGGCGCTCGTGCGAGCACGGCTGCGAACAGCGCAGCCGTGGCACCCGCGACTGCGGCTTGGCCATGGCCCTGCTGAGTGCAGTCGAGCCCTTGCGGTCCCCTTGGGGGTCGGTCTACAATCCGCACTCGCACCTCCGCCGGGGGGCGTGGCTTGGGTGCTCGTCGTTCCGGCGGGGCGCTGTCGTTCAACCGCTGCAAAGGATCATCGCCATGGAAGTTATCCTCGCCGACACCCCTGAGGAGATGAGCAGGCTGGCGGCCAAGCAGGTCGCGGACCTTCTGAACTCCAAGCCCTCGGCCGTGCTGGGGCTCGCCACGGGCTCCACGCCGCTGGGGCTCTACCGGGAGCTGGCCCGGCTGCACCGCGAGGAGTCGCTGGACTTCTCGCGGGCGATGACGTTCAACCTCGACGAGTACGTGGGGCTGCCCTCGAAGCACACGCAGAGCTACCACCACTTCATGCACGAGAACCTCTTTCGGCACGTGAACATTCCCCCGCAGAACATCCACATCCCCTCGGGCTCGACGAGCAACTACCGCGCGTTCTGCCAGTGGTACGAGCAGCGGATCCAGGAGTGCGGGGGGATCGACCTGCAGGTGCTGGGGATCGGCTCCGACGGGCACATCGGGTTCAACGAGCCCACCAGCTCGCTCAGTTCGCGAACCCGCCTCAAGACGCTCGCCAAGCCCACCATCGACGACAACGCCCGCTTCTTCGACCGCCGCGAGGACGTCCCCGTCTACGCCATCACCATGGGCGTGGGGACCATCCTCGAGGCCCGGGCGATCCTCCTGATGGCCGGCGGCAAGAACAAGGCCGCCGCCGTCGCCGCCATGATCGAGGGCCCCGTCACCGGCATGGTCACCGCGTCGGCGTTGCAGCTCCACCCGTTCGCCAAGGTCTACATCGACCGCGCCGCCGCCAGCGACCTCAAGATGCTCGACTACTACGAGTGGATCCAGAAGATGAAGCCCAACGCCCCCCCGGTGTAGCGGGGGAGGGGGGGGAACCAGGAGTCAGGAACCGGGCTTCCAGGCCGAACATGGTCGCTGAAGCGACCATGCCGGGGGGTCAGGGTTCCAGGCGGCGGGTGTCGGCGGGTTCGTTCCAGCGGTGGGGGGTGGGGAGGACGTCGAGGATGGACTGCAGGTCGTCGCAGGTGGCGGCGTGGGCGGGGTCGGCGGCGAGGTTGGTGAGTTCGTCGGGGTCGCGGGCGAGGTCGAACAGCTGCGTCGCCCGCTGCCAACCCGTGCGATCCCAGACGTCGAGGGGGAACTCGTTGTCGGGGTGGCCCCAGTAGTCCACGTACTTGAGGTTGCCGCGGCGGACCATGGCCCAGCCGCGGCGGAAGTTGAAGAACTCGCTGATGATCGGGCGCGAGCGCCAGTGCTCCAGGTCCGCGGGCCCGCCCGGCCGCTGGTCGCCAAGGCGCTGCTCTCCCGAACGCTGCTCGCTGGGCAGTTGGCTGCCCGGTCGTTGCTCTCCCGGGCGCTGCCCGCCCGGCCGCTGGCCGCCGGGCCGCTGCTCGCCCGGTAGCTGGCTGGTCGGCGGACGCTGGCTGGCCGTGGCGTCGATGAGCCCGCGGAGGCTTTCCCCGCGGAGGTCCGGGGGCGTGTCGATCCCCGCGTAGTCGCACAGCGTGGGGAAGATGTCCACGTTGGACACGGGCGTGTCGATGACGGTTCCGGCGGGGATGGCGCCCGGGAAGGAGACCAGGAGCGGGACGCGGGCGGAGTGCTCGTAGGGGCGGCCCTTGCCCCAGCAGCCGTGGTTGCCGTTCATCTCCCCGTGGTCGCAGTGCATGAGCACCAGCATGTCATCGAGGATGCCCAGGTCCTGGGCGCACTGGAGGATCTCCCCGATGCGGCGGTCGACGAGTTCGATGAGGGCGTAGTTGGCGGCGCGGGCGTTGAGGATCTCGTCGGGCGTGTTGGCGAAGGGGGCTTCGCCCTGGCGGACGCCGTCGAGGAAGAAGTTGCCCGGTTCGTCGGGCGGTATGCGGGGCAGCGAGACCTGGTTGCGGTAGTGGTCGAAGAGGTCCTTCGGGGCCCAGAACGGCCAGTGCGGGCACTTGTAGCTGACCTCGAACAGCAGGGGGCGGTCCGGTTCGTACTCGCCCATGATGACGGGCTGGAAGTAGTCCTGCAGGTGGAGGAGGGCGGCGGCGTTGGTCATGCGGTCGAAGTTGGCGAAGCCCTTGTCGCTCGGCCCGGCGGTGCGGACCCACCCGGCGAGGTTGCCCGGGGGCCGTCCGGGGATGGGACCGAGCGTGCCCGCCAGCGGGTCGCCCGCGAAGCCCGGAATTTTGGGGCGCCCGAAGTGGCGGTCGAGTTCCATGTCCCCGTAGGGGCGGAACATCCACCCGTGCATCTGCTCCAGGCCCATGAAGTGCTGCTTCCCGACGCAGGTGGTCTGGTACCCCGCGCGGGCGAAGTGCTTGGGGTAGGTCCACGCGCGCGGGTCGAGCCCGCTGCCGTACTCCAGCGAGCCCAGCTCGCGGACGTAGCGGCCGGTGAGGATGGAGTAACGTCCCGGGACGCAGATGGGGTTGTTGCAGTAGGCGTTGCGGAAGAGGGCTCCGCGGGCGGCGAGGCGGTCGAGGTTCGGCGTGCGGGCGATGGGGTCGCCCATGCAGCCCATGTACTGCGGGGCCTGCTCGTCGGTGCAGATCAGCAGGATGTGGGGGTGGCGCGGCATGCGGGGGTCCTTGTGCTTGGGGGACGAGGGGAGGGTATCGCGGGGCGGGGGGGAGTGCAAGGGCGGGCCGTGGACATGGTCGCTGAAGCGACCATGCCGGGGGGGCAGGGCTCCCGGCGGGGGGCGTGGGCGCATAAAAAAAACGGGACCCCGGTCGAAACCGGGGCCCCGTGATTGCTCTGGAAGGAGCGGTTACCAGCGGCGACCGCCGCCGCCGCCACCGCCGCCGCCGCCACCGCCGTACCCGCCACGGCCGCCACGGCCGCCGCCGCCACCGCCGCCGCCCTCGGGACGGGGCTTGGCCTCGTTGACGGTGAGGTCACGCCCACCGAAATCGCGCCCGTTGAGGGCGGCGATCGCGGCCTGCGCTTCCTGATCATTGCCCATCTCCACGAACCCGAAGCCCTTGCTCCGGCCCGTGGCGCGGTCCATGATCACGCTGGCGCTGTCGACCGAACCGTGCTGCGAGAACAGCTGCTGGAGGTCCGAGTCCGTGGCATCGTACGGGAGGTTACCGACATACAACTTTTTGCCCATGAGAGAGTCTCCTGTCATGTAGGCACTTGGATCCTGTGTTCGCTTTCGCGGATCCTTCCGAAAGAGGCTCGATTCCGGCCCAAGGAGTCAGGAGCGTCAGGCGAGAGTTGCAGGCGGGGAAAAAAACTTAGTATCCCGTGCCGATCTTCGTAGACGAACCGAACAAAATTATCATACGCACTGGCGGCCGCGGCGCGCTATGAATTCGGGATTTTCTCGCAGAAAAATTTGTCGGCCCAAACACGGGGTGCGGCAGGGGGCGCGAGAGCGGCAAGGGCCCGTGCCTGCGGGAGCGGATCCGGGCTCATCGCATCTCCGTGGCACGGGCGTCTCGCCCCTGCTGGGAGGTGACAACGGCCTTGCAGCGAGCCAACCACTCCCAGTCCACAGGGGTCTCTCCGCTGACCGCCACGGGCAGGATGCCCGTGGGACCCATGGGCGAGACGCCCATGCCACGGAAACTCCGAGATGCCCTGGCCGCGGTGAGCGGCGTTCGCCTCTTGACGGGGGGCGGGGGGGCGCGTAGGATTGGGGGTGCATCGAGAGTGCGTGAGGGAACTGGCCCTATGACCGCACGGCAACCTGCCCCGCATCCGTGGGACGTTCGCCCCTGGGCGAGCGGACCGAGACGGAGCGGGAGAAGGTGCTCCCGCCAGCCCGGTCCCGCAACGTGCGGGGCCTTACGGGATCGATGCGGCCTTGGACGGTGACGGATCCAGGCAAGCGCTGCCGGCGCGCAGAGTCTCGGCGACGCGGACCCTTGCCTCGTATCGGCCCCGGCCGCTCGATCGCGCTGCGCTCCTGTCCCGCGGGAAGGGGCGCGGTGAGAGACGGTTTCGGCAACGCCCTCGGACGGCGTCCGGGGGGTGAGCCAGCCCACTGCTGGAGACGAATCTGCGGGATCCGATCTCGCTCAGTGCGGAACGCCACCCCCCCGACGCAGTCGGGGGGCGTTGGGAAGGTTTGTGGACGGCACATGATGCTTGCCGACCGTCTCCACGCGGCGCCCGCGGATTCGGGAAGGGATCGATGAGCAAGGACGAAGGGTTCCTCAGCAGCGACAGCGTGCGGACGGCGGCGCCGCTGGCGTACGCGCAGCACGTCACCTTCCACGCCCCCATGACGCTGGAGCGGGGCGGGGAGCTTCCGAGCGTCACCGTCGCCTACGAGACGTACGGGACGCTCAACGCCGACCGCTCCAACGCCGTCCTCCTCTGCCACGCCCTCAGCGGGGACTCGCACGTGGCGAAGCACGACCCGGAGGACCTGCCCGGGTGGTGGGACGTGGCGGTCGGGAGCGGGCGGTTCATCGACACGGACCGATTCTTCGTGATCTGCCCCAACGTCCTCGGGGGGTGCCGCGGGACCACCGGGCCCAACAGCCTCAATCCGGCCACCGGGCAGCGGTACGGGCAGGACTTCCCCACGATCACCATGGGCGACATGGTCGAGGCCCAGCGGATGCTGGTGGACCATCTGGGGATCGATCGGTTGCTGGCGGTGGTGGGGGGGTCGATGGGGGGGCAGGTGGTGCTGGAGTGGGCGCGGCGGCACCCCGGGCGGCTGCGGGGGGCCGTGCCGCTCGCGACGGCCCCGCGGCTGACGTCGCAGGCGCTGGCGTTCGACGTCGTCGGGCGCAACGCCATCCTCCGCGACCCGGGCTTTCTGGGCGGGCAGTACTACGGCGGGGAGGGCGGGGGGCCGCTCGTCGGGCTCGCCATCGCCCGCATGATCGGGCACATCACCTACCTCTCCCGCGAGGCCATGCGCGAGAAGTTCGACCTCGACCGCCTCCGCCCCCGCGACGTGCCCACCGAGTTCGAGAAGAAGTTCTCCGTCGGCAGCTACCTCGGGTACCAGGGCGACAAGTTCGTCGAGCGCTTCGACGCCAACAGCTACATCAGCCTCACGATGGCGATGGACCTGTTCCACCTCGGGTCCACGCGCGAGGAGTTGGCCGCGGCGCTGGGGCCCGCGGAGTGCCGCTGGCTGGTCCTGAGCTTCAGCAGCGACTGGCTGTTCCCGCCCGACCAGTCGCGCGAGATCGTCGACGCCCTCCTCGCGGCCAATCGCCCGGTGACGTACTGCAACATCACCAGTTCGTGCGGGCACGACGCGTTCCTGCTGCCCAACGACGCCGACCGCTACGGGGAGATGCTCCGCGCGTTCCTGCACGACCTGCTGGGCGAGCCCGTCCCCGCCTCCGTCCCCCTCCCCACGTGCGGGACGCACCCCACGAGCATCTTCCACGCCCGCCGCCTCGACTACGACCGCATCGTCGAACTCATCCCCCCCGCGTCGAGCGTGCTGGACCTGGGCTGCGGGATGGGCGACCTGCTCGAGTGCCTCCGCCAGCGCGGGCACCGGCGGATCATGGGCGTGGAACTGCACGAGGCCCCCATCATCGCCTGCGCCCGCAAGGGCCTGGACGTGGTGCAGATGGACCTCAACCGCGGCCTGGGCTCGTTCGCCGACGGGCAGTTCGACTGCGTCGTGCTCTCGCAGAC
Organism: Phycisphaerae bacterium; assembly: GCA_041687095.1. Lineage (GTDB taxonomy): Bacteria > Planctomycetota > Phycisphaerae > SM23-33 > SM23-33 > JAWLCQ01. The sequence goes on along the minus strand of JAWLCQ010000015.1, from coordinate 16,040 downwards.
GCTTCAGGCGGTGCAGGACGTGGAGGTCGTGATCGGGGACATGCTCCGCGTGGGGCAGCGCGGCGTGGTGAGCTTCCCGAACTTCGCGTACCACAAGCACCGGCGGGTGCTGGCCGAGGACGGGCGGTCCCCGCGGACCAGCGGGCTGCTCCGCTACGACTGGTACAACACGCCCAACATCCGCTTCTTCTCCATCCGCGACTTCGAGGAGTTCTGCTCCGACCGCGGAATCGTCATCGACCGCCGCATCGCCCTGGACACCGAGGAGGGCGTGGAGGTGACGGACGACCCGAACCTCCACGCGGACCTGGCGATCTTCGTGTTGCGGCGGTAGCGATCGGTTTCACCGCGGAGAACGCAGAGAACGCGGAGCGAAGCAGGGCAGCCCGTTTAGCGGCGGGCGGTACGCCCGCCTCGGAAGACGGAATCACCCTCCGGGCGGGC
>JAWLCQ010000015.1:0-15586 GCA_041687095.1 Phycisphaerae bacterium | reverse complement strand
CCCCTCGTACGACCTCACCCCCCCCCGGGGGGCCCCCCCCCCCGCCGCTAAACGGTTGCCCAAGGAACGCTTGCGGCGTTCCCGTCCTATTCGCCCAGCGGCCAATGCCTTCCGAACAGCTCGCCCATCGCCTCGGGCACGTCGCGGGAGCGGAGCAGAGGAGGCAGGGGGGCGATCGTGGACATGATGAACGTCGTGCTGTTGATGCAGTTGAGGCTCCCGTGGGTGCTGGCGACGCTGTCGAGGGACCCGGCGAAGCCCTTGGCCCCGCTGTACCAGGCGTTGCCCAGCGAGATGATGACATCCGGCGGATGGTTCACCAGCGCCAGGTGCGCCCGCCACACCCGCTGCAGCGGTGCGGGATACACGTGCTTCGCCGTCGCCGCCAGCAGCGCGTCCGCGTCGTAGTACCCGTCCGCGTCAGGCGTGAGCCGGGTGAGGATCGGGGCGAGCTGCAGCGGGTCCCCGGCGAGCGGTTCGTAGGCGTACCGGCCGTCGCGCTGGCGGATCACCGCCTGCTGCCCCCCCGGGGCGAGGACAACGACGTCGCTGCCGCGGACGTAGCTGGCGAGTTCGACGCCCTCGGCGGCGATGAGGTCGGCGGCGAGTTGCGGGGCGGAGTTCGTGGCGAAGCTCGCGAAGGTCACCAGCCCGAAGCGGACGTACGCGACGTCCCGCGGGCCCCGCAGGCGATCGGTCAGCCTCCACCCGCGGTCCTGGAGGTACGCCTCCAGCGGGATCCGCCTGCTGGGCGTGTAGCTGTGCCCGTGGTCGCTCAGGAGCGTGACCTTGGTCGTCCCGTGCGTCTCCTGCAGCACCTGGTGCACGAGCCGCTCGACCCGCTGCAACGCCTCCCGCTGCCCGGCCGCACCGTAGCTCGTGCCCACCCCCGCCGAACTCACCACGTACGCCAGTGTCTCCTGCTGCTCCCGCCGGTCGAAGAGGCGCTTGAGGTCGTTGAGTTCCTTCCCGAACACCTGCTTGGGGTACAGGTAGCCGATCGAGTCCCAGAGGACGTCCGCGCGGTAGTCGAGGACCCGGTCGTAGGTCGCGTTGGCCCCCTTGAGGTAGGCCCCGGCGCCTCCCACCATCTCGTTCCTCTGGCGGTTGTAGTACTTCGCCTCGAAGCCCCGCGCGGGCATGAGCCCCAGGAGGTCCTGCAGCGACAGGTCCGTCATCGAGGGGTAGGGCGAGATGACGAGCGAGGGCGGGTGGAACGGGCGGAGGCGGCCCTCGTCGTAGTACGCCTTCACCACGTCGTAGGCGAACCCGTCGAGGATGATCACCAGGTGCCGCGCCTGCGACAGCGGGACCGCGTCGAGCGGGACCACCTCGTCCGGCGCCCCGTCCTGGTTGGTGTCGTACGCGATCCGGTCCACGCGCCCCGAATCATTGAGCAGCAGGAAGAAGTCCGCCTTCCCGTCGCGGTCCGTGTCGTACGCCTTGACGAGCCCGTCGAGCCCGTCGGGCAGGGGGGCGACGGGGAAGTGGACCGGCTTCTCACAGCCGGCGAGCGTGGAGAGCAGCCCTGAGATAGCGGCGAGTAGCGAGCCCATCATCCACCGTCGCATCCCGCGGTGTTTCGTGGTGTGCGCGTCTCGTCCGCACGCCCCACGGACAGGACGCCCTGGGTCCCTGCGTGGGATCCCCCGTTGGTTCGGGGGCCATTCCTTGGCGAGGGAAGGCTGCTGACATCCCACATCGGGGCGACCCGCCCCCGCCACCGAGATGCAACTGCCCAGGTCGTCGACGCCGTTCGTACTGCGATACCGTATGTCCATCTACGTAATTCTAAGTTCCACCCCCGCCGGTTCGGGGTATTCTTCTATCCATGCTTGCGCTCTACTACGACATCCACCCGCTGCGATGGTTAGCCTGCCAGTGCGTCAAGCGGGCGTGGCGCGGCGTGCTGCGGACACGGCTGAACGGTCTGACGCTCCGCGACGCGCCCCCGCCCGAGCTGCCCGGGGACGACTGGGTCCGCGTTCGCACGCGCATGGCGGGCATCTGCGGGACCGACGTGGCCCTCCTCGCCCAGAAGCAGCCGCCCGACTCCATCCTCCAGGCGTTCTCGTCCTTCCCGGCCGTCCTGGGCCACGAGAACCTCGCCACCGTCGAGTCCGTCGGACCGGCGGTCGATGGGGCGTGGGTGGGCAAGCGCGTGACGGTCGAGCCCACGCTGGGGTGCGTGGCGCGGGGGATCGAGCCCCCCTGCCCCCGCTGCGCGGCGGGGGAGTTCGGGGCGTGCGAGAACTTCGGGGACCGCGGGACGGGCCGCTACCGCATCCCCCCGGGGACGTCCATCGGCTACAACGCGCGGACGGGCGGGGGGTACGCCGAGGGGTTCGTCGCGCACGTGTCGCAGCTCGTGGAGGTGCCCGCGGGGATCCCCGACGAGCTGGCGGTGTTGACCGATCCGCTGGCGTGCTCGCTGCACACGGTGCTGCGGACGGACCTGCGGGACGCGGGGCGGGTGGCGGTGTATGGGGTGGGCATGCTGGGCCTGGGGATCGTCGCATCGCTGCGGGCGATGGGGTACGCGGGGGAGGTCCACGCGCTGGGGCGCTCGCGGCTGCTGGGGGAGCGGGCAGGGGCGCTGGGCGCGTCGCACGTGGTGGCCCTGCCCGAGGGGGCGGGGGCGCGGTTCGCCCGCGTTGCGGAACTCACGGGGACCACGGTGCATCGGGCGCGGTTCGGCAACCGCCGCCTCGCGGGCGGATACGACGTCGTGTACGACTGCGTGGGCTCGCCCCGCTCCATGACCGAATCGCTGAAGTGGACCCGCCCACGCGGGCAGGTGGCCCTGGTGGGCACGGGGGCGGGCGGACGCGTCGAACTCACCAGCCTCTGGTTCCGCGAGTTGACCTTCCTGGGCGCCTACGGCCGACAGGTCGAACGGGTGGACGGACGGGCGATCGGAACGTACGATCTGGTGCACGAACTGATGGCCGGGGGCAGGTTGCCCGTGGGCGACCTGCTGACGCACACGTTCCCGTTGCGGCAGTACGCGGGTGCGTTCGACGCGGCGATGGACAAGCGCCGGTCCCGGGCGATCAAGGTGGCGTTCGATTTTCGAGAAGGTTAGAGGTGAGAGGTTAGAGGTTAGAGGTGAGAGGTTAGAGGTTAGAGGTGAGAGGTTAGAAGAGACGATGGAGGCGTTCGCGGGAGTCGGGCGTCGGTTTGCGGTTCGGGCGGACAGAGGTGTTCCGGGGCGGTCGTACCGACCGCCGCTAAACGGAAACGCGTCCGAACGTCGAACCGACTCTCGAACCCGAGCACTCTCACCTCTAACCTCTAACCTCTAACCTCTAACCTCTCACCTCTGCCTTCTGAGCAGTCAGGCAAAGGAGACTTGTGATGGCGACGGATACTCCGGTGGTGGGCGTGGTGATGGGCAGCGACAGCGACTGGGAGATCATGCAGCGGTGCGTGAAGCAGTTGCGGGAGTTCGGGATCGCGTGCGAGGCGCGGGTGATCTCGGCCCATCGCACGCCGGAGGTCGCCCACGAGTACGCCTCCACCGCCCGCGAGCGCGGGATCAAGGTGCTGATCGGGGCGGCGGGCATGTCGGCGGCGCTGTCGGGCGTGCTGGCGGCCAACACCACGCTGCCGGTGATCGGGGTCCCGATCAACTCGGGCCCGCTCAACGGCATCGACGCGGCCCTGAGCACGATGCAGATGCCCCCGGGCATCCCCGTCGCCTGCGTCGCCATCGGTTCCGCCGGGGCCACCAACGCCGCCATCCTCGCCGCCCAGATCCTCGCGGTCAGCGACGAGGCCCTGGCGACCAAGCTCGCCGCCTTCAAGGCCGACATGGCCCGCAAGGTCATGGAGAAGGACGCGGCGCTGCGGGGATAGGCACTGGGGAGTAGGCACTAGGGAATAGGGACTAGGGAATAGGCGGGAGAAGAAGCAGCGGAAGCAGCAGCAGCAGAAGAAGAAGAAGAAAAGCGGGTGCCGTGGTTTGCGGAGCGAAGCGGAGCAACCACGTCCTGCCGACACTGCCTGCAAATTACTTGGGATGCGTATCACATGCCCGGGGAAAGGAGGCGATGTGAGGAAACGGATCGTGCTGGGATGCGTGGTGGGATCGCTGATGCTGTCGGCGGGGGCGTGCAGGGACAGCGACCCTCCTACCCCGAAGGAATCGCAGGCCGCTGCCCCGCCGCGGACCCTTCCCTCTGCGCATCCCCAGGAGGGGCGTCCGGCTGAACTACAGGGCAGCGCGCCCCCCGCCTCGCCCCAGACCGCCACCACGCCCCCGGAGACCGCGCCCGTCCCCGCAACGCAACCGGCGAGCGCTCCGTCGGCCGACGCCACGCCCCCCGTGGAGGCGACTGGGCCCGCGTCAAGGCGTGCAGGCGATGACCCGGCCGCGATGCGCGAACTGTTCGACCGCTGGTTCCGCGTGCACGATCAGCGAAGCGACGGGACGGTCCGGGCGCTGGGCGGGACACGCCCCGAGATCTGTGACGCCGATGTGGTCTTCCTGGAGGGGCTGGCGAGCCTGGAATCCCTCGGGTTTCACGAGTCCTGCCAGGTCACCGATGAAGGCCTCCGCATCATCGGACGCATCCGCACGCTGAAGAGGCTGTCGCTCAACTGCCCCGCCCTGACCGATGCCGGTCTCGCTCACCTCGCGAAGCTGGTGGACCTGGAGGATCTGTCGATCCTCAACGCGTCAGGGGTCACCGATGCGGGGCTGGTGCACTTGGCGGGCCTGAAGAAGATCCGCCGGCTGTCGCTGTTCAACACGGGCGTGACAGGCTCAGGGTTTGTACACCTGAAGGACCTGTCCCAGGTGCAGCACCTGAACCTCCGCCGCTCCCCGATCTGCGACGAGCATCTGACGCTGCTGTCGCACATGAAGGACATGGAGTTCGTGCGGCTGGAGTCTCCGGGGATCACCGACGCGGCCCTGAGGCATCTGAAGGCGTTCCCCAGGCTGCGGGAACTCTGGATCGAGGAGTCGGCGATCACGGGCGAGGGCTTCGGGGAACTGCTCGAACTGCAGGGGCTGGAGAAGCTCATTCTCAATCGTTCACCTGTGACCGACGACGCGATCCTCGTTCTCCAGAAGCTACCGAACCTGAAGATCCTGAGGCTCTACAACACGGAGGTCACCCCCCAGGGCCTCCAACGCCTCTACACCGCCGCTCCGCACCTGGCCCCCAAGAAGTGACCGCCTCACGCCTCATCCCCAGCACCGGAATGGAGTACGCCGATGGGACTTCGCGAGACGCTGCCAAACGCCAAGGCCGGGACGGAGCGGACGACCCCACCCGCCGCGCCGGTGTGCCCCGAGCACCTGACCGACCCGCTCGCGCAGCGGATCGAGTGGACGCCGCTCAAGAGCGGGGGGACCAACTTCCGCACGCACAAACTCGTCGAGGTCGGGGCGCACCAGGTGCGGTTCCAGATCACCGGATGGGCGACGGCGTTCTGCCTGCTCTTCATCGCCATGGGCGGCGGGCTCGCCGTCGGGGCCGTCTTTGCCTGCATCGAGGCCAACGCCAGCGACGACGGGGAGTGGTTCGCCCCGATCTTCATGGGCATCATGGGCCTGATCTTCGCCTTCGCCGGTCTGGCCATGCTCCTCAGCATGCGCCGCCCCGCCTGCTTCGACCGCTCCTGCCACCTGTTCTGGAAGGGCAAGGAGGACATCTCCGCCGTCCTGCCCGCCGAACTCGACGCCCGCGAGGACCTCATCAGGCTCGACCACGTCCACGCCGTGCAGATCCTCCGCGAACTGTGCACCTCCACCAGCAGCAAGGGCCAGCGCTCGCACTACTGGAGCTACGAGCTGAACCTCGTCCTGGACGACGGGCGGCGGGTGAACGTGGTGGACCACGGGAACCTGCCCAAGCTTCAGGAGGACGCCAGCCTCCTCGCGAGGTTCCTCGACCGCCCCCTCTGGGACGCGACGGAGGGCAGCGTCTGACAAGCGTTCCAGTTCATTCTCGGGTGGGTGCCGTGGCTTGCGGAGCGCAGCGGAGCAACCACGTCCAACCGGCACTGCACGAGAGCTACATGGAGTACGTCTGACACACGCTGTCGCCGTGCGCGGACGCGGTGTGGGTCGAGGGCGTTGAGGCGCGCAGGGTCTCCGAGCAAACGCCAAAAGGCAAGCCCCGGCCAAGCCTCCCCGATACGCCTGCAGGGCCATCGCAAAGTCGTGGCACGGGCATCTTGCCCGTGTGTCGCAGGGGCGTCTCGCCCCTGCCCGGCGGGCAGGTGGGGCCTGATGGCCCTGAAAACCCTCTCCAACCCATGTGGCCCCGCAGGCGAAGGCCACGGGCAAGATGCCCGTGGGACCCATGGGCGAGACGCCCATGCCACGGAAAAGGCACTTTGCAGCGGCCCCCGATACGCCTGGCCGGGGCTTGCCCTTTGGCGTCCGTTGGTGCTCCCGGAGCCGGACGCTCTATTCCAGGGCAATCGTCAGCGCCGTCAGCGACATCGCCGGCAGGGACAACTCCGCGGCGCCCGTGCGGAACGTCACCGCGTCGAAGGGGCGGGGGACGATGGTCTCGGGATGCTCGAAGGTGTTGGCGGCCTTGGGGTCCGTCCCGGCCAACTGCTCCGCCGACTCCAATCGCGCCAGCCCCGCGTCGGCGACCGAGAGCGTGACGGGGGCGGCGGCGTCGGTCGAGCGGTTGACCAGGAACACGTGCAGCCGTCGCCCGCCGCCATCGGCGCGGCCCTCCAGGACGGCCGCGGCCTCGCCGCAGGGCACCTCGCCATGCGTCTTGCCCGCGTAGCGCGGGCCGGACTGGGCGAGGCGGAGGGCGGTCCCGGTGCGGCGCTTGGAGAACATCTCGAAGGTGTGGAAGATCGTCTGCACGAGCAGCTCGTCCCCGCGGGTGAGCAGGGGGGCGATGACGTTGACGATCTGGGCGAGGTTGGCGATCTTGACGGAGTCGGCGTGGCGGAGGAAGGCGTTGAGGAACTGGGCGGCGACGAGGGCGTCCTCGAGGTTGTAGACCTCCTCGATGAGGTGGGGGGCGAACGTCCCGCCCCCGTCCATCTGCATGTTCTTGTACCAGACGTTCCACTCGTCGAAGCACAGGTACGCCCGCTGTTTGGAGCGCAGGCGGGCCTGGGCGTAGCGGCAGGCGGCGTCCATCTCCTCGATCTGGCGGTCGATGGACGCCCCGACGGCGAGGAAGTCGGGGGTGTCGCCCGCGCGGTTGTCCACGTAGCGGTGCAGCGAGATATAGTCGGCGAAGCTGCCCAGGTGCTCCAGGACCGTGCGGTCCCAGTCCATGTACGTGGGGAGCCCCACGGTGCACGACCCGCAGGCGACGAGTTCGAGGGTGCGGTCCAGGTCCTTCATCATCTTCGCCGCCTGCTGGGCGCGGATGGCGTAGTGGTCGGCGGGGACGTGCCCGAGCTGCCAGGGCCCGTCCATCTCGTTGCCCAGGCACCACAGCTTCACCCCGTGGGGCTCGGCCGAGCCGTTGACGACCCGCATCTCCGCGTACTTCGTCCCCCCCGGGGCGTTGCAGTACTCCACCCAGTTGCGGGCCTCCTCGGGCGTCCCCGTGCCCAGGTTCACGGTAAGCATCGGCGTCCAGCCCATGCGGCGGCAGAGGGCGACGTACTCGTCGGTCCCGAAGCGGTTGGGCTCGATGGACTGCCACGCCAACTCGCGAACTGTGGGGCGCTGCTCCCGCGGGCCGATCCCGTCCATCCAGTGGTATCCCGAGGCGAAGTTCCCGCCCGGATACCGCATCGCCGTCATCCGCAACCGCCGCAGGTTGTCCAGCACGTCGCGGCGACAGCCGTGCTCGTCGGCGTGGCGGGAGGCGGGGTCGTAGATGCCCTCGTACACGCAGCGGCCCATGTGTTCGAGGAAGCCCCCGAAGATCCGCTCGTCGACGTCGGCGATGGGGAAGTGCGTGTGCAGGCGGAGGTCGGTGGTGTCCATGCGGGCTCCTAGTCTACGGGAAGGTTCTCGTCGATCTTAATCCGCATGAAGGCTCGGTACGCTGGGGATGGGGAGGTCTTCCTCGGCGGAGGCGGCGGCGAAGGCGATGACGGCGCGGAGGGCTTTGGGCGTCAGCGAGGGGAAGTCGGTCAGGATGTCCTCCTCGGTCGCGCCCTCCGCGAGCGAGGAGAGTACCGTCCGCAGCGTCACCCGTGTGCCTTTGACCACCGGCTGTCCGCCGCAGGTCTCGGGGTTGCGGGTGATGTACGCGTTATAGTCCAGTGTGTGTGACATGGTCCTGTCTCCTGCATCATTATCGCACGCGTCCGGCGGGGAAGCATAGCGGAATCATCGCCCTCCCCCGTCTCGGGTGTGGCCGAAAAACGGTGGGGCGCCGGGCGGGGAGGGTTGGATGGCATCAGGAACCGGCCTGGAGCGTCGAAATCCGAAATCCGAAGCACGGAATCCGAAACAAATCCGAAATCCGAAGGACCGAAATCCCAAACACGACTCCTCCACAGGACGCTTCGCTTGCATTGCCGACTCCCGCAGACCCGGAGCCCGTTTCTGTCATTCCGATTTGGCGTTTTGAATTCGTTTCGGATTTCGGGTTTCGAGTTTCGGATTTGGGATCCCCCACGCGCGATGTAGTGGCCAAAGGACCCACCGAAACCCGGCCACACCCCCCCGTCTCCGCGCTCTCTGCGATCTCCGCGGTGAAACCGAACGGAGGGATCGCGCGGGTCACTCCGCATGCAGGAATCCGCGGCGGACGGAGCGGAGGACCTTGTCGCGGGTGTCGGCGTGCTTCCACTGCGTGAATCGCCACCAGTCCTGCATGTCCTCGGGCGGACCGAGGCGGGCGCGGATCGCGTCGTCGTCGAGCCCCTCGGCGGTGAGGCGGACGGCGTCGCGGCGCAGCCGGCGGAAGTACTCCACCCAGCGGACGAGCGTGGCGGTGTCGCACAGCGGCCCGTGCCCGGGGACGACGGTGGCGGCGTCGAAGGCGATCATCCGCTCGTAGAGCCCCACCAGCCGCCCGGCCGACTCGTCGCGGAGGGACGTGGTCAGCGGGATCAGCCCCCACCCGAACAGGTCGCCCGTCAGCAGCACGCGGTCCTCCGGGCACCAGAGGATGCAGTCCTCGCGGGTGTGACTCCCGGGCGTGTGGAGCATCTGCAGGCGGCGGCGGTCGCCGGTGAACCACTTGCCCTCGGGGGGGATGTCGGTGGTCTCGGCGTTGACGATCTCCGATCCGCAGCGGCGGACGAAGGCGGCGTTGAGGGCGACGTGATCGTAGTGCGTGTGCGTGTTGAGGACGTAGCGGATCGGCGTGTCCCCGAGCGTCTCGGCGATGGCGTCGAAGACGGCCGCCTCCTTCTCCGCGTGCTCGAGCGTATCGACGACCACGGCGAATCCGCCCAGGTCGATCCACGCCATGTTGTCGATCTCCTGGCGGACGTGGAATCGCGGGGCGACTTCGATGAGCTTCGGTACGTCGGGGTCCGTCATGGCGATTCCTTCCTAACGGGGATGAACCCGGAGGAACTTAGCGGGGATGAATGCAGATGAACGCGGATGAGGAAAAGAGAGCGGGGATACAAGGGATGCAGGGGATGGGGGTTGATTCACTCTTATCCCCTGCATCTCCTGCATCCCCGCCTTCTCTTTTGCGTGGGAGCCTACTCCTGCTCGCGTGCGAGGAGCGTGGGTTCCTCGCCTTCGCGGGGGTGGGCGGCGGTTTGGAGGGCGCGGAGGATCTGGGCGTCGGTGATGGTGGCGTCCTCCCACTCGGCGGCGAGGCGGAGGGCGAAGTCCTCGGTCTGGGGGATGAGGAGGGCGCGTTGGACGGCCTCGGCGGCGGTGCAGCCCTGCTTGATGTAGCCGAGGACCGCGCGGAACTGCTCGCGGCGGAGGCGGGTGTGGAGGAACGAGACGAAGGTGTAGGCCTCGGCGTAGAAGACGTCGGGGTTCGTGAGGCTGTGAGGGCCCATGGCCACCAGTTGGCCCAGTCCGATCCCCGCCTCCTGCGTCAGCGCCGCCCCCGCCAGCAGCACCCGCTGCGGGTCCGTGCCGTACTCGGCCATCATCGCCAGGCCCTCGTCGAGGAACAGCGGGCACGGGCTGTCCCCGAAGTACTCCAGCAGGACCAGGTGGCACATCTCGTGGGGCAGGACGCGGTCGAGCGTCAGGGGGTTGAAGGTCCCGTCGTCGGTGCGTTGGGTGAGGTCGATGCGGCGGGTGACGACCCCGTCGCGGGCGGAGAAGCTGAACCCCCCGCCGGCCCAGTGGGGCGACTCCTGGGCGTTGGCGAGGTACTCCTGGCGGTCGGGCCAGACCGTGATGCTCACGCTGTGCGGGTAGGACTGCCCGGGGAGGATGTCGGAGCAGATGCGGGCGAGGACGCGTTCGGCCTCGCGGGCGATGAGCTTGGTCAGGTGGCGGTTTTTGGCGCGGACGATGAAGTGCTCGCTGGACTCGGTGTAGAAGGTGTCGTCCACCTCGGCGAGCAGGGTCCGGTCCTCCTCGGTGAGCCACGCGCTGGGGGCCTGCGGGCGGGGGGCGGGGCGGAGGGTTTGGCGGCAGTGGTCGATGCGGTGCTGGACGTACTGGCGTTCCGTATCGCTCTGGCAGGAGGGGAGGAAGGCCTCGTAGGCGGCGAGGGCGTCGGCGGGCTGGTCGAGCCTCTCGCGGGCCGTCGCCACCACCAGCCACGCCCGGGGCGAGGGGGCGTCGCCTCGATCGGTCAGACGGGAAGCGAGGGCTTCGGCACGGGCGTTGTGGCCGTCGAGCAGCGCCTCCAGGGCCGTCTGGAGCGTGTCCGCTCCGTCGCCCGGAATCGCCGTCGCCAGCGCCCCGCACACGAAGGCCGTCAGCAGAAATCCGCCGGCCGCGAGCGATCGCCTAGTTCTTCGCATCCAGTTCCTCCGTGAGGATCTTGCGGAGGCTATCCATGGTCTTCAGATCAAGCTCGGCCCATTGTACTTCGAGGTAGAGTTCTCGGGAATAGGGTTCCGCAATTTTCAGGATCTCTTTCAGGTCGTCCCGAACGCGGTCCAGCAGGTAGATCAGACGGAGGATTTTATTGCGATACGCGGCCGGTGTCAGGGGCTTTTCGGCGAGCGAGGATTTTTCGTCGTCAAACTTTTTCGCCCCCGCGGCCGCGTCGTTGCGGAGGACGGAGATCCTCCGGCGGGCCATCTCGATGCGGTGCGAGCGGGCCAGGCCGGGCACGAGGGCGTCGGCGCGGTCGAAGGCCTTCTCGGCGAGGAGGTACTTGGCCTTGGCGGCGTCGGGGTCGGTGGCGGTGAGGGCGGTGGCGTCCTTGATGGCGTCCTGCCCGGCGGTGAGGTGGGGGCGGGCCTGCTGGAGCAGCGCCGCCGCCAGGGCGAGCGGATGGCTCAGCGGGGCGGGTCCGGCGGGGAGGACCTCGCGGTCCTCCGGGAGCAACACCGCCGTCGGGGGGTAGGGGTCCTGCAGCACGAACATGCCGTCCGGGTGCTCCGCGAGCAGGGACGCGACGGCGGAGGAGCGGGTGCCTTTGGCGGGTCCGAGGACCTCGGCGAGTTCGATAAACGCTTTCCGGGCCTCGGGATACGATCCGCGTCGGAGGAGGGCCTCGGCGCGGAGTTCCAAGGCGGCGAGCTTCTGCTCGCGGGTGGTCAGCACGGGCTCCAGGGCGGGCAGGAGGTCGCGGACCAGTTCGTCGCACCGCCCGGCCTGCAGGCGGGAGCGGGCGAGTTCGAGGGCCTGGTCGGCCGAGCGCCACTGGGCGTCGACGCGGAGGAAGCCCAGGGCGCGGCGGGCGTCGGGGTGGTTGGGGTCGAGGGCGAGGACGCGCTGGTAGACCTCGCGGGCCTTGTCGGGGAGCGGCACGGTGTTCGCCCAGGCGGCGAGGGCGGCGAGGGCGTTGGGATCGTTGGGATCGGTGGCGGCGAGGCGGCGGGCGATCTGCGACTCGGGCGTCTCCTGCCATTCGATCCGGGCGACCTCGCTCCGCGGGTAGCGGAACGTGCTGCTGCCCCGGGTGACCAGGACGGTGTCGCCCTCGATCGTCACCGTGCCCTCCACCGTGCCCCCCTGCTTGAGGACGAGGAGGTCTCCCAGGGCAAACGCACCGGAAAACGCGATCGGGGCACATAGAATAACGGCAAAGGCGATTCGCATCTGCAACGTCCTCGGGCTCGCGATCAGGCGGTGGGCGGACCGACCCGCATCCTCGGAGTATAGCAGGCTCGCCCCCGCCGGGGCAATCCGCAACGCCGGCCGCTCGGATCGGCCTGCGGGATTGGACCCGCAAGGGGCGCGACGGTTGGTCTCGCGATCCCCGGAACGCCCGCAAATGCCGGAAAGGGGGCGGGGTCCTCCCCGCTGCCGCCCATGGGACGGCCGAACATGCACAGTAAGATCCCATTGCCAGAAATGCCACTCTCGGGTAAGCTAAAGAGACGCGTGCAGGGAGGCGCGACGGCTCGAACCATCTCACGGAGGGGGTCCTCAGCGATACGACCGCCGGCGTTGCGGGCGCCTGTTTCCCGCGATGAGCTGAACAGCCCGGCCGATCCAAAGAGAGAACCCACCCTGATGCACTCCATCAAACTGCGACTCGTGGTATTCCTGTCCGCGCTGACCGTACTGTCGTTCATCCTGCTGGCGCCGGCTTCGGGGGTCGGGAAGCTGCCCCCGACGATGGCCCCCGCGGGCGCGGCGGAGACGGGGCCCGCCCTGGTGCGGCTGCGGTCCCCGCAGGAGGAGGACGCGGCGGCGGTGCAGGGGATGGAGGTTGCGCAAGTGGCGCCAGAATCGGAGCTTGCGGCCAGTCCGTCCCCCGGGGTTACCGCGAGTCCGGCCCCGGCCTCTGCGGAAACCGCCCCCGCGCCCGCCGCCGGGGTCGGGACGACGCCTGTGGCGCAAGTGCCGGTTCCGCCGCCGGTTGCGAACTCTCCCGCCCCTGCCCCCGCGCCGGCCCCGCAGTCCGCCGCTACGCCGGCCCCGCGCGCCGCCGCCCCGCCGCGCGAGCAGACCGTCCAGGTCTGGATGAAGGTTACCGCCTACTGCCCCTGCGCCAAGTGCTGCGGCCGCCATGCCGACGGCATCACCGCCAGCGGCAAGAGCATCCACGCCAACGGGTCGCGCTTCGTCGCCGCCGACACCTCCGTGCTGCCGATGCACACGATGGTCTCGATCCCGGGCTACGATGGCGGGCGGATGGTCCCCGTGCTCGACCGGGGCGGGAAGATCAAGGGCTCGCGGCTGGACGTGTTCTTCCGCTCGCACGCCGAGGCCCGCAAGTGGGGCGTTCGGTGGGTCCAAGTCACCGTCCGCGTCCCCGCCGACCCCGCCAGCCCCCTTCACCGCACGCTGGGCCTGCGACGGTAGGCGGCACGTCCGCGGGGCCCTGGAACGGGGGACGGGCTCCGCCCTGCGGTTCGCCGCGCAGGTGCCTGGCGCGAAAATGGGGACGGACTCCGCAGGGCCATGCAGTTCGCCCCGGAGGCGCCTGTCCCCGTTTTTGATCGGGCCGCAACCCGTTCGCCTCACATCAAATGTATTGAACGAATTCGACTTGATTCCATACCCCTGCCGCTTCTACAATCACACGGCGCAGATGAGGATCGATCCCGGGGCGGGCCAGTCGTTTCCGCCCGTTCCTGAGATCTGACATCCGCACAGTGGGTGGTTTTTCCTGCCGTATCCGCTCGCAGCGCCTGAAGTATTCGCGGCCGTGTGTGCGCGCGAACCTTCGGGAGGGTTTCACACGTACGAGACGGGCAGGCAGTTCCAGACCGCGCGCAGCGGCAGAGGAGACAGACGAATGAAGTTCCTGGTGCGAATCAACCAACAGGAAGACGGACGCTTCCAGGCGGAGTGCATGACGCTTCCCGGGTGCATCACCTGCGCCCCGACGCGTGATGAGGCCGACGGCAAGCTGGATGACGCCATCCGCGGCTACCTGGCCGCCGTGGCCAACTTCGTGCCCGAGACCGTTAACAAGGTGTACATCGAGGAACGCGAGCGCCAGTTGATCGCGTAGGGTCCTGTTGCGCCCGGTGAACGGGGGGCGTGACGCGACGGAGGGGGAATCAGCGAACTCGCTTCGGGGGAACTCTTACTTTCACACGGTCATTTCCCGGTTGGGGTCTAGGCGTGGAGAGCGGGGGCTGCCGGCCCTTGTGTACCCGGGCGCCCCTGCCCGGCGGATTCCCGTTTCAAGGTGGCCGCTACGCGCGCGGGTGGAATTTGGCGTGGACGGCCTTGAGGCGTTCGGCGTCGACGTGGGTGTAGATCTGCGTCGTGGCGATGTTGGTGTGCCCCAGCATTTCCTGGACGCTTCGCAGGTCGGCCCCGTGGGCGAGCAGTTGCGTCGCGAAGCAGTGCCGCAGCGTGTGCGGGCTCCCCTTTCCGCGCAGTTCCAGGCGGCGGATGTACTTGGTCACGATGCGGAAGATGTCCTCGCGGCCGAGCTTACGGCCGGTGCGGGAGAGCAGCAGGTGCGGGGACGCGGGGAGGCGGCAGAGGTGGGGGCGTTCGGACTCGACGTACTGGCGGACGATGTCGAGGACGCTGTCGGCGATGGGGACGATGCGTTCCTTGGACCCCTTGCCCAGGACGCGGACGACCCCGAGGTGCATGTTCACGTCGGGGAGGGGGAGGTTGGCGAGTTCGCTGGCCCGCACGCCCGTGCCGTACAGCACCGCCAGGATCGTCCGATCGCGCAGCGGGTAGGGGTCCTCGGGGGCGGACGGTTCGTGGAGGATCCGCATGGCCGTCTCGTGGTCGAGGACCGTGGGCAGGCGGTTCCACTTGTGGGGAGACTCGACGCTCGCGGACACGTCGCGCTTGAGCACGCCGTCGACGACGAGGAAGCGGCAGAACATCCGCACGGCCGCCAGGGCCCGGGCGGCGGAGGAGACGGCGAGGTCCTGCTGGCGGGCGTAGCTCAGGAACCGCTCGACGTGCCGGGGGCGCAGGTCGGGCAGATCGGGATCCCCGTCGGCGGCGAGGGAGCGGAAGAAGTGGTGGAGGTCGCGGGCGTAGGCCTTGCGGGTGTTGACGGCCAGCCCGCACTCCGCCTGGAGGTAGTCGAGGAACCCGCGGAGGGAGCGGGCGTACTCAGGACGCAACGGCGAGCAGGGGCTCTCGGTCTTCACAATGCACTGCCTCCGAGACGAGATCGCCGAGCATCTGCCGATAGACGGGGCAGGAGCGGTAGTTGTCGGCGCAGTGGCGGAAGGCGTCGAAGACGTTCTTCAGCGTCCAGTGTCCGGCGCAGCGGGATTCACCTTGATCGGCGAAGGGGCACACGGCGTACTACTCCCGGACCCGTCGTTTCGCCCCGCCCTGCGCGGGGCGCCGCGGCGTCCAATGGGATGTATCGACCGGGGGAGCGAGCGATCTTGAGAGGAAGCGGAGGGGAGGGGTTTTTGAATTTTGAATTTTGAATTTCGAATTTCGATTGGGGGGATGCGCGGGGATGCGCTGTCCGCGATGCGACGCACGGTGCACCGAACGCAACGGACGCCAAATGGCAAGCCCCGGTCGGATCCTGCTTGCGATCCCACCGGGGCTTGTCATCGAGCGCCCGCCCAATCCGAATTCGAAAAGCGGTAACCGTTCACGGGGTGCCACCCTCAAGCGGCGCTGTTTGCCGCTTGG
>JAWLCQ010000014.1:0-49479 GCA_041687095.1 Phycisphaerae bacterium | reverse complement strand
CCTCCAACTGCCCGAACCGCACTGCCAGGCGTCGATGGTCCGCTACTCCTACCCGCCCGCGGACCGCTCGCGCGTGCTGTTCTGCAACCCGGCCGTCCCGTCCGACACGGCCTGGCACTATGACCACGCGGGACGCCGCCACCTGACCGTCCGCCTCTCCTACGACGACTGCCGCACCTGGCCGATCGGGCGCATCGTGTGCGAGGGCCCGGCCGGCTACTCGGGCCTCACCGTCGCCCGCGACGGAACGATCCTCTGCGCCTTCGAGACGCTGACGGAGAAGAGCTACTCGGGTACGATCGTCCTGGCGAGGTTCAACCTGCCCTGGCTGCTGGACGGTCAGCCGGAACCGCCCACTACCTGAGGAGACCACCGCATGACCGCGACGATGGATCGCCAGCGAGGTAGGGCGCGCAAGCGTCGCAGCGCAGCGGAGACGTTTGCGTGCGGGAGGAACGCCGGTGATCGTCCCGCGCGCAGACGGCTGCGCTTCGCTCCGCCGCCTGCGCGCCCTACGGCTGCTGGACGGTCGGCCGGAACCCCCCACTACCTGAGGAGATGACCGCATGACCGCGACGTTCGACCGCCAGACGCTCTTTGAAAGCCGCACCGGCGGATACTACAACTACCGCATCCCGGGGCTGTGCGTCACCCCGCGCGGGAGCATCCTGGCCTACTGCGAGGCCCGCGCGAACGACGGGGGGGACCACGACGTCATCGACATCCTGCTCCGCCGCAGCACCGACGGGGGCGCCACCTGGTCCGCCCCCGCCCGCGTCGCCGACCACGCCGCCTTCCCCGAGGCGACGATGAATAACTTCGTCTGCATCCCCGACGCGTCCGACGGGTCGGTCCACGCGCTGTTCTGCAACCTCTACCGCCGCGCGTACCACCGGGTCAGCCGCGACGACGGGCAGACCTGGAGCGATTCCGTCGAGATCACCGCCGCCTTCGAGCCCTTCCGCAGCGAGTACGACTGGAAGCTGCTGGCGTTCGGGCCCGGGCATGGGATCCAGCATTCCTCGGGACGGTTGATCGCCCCGGTGTGGGTCTCGCTGGGGACCAACTTCCACCTGCCCAACCGCGCGGGGGCGGTCTACAGCGACGACCACGGGGCGTCCTGGCACACCGGGGGGCTCCTGCCCGACGCCATCCCCAACTGCAACGAGCCCGTCGCCGCCGAACTCTCCGACGGTGCCGTCATGATCAACGCCCGCTCGAACTCCGACCGCTGCCGCCGCGTGGTCTCCACCAGCCCCGATGGGACGGGCGGATGGAGCGAACCGCGCTTCGCCGACGACCTCCCCGACCCGATCTGCTACGCCGGCTTCCTCCGCTACGACGAGCGGACGCTCCTCTTCGCCAACCCCAACTCGCTCACCCGCGACCTGCCCGGGCGCTGGGGGTCCGTCTGCGACCGCCGCAACCTCACCGTCCGCCTCAGCCGCGACGACGGCCGCTCCTGGCCCCTCGCCCGCGTGATCGAGCCCGGCCCGTCCGCCTACAGCGACCTCGCCGTCGCCCCCGACCAGACCATCCTGTGCCTCTACGAGGACGGCATGCACGACCGCATGGCCGACACCGCACGGCTGACGCTGGCGAGGTTCCACCTGGCGTGGATCCGCTGATTCCGCAACGGGGGGATTGGCGGGCGGGATTCTTCGCGCCCTATCCGCTACAGGCGCGCCGGGCTGATGAGGTTCACGGAGGGGAAGTACGTGCGGAAGCGGCGGGGGTCGCGGGTGAGGACGGGCAGGCTCTCGACGGCGGCGTGGGCGCCGATCAGGAAGTCCGGCAGCGGGAGCACCTTGCCTCCGCCCGAGCGGCGGTAGCGGAGGAAGCACTTGCCCGCCAGGAACGCCGCCTCGCGCGGGATCGCGCGGTACTCGAACGCCGCCGGGTCCAGCGCCGACTCCAGTTCCTCGATCCGGTCGAACCGGACCGAGATCTCCGAGTAGATGACCGGGTTGATGATCAGGGCCCCTTCGTCGGCGGCCCGAGCCAGCTCCCGCCCCGACCACTCGAACCACGTGCGGTCCTCCGTGAACACGTCGAGCAGGACGCACGAGTCGACCAGGACCGCCATCACGAACCCTTCCGCGTGAGGGCGAGGATCTCGTCGGTGCTCATCCGGACCTTCCCGCGGCCTCGCAGGCGGGCGACGAGATCCTTGCCCCGCCCGCTGCCCTCGACCTTCCGCAGGACGACCTGCCCGTCGGGCGCCTCGCGGAACTCCACCTCGCACCCGGGCACAAGGCCCGTGCGCTCGCGGATCTCCTGCGGGATCGTCACCTGCCCCTTGGACGTGATCTTCATGGCGCGCTCCATTCTTACTCTTACCCGTAAGAATTATCGCCTCCGCCGCGGGGTTCGTCAACCCCTGTCCCCCGCTCGCGCTTTGGAGGCTGTTTCAGAAGCCCGATTCCACCGCAAAGAACGCGAAGATCGGTAACCGTTCACGCCTTCACGAAGCTGCCTGTGACGGACGAAGGCATGAGGAGAAGAAGCAGCCCCGAAGAAGGGGATTACGCAGATTCGAGGATTACGCAGATTGAGGAGAGGAACATGGCTCTTCAGTCTCATCTGCGTAATCTTGAAATCTGTGTAATCCCGCTCTCTCCGGCTGTGTCTTCAGATTCCTGTTCTTGCCTGGGACGCGTGAACGGTTACGAAGATCGCAAAGGCAACCGGGCGTAAACAGAGGGGATTCCACTCCCTCTTTGCGGTCTTTGCGACCTTTGCGGTGATCTTTGAAACAGGCTCTTACTCGAACCGCAGCGTGCCCCATCGCCACGGGACCGCCGTGGGCCAGGAGTGGCAGCGGGACCAGAGGGACGTCTCCGCGGGCTCCTGCAGGCGGTAGCGCTGGACGTTGAGGCCCATGACGTGCCCGCTCGCGGGGACGCCCTTGAGCGTCAGCTTGCCCCACGGGTCGTGCAGGAGCGTCTCCCACGGGATGGCGACCTCCAGCGTCCAGGCGGAGGGACGGCCCTCCCCGCCCTGCTCGCCCTCGCTCGCCTCGCTGCCGTCGCTCGCCTCCTCGCGCCCGCTGCGGACGCTCAGCGTGTACCCGCCGATGTCGCCCACCTTCCCGTACTCGCCCAGATGCCTCCCCCCCGCCGTCAGGACGCACCCGTAGTAGCGGTTCG
Source organism: Phycisphaerae bacterium (assembly GCA_041687095.1). Taxonomy (GTDB): domain Bacteria; phylum Planctomycetota; class Phycisphaerae; order SM23-33; family SM23-33; genus JAWLCQ01. The sequence goes on along the minus strand of JAWLCQ010000014.1, from coordinate 46,330 downwards.
TCGTCCGCTCGCGCTGGGGGTCCACGTAGAGGACCAGGTGGTCCCCGCCGGCACCGAGGGCGGGGCCGTCGCTGGAGACCCTCACGCCCGCGAGGTTGGGCTCGTGGCAGCGGAAGGCGGCGTAGAGGTGCGTGTCGTCGTAGGCGAAGCGGACCTCCGTGTCGTGCCTCGCCCCCGGGTCCTCCCGCCACGTCCCGTCCACCACGAACCCGCTCGACGCGGGGGCCTTCCGCCAGATCGCTTCGTCGAGCTTCCCATCGAGCGTCGGGGGCGCGTCGGTGCGGAGGCAGACCGCCTGGGGGACCGGGGGCGGGGCGGCGGGGGTGAGCAGGACCTGCATCCCGTCACCGTTCGGAAGCACCATGCCCCAGCCCACCTCGGTGCGGCGGAAGACGACGCGGTCGTCCTGGGTCACCTCCACGGTGATCTCGCCCGGGGCGTACGTCACGCCCTCGGGGATCGGCCCAGGGGTGTTCCCGTCCGCCATTCGCAGGACGGTGACGAGCGGGCGGTCGGGATCGGCGGTGTAGTCGGCCCCCAGCGCCTGCCACGTGCCCTTCCAGTGCTGCCCGCGCTTGCGGTCGGCGGTGGACAGTTCCACGGCGGGCCCGAAGAAGCGGGCGGTCAGGGACGCCTTGGCCCCAGGGATGGTGGCGGCCGACAGCTCGGGGTGCAGCGTCGCGGGCGCCACCTGCAACTGCGCGCGGACGCGCCCGGGCTGGTCCTCGGCGGGGAGGATGTCGTCGAGGATCACCACCGTCCCCCCGGTGTGCATGACGAACGTGCGGCGGAGGCGCTTGACGCCCCAGGGCGAGCGGTTGGGGGTGGCGTCGAGGACGATCGCCCGCCAGGGGCCCTCGCTGAGGGTGTCCGTCACGAGCCCGCCCCACGAGTCCCCGCCCTGCCCGTCGATGATCGGCAGGGAGTGCTCGGTGGGCGATCCCGAGCCCCAGCCGGGATCGAGCACGACCGGCTCTCCGTGGGCGTAGAGCTGGAAGCTCGCCACGTCGCGCTGGTGGTGGTACGAGAGCACCCCGCTTCGCCCGCTGACGCCCAGGACGTAGGCGGCGTCGAGGGCGGGGGCGCTGCGCATCACGCCCCAGTGCATGTCGCGGAGGATGGAGACGGTCGGCAGGGGCGGGGCGGCGTCGTGCAGGGGGGCGAGGGAACGGCAGTACATGGCGAGCCCGATCTGGCCCGCCTGCGCCCATCCGCCCTTGGCGGCGAGGGTGTCGGCGACCCAGAGCAGGAGCGGGTCGTTGGTCCGCGAGCCGATCTCGGCGCAGTGGACGATGCCCGCGAGCCCGTCGTGCATGTCCCCGAACTGCATGAAGCGCGCGGGGGTGGCGAGCATCGAGTCGTAGAGGCGGCGGACGTTGGCGAGGCGGGGGTGCTCCAGCAGCGAGCGGTCCTGCGTGTGCTTCGCCAGGAGGTGGGCGGCGTGCAGGTAGTCGGCGAGCCCTCCGTTGCCCCAGGTGAGCCCGTCGATGCACCCCCCGTCGGGCCCGAGGTTGGCCTCGATGAATTGCGTCAGGTGGCGTGTGGCGGCGGCGAGGATGGCGGCGGCATCGGGGCGGGCGTTTCGCAGCGTCAGGGCGACGGTGACGGCGGCGGCGTTCTCGCGGGCGTTGGTGTAGCTGGAATTGGTGATGCTCCACTCGCCGCTGGCCTCATCGGTGACGTACTGGTCCAGGACGGTGTGGAGGCGCTGGAGCACGCGCTGGCGGAGGTCCGGGGGCATGTCCGTTCCCAGCAGGTCGTACGCCTGGGCGAGGAAGGACGCGTGCGGCCGCGAGGTCCCGTTCTCCTTCAGCACCCGCTCCACCCACGCCAGCAGCGCGTCGCGCTGGGCGTCCTGCCCGCCGACGGCGTAGGCCCAGGGGAGCGAGGCGACGTAGTTCCCCGCCTCGTGCCGCGGAACGCGCCCGACGGGCTGCTCGAGGGCGGTGTCGGCGGCGGTGAGGATCGCCTCGCGGTACCTCCCCAGGGGGCCCTTGCGCGAGCGGGCGCGGAATGCGCCCAGCTCCTCGCGCGTGAACCACACCGACGGGCGCTGCGTGTAGGCGAACCGCAGCGTCCCGTGCGCCTGGCGCTTGCCCTTCCCGCCCATGGTCACCGACACGTCCACCGTGCCCTCCGCGTGCTGGGGCACCCGGACGCGGAGCGTGCGGTGGTCGGGCTGCTCGATGATCTCGGCCCTGATGTCCCCGAACCACACCGACATCGTCAGCCTGCTCTCAACCTGGAACCCGCTGCCCTTGAGCGTGACCACGTCCCCGCCCGCCGGGGCGCCGTCCGTCAGCGAGATGGACTCCAGGAGGAACCCGAAGGGCAGCGCGTTGCGCGCCGTTGCCTCGGTCCCGTTGGGGTTCGTCACCGTCACGTGGTAGCGCCCCGGTGCGGGCAGATCGGGGACGCGGGCGCGGAGTTCGGTGTCGCTGATGCGCTCGACGCCCTGGGCGGCAAGGTCCCCGACGCGGACGGTTGCCCCTTCGGCGAAGCCCGCACCGCGGATGACCAGTTCGTGCTGGACCTCCACCGCCGCCGCGTGCCACTCCACGGCCGTGATGGCCGGCGGGTCCAGTGCGAGCCGCATGTCCCCCAGGCGTCCCGCGAGTTGGATGGCGTCCCCGTACCCGGTGTTCTGATGCCCCAGGTGGGTGCCGATGACCGGGACGCGCTGGACGAAGATGTAGCGGAACGCCATGTCCGCGTGCTCGGGGGGGATGGCCCAGGCACCCTCCCACCATGGGTCGGCGGGGCTCTCGCCCGCTTCGGGGCACCAGGCGGTGAAGGTCAGGACGTTGCGGGCGTCGCGGCGGATGCGGAGCCGGATGGGCTCGCCCGTGCTGAACGTCCCGCGGGCCTCGCGCGAGTAGCCCAGGGCGGGGACGGGGTTGCCCGACACGAGCGTCGTGAGCGACGGGCTGAGAATGTCGCTGTAGTCCGGGCGCATCCGGTGCGGGACGCCCTTGCGCACGCCCGCGTACAGGCCGCCGAAGTGCACCGTCATCATGGCCGCCCGGTCCTCGTCGCCCATCGCGTAGGGGTCCGCGGGGGCGAGCCCGATGCACATCCCGGGCCAGAACAGCCCCGGCCCGCTCAGGCGGTCGATGGCGACGTCGAAGGTGAGGTCGAACGGGCGCGTGCCCAACTCGCAGGGCAGCACGCCGTAGTCCCGCCCGACCATGTGCTCGGGCGTGGCGGCGGCGCGGAAGGCGAGCGTGGCACCCTCCGTGGAAGGCTCCGTCGGAACCCTCCAGCAAAGCGCGCTGGTATCGCTCCGGACCGTCCACAGGGCCTCATCGGCGGGGGCGTTCATCAGGTCCCGCCCCACCAGGGACTCGGGAGCGCCTTTGGGGCCGGCGGGGGCGAGTTGGGGCGATGCGCCGCGCGCGATGGTATGCGTGACCTCGCCCGTGCGGGCGTCGAGCAGGTCGATCCGCCCGCCCTGGTAGCCGACGGCCAGCAGCGTCCCATCGGGCGAGGCGGCGAGGGCGGTGGGCGTCTCGCCCTTGACGGTGTGCTTCCTCGCTTCGGCGTCGGGGGCGGGGTACAGCAGCACGTCGCCGCGCGCGATCGCCGCCAGCACGCGCCCGTCGGGGGCGAGCGCGAACGGGCCGCTGAGATTCCCGCCCGGGCTGTGGGCCCGCGTCGTCTGCCCGTCGGGCGACAGCAGCGTCACCGAGCGCGCCCCGACGGCGAGGGCGGACCCGTCGCGGGCGTAGGCGAGGTGCGTCACCCAACCCGCCGCGGAGAGGTCCCCCGTCTGCGCCCACGACCCCGCGTCATACAGCAGGACGGACGACTCGAGCGTCCCGACCGCGAGCGCAGCTCCATCCGGGCGAAACGCCACTGCCGACGGAACCGCCGTCTCCAGCGTCAGCGCCTTCACCTGCTCCCCTTTCGCCAGGTCCCACAGGCGGATCGTGCGGTCCTTGCCGGTGGTGGCCGCGAGCTTGCCTTCGGGATGGATGGCCACCCCGTGCAGCACGCCCGCATGGCCGCTGAGGGTGTGCAGCAGCTTGCCGTCCGCGATCCGCCACACGCGGGCGCTCCCGTCCCAACTCGCCGTCACCAGCGTCTGCCCGTCGGGGGCAAAGGCGAGGTCCGACACCATCAGCGTGTGCCCCTCCAGCACGCGCGCCAGGCGCGGGGCGCCCTGGGACACGTCCCACAGGCGAGCGGCGGCGTCGTGCGACCCGCTCGCCAGCAGCGCCCCGTCGGGGCTGAACCGCAGCACCTCGACAGTCCGCGAGTGCCCCGCAGCAGTGGACGTCGCGGGCGCGTCGGCGGCGTGGGCGGACAGCGCGAGGGCGAGGGGAAGGACCAGCAGGGACAGGGCGAAATCTCTCATCGCGGGGCTCCTTGGCGCGTGGGGTTCCGGTGCCTTAGTAAACCCTCCCGACCCGCCAAGGTAGCGGCCGCACCGCGCGCAGGGGACGGAGAGGATCGCTGACGCGGCCCGGCCGGGAGCAGCACGTGAAGCCCCGGGCCATCGCAGAGTCCGTTTCCCGTGGCATGGGCGTCTCGCCCATGGGTCCCACGGGCATCCTGCCCGTGGGGTTCGTCGGAGAAACCTTCGGGGATTGGTAACCGTTCACGGGAGCGTTCAAACAGGGTGCCACCCTCAAGCCGCGTGCTGTTCGCGGCTTGGGGGTGTGCGGCTCGCCACGCCGCAGCACCCCCAAGCGGCTGAACGGCGCCGCTTGAGGGTGGCACCCCGTGAACGGTTACGGGGATTGGATGTGGTCGGGCTCGCAGCGAAGCCCTTCTCACCTTTCAGCAGGGGCGAGACGCCCCTGCGACACACGGGCGAGACGCCCGTGCCACGGAGAGGCGATGGCCCGGACGTGAAGCGCCCCGCCCGTTGACGGGCGGGCGCGGGGGGCGATATGATTCAGGGGTCGATAGTCGATGTATGCACTATCCGGGAGGACCGCATGGCGACCCGTACGACCGATGAGGAACTGGCGTTCGTCGAGGACGCGATGGGGGCGGACCTGGACGTCCTGGTGGTGTTCAACCTGCTCCGCACGCACTCCCGCCTCACCCCCTTCCTGGACGCGGACCTGCGGCAGAGGGACTTGACGGCGGCGCAGCTCAACGCGCTGCTGCTGCTCCGCTCCGCCCCGCCCGGGGGGCTGGGGATGGGCGAGATCGGCCAGCGGCTGATCGTGACGAAGTCCAACGTGACGGGCCTGGTGGACCGCCTGGAGCGCCAGGGCCTGGTCGTCCGCACCACGCCCGCCGACCGCCGCGCCACGCTCGTCCGCCTCACCCCCGCCGGGCACGACGCCGTCGCCCGCGCCCTGCCCGCCCACACCGCCCTGCTGGGCGACCTCACGGGAGGGCTGACGCAGACGGAGAAGGCCACGCTCGTCCGCCTGCTGACCAAGCTCCGCCGCGAACTCCGCCGCCGGCGGCAGGAGGGCAAGTGATGCCTCCCGGCGGCTGGGGGGGAATGGGGGCGGCGGCGGGCGGGATGGGGCGGACCTACGGGCTGCACCGGCACTTCATGCAGGACCGCCACGACGGCCCCCCGCCGCGCATCGGGCGGGGCGAGCTGAAGCGCATCGGGCGCTACTTCGGCCCCTACTGGAAGGCGTGGCTGGTGATCCTGGGCTGCATCGGGCTCTCGGCGGCGTTGGGGGTCCTGCCGCCCTTCGCCGTCGCCCTCATCGTGGACCGGGCGATCCCCCAGGGCGACGCGACGCTCCTGACGCTGATGGCGGCCGCCGTGGTGGCCTTGGCGCTGGGCAGCGGGCTCATCGGAGTGCTTCAGCAGACGCTGACCGCCCGCACGGGGCAGGCGATCATCTTCGATCTGCGGGGCGAGCTGTTCCGCCACCTGCAGCGCATGAGCCTGCGGTTCTACACCGCGACGCGATCGGGCGAGATCGTCTCCCGCATCACCAACGACGTCAACGCCGTTCAGGGCGTGACGACGGGGACGATCGTGACCATCGTGGGCAACGTCGCCACGCTGGGGGCGACGGCGGTGGCGCTGCTGTCGATGAACTGGCGGCTGACGCTGCTGGCGACGGCGGTGGTTCCGGCATTCTACCTCCCGTCGAAGCTCGTCGGGCGCGTCCGCCGGCGGCTGTCGATGGAGACGCAGCAGGCGCAGGCGGGGCTGCTGGCGTTCCTCAACGAGCGCCTCCACGTCGGGGGCTCGATCCTGATGAACATCTTCGGGCAGCGCCAGGGCGATTCCGACGAGTTCAACGGCCACAGCACCCGCGTCCGCGACCTGCACATCCGCCAGACCATCGTGGGGCGGTGGCTGTTCATGATCCTGGGCGTCTTCGGGGCGATCGGACCGGCGCTGGTGTACTGGTACGGGGGGCTCCAGGCGATCCGCGGGGCGCTGACGGTCGGGGAACTCATCGCGTTCACGATGCTCCTCCGCAACCTCTACCGCCCGCTGGTGCAGCTCGCGTCGGTGTACGTGGACATCCAGGGGGCGGGCGCGGTGTTCGAGCGGATCTTCGCGTACCTCGACATGACCACCGACGTCCAGGACCGCCCCGACGCCCTGCCCCTGGCGCACACGCAGGGGCACATCCGCTTCGAGGGCGTGAGCTTCGGCTACCCGACGCCCCCGGCCATGCTCGCCAGGCACACCGCCGAGAAGGGCGGACCCGCCCACGGGGACGGGGACCCCGCCCCCAGCGGCGGGGCCGACGGAAACGGCCAGGCCAAGGACGAGACCCAGCGCTTCGCCCTTCAGGACGTGTCCTTCGAGATCGCCCCGGGCGAGCGCGTCGCCCTCGTGGGCCCCAGCGGGGCGGGCAAGACGACGATCACCTACCTCGTCCCCCGCTTCTACGACCCCGACGCGGGGCGCATCACGCTCGACGGGCACGACCTGCGGGAACTCGCGCAGGAATCCGTGCGCTCCCACATCGGGGTCGTCACGCAGGAGACCTTCCTCTTCCACGCCACCATCCGCGAGAACCTCCTCTACGCCCGCCCCGACGCGACCGCCGCGGAGATCGAGTCCGCCTGCCGCGCCGCCAACATCCACGACTTCATCGCCTCCCTCCCCGACCGCTACGACACCGTCGTGGGCGAGCGGGGCTTCCGCCTGTCCGGGGGCGAGAAGCAGCGCCTGTCCATCGCGCGGGCCCTGCTCAAGGACCCCGCCATCCTCATCCTCGACGAGGCCACCTCCAACCTCGACGCCACCAGCGAGTACCTCATCCAGTCCGCCCTGGAGAAGCTCCTGGAGGGCCGCACGTCGCTCATCATCGCCCACCGCCTCTCGACGATCCTCAGCTCCGACCGGATCGTGGTGATGGACGGGGGGTGCGTGCGGGAGATGGGCACCCACGAGGAGCTGCTCGCGAGGAAGGACCTCTACGCCAAGCTCTTCGCGCAGCAGTTCGGCAAGGTCCTGCAGCTCAACGGCGGCGGATCGTAGGGCCTCTTCCGCGGCGGTGACGTGGTTGCTCCGCTTCGCTGCGCAACCCACGGCACCCACGCAGGAATCAAAGGGGACGCGTATCAGTCGGGGTTCGACGGACGCGGTTGCAGCGCGGAGGCGATGGCCATGACGATCTCGTCCTGGGTCTTGGCGGTGCAGTCGATGGTGAGGTCGGCGTAGCGGGCGTAGAGGGGGTGGCGGGCGGCGTGGAGGGAGGCGAGCGTCTCCCCCGGGGGCATGACGACCCCGCGGGTGGCGAGGTTGGACAGCCGCCGCTGGAGTTCCGCCAGCGGCAGGTCCAGGTGCACGACGACCCCGCCGTCGGCGAGGTGGCCCATGGCGCGGTCGCTGTAGATCACGCTGCCCCCGGTGGCGATGACGGTGCTCTCGACGTCGAGGCTCAGCAGCGAGGCCGCCTCGATGCGGCAGAACGCGTCGAGCCCGTCGCTGTCGAGGATGGCCTGCAGGGGGCGGCACTCAAGCTGCTGGATGAGCACGTCGGTATCGACGAACCCGCGCCCCGTCTCCTTCGCCAGCAGCACGCCCACCGTGCTCTTGCCCACCCCGGGGAACCCGATCAAAACGATGTTGGACTTCATGTCATTTCCAACCTGGGAGTTCTGGAGACTGGGCCGCAGAGACGCGGAGGCGCAGAGGAGAGTGTGTCTTCAAGACTGTTCTCCCGGGCGTCGAGGATTCTCACCGGTAGTCCTCGCCCTCGGCGATGGCAAGGGCTTCGGCGACGTTGTCAAGGCTGCCGATCAGGCAGGGCCCGAGCTTCAACGGCTTGACGTGGAACCGCTCCTTTTCGGGGCGTGCCTCCATCGCCCGCAGACCAAGGCGCAGAGCCTCATTGGCCACCTCCTTGAGGCTCCGTCGCCCGCCCTGCCGCGCCCGTTGCAGCAGCACGGCTACGTCGTCGTCAATCTTCAGCGTGACTCTCATACCTACCAGCATAGGACGGCTGGGAGCGTGAGGGAAGCGAAAGCACATGCCGCCGCCTGCCTCGAAGAGGGAGATGGCAATCCCTGCATCCCGAGGGCATATGACCTATCCGTTGCTAGTGGCTGCCTGTCGCACTTGCTCGATCTGCTCGATGATCTCCTCGACTTGCCGTGCCGCATCGTCCGTCTGAGGCAGTCTGATTGGGATTATCCACCCGCCCCAGTTGGGGAAGATGTTACCTTCATACACCTCGAAGCCGGCCTTTTGGATGCGACCGCGTACGGCCTCCTCCAGCAGCGGCGAGCCAAGCTGAAGCCACACAGGACCTCGGTTGAAGTGGGCCGCCGCTTGATAGAAGTATCCCAGCCAGATCCGGCATTCCGGCTCTTCCGGTCGCCCTGAGTAGAACCCGCTCCACGACAGGTCCTGGCCTTTCGACATTGACGGCTGTTCGCCCCGCGTTCTCAACTGCTCTCGCACACGAACCAGAAGGTCTGCCAGGGCTTGGCTGGCACGGATGAATTCGGGGGATTCAAGCATGGCTGCCTCCTGCAAGGTCATCGGTGCGGGAGATCGAATGGTCATATCCTCGACCATCTGCACAAACGCGTCGCGGAGATATGCTGCCACCGGATCATCGATTCCCACGGTGCGGATCGACGCGGCCGCCGTTTGCCAAGTGCCGACGCGGACGATGACCCCCTCATGTTGGCCCTCAACATCATCGCGCCCCGCATAGCCCAACCGCTCCCAAACCTCCTGGGCCACAGACCTAGTTCGGGAATCGGGAACCAGGAAGAAGAGCACGGGTGCCTCATGGTCCAACTTTGACAGGGCCCGCAACTCCTGAAGGTACGAATCGGCTTGGTGATCCCTGAGACCGGCGGACAGCTTACTCTCGATCATCACGCGCTGGTGCGGCCACTCAACTAGCATGTCTGGTTTTCCACCGGCATGCTGGTTAGGGACTTGTGTGTCTACCCGTACCGGCTCTGGCAGAGCCTTTGACAGGCCAAGGAGTTCGCTTGCCAGCACATCGCGAAACTTCCTGGTCCGCATCAGTTCCGCAAGCAACTCCGTATGGCCGTCCTCCGGCCCCTTATAGACAAGCTCGCTCAACAGTCGCGTTCGGTTTTCCATTGGACCCTTGTTCGGAAGCTGGACTACCCGGCACCAGACTTGGCAACAACCCGGATCGTACATCCGCGGCCGGGGATCGTCAATCTGTAGCGGCCGGTCTTCCGTGGTCAGCCCAATGCCCATCTGCCGCTGTTTCGCGTGGACAGGCCCTTTTCTTCCCGCCTTCGCTGCTGTTTGCGAAGGCGGGAATGGCTATTCGTAGATCTTCCCTTCGCGGAACTCCGTCCAGGCCGGTTCGAAGGCGATCTCGCGCTGGGGGATGGGGCGGGGGGTCTCGTCGCGGAGGTCGAAGAGGTCGGGCGCCTGGGGGTTGTAGCGGAGGCAGAGGATCGTGCCTCGCAGGGACTCGTTCTCGGGCTGGAAGCGGTAGGGCTCGCCGGTCTGGGGGTCGGTGAGCTTGGGGTGCATCGCCACGCCCTGGGGGTCGAGGATGCAGTGCGACCCGCGCGAGCCCACCCCGCGGTCGAACATCCCGACGATGGCCTTGAGCAGGGCGACGTGCGTGAGGCACTGCTGGCGGACGATGACGGCGTCGCGCAGGCGGGCCGGGGAGGCGAGCTGCAGGCCCTCGCGATCGATGCGGGCAAGCTGGGCCTTGGCGTCGTCGAGGGCCTTTCGGGCCCCGGCGGCGCTGCGGAGGTGGGCCCCGCAGCGGGTCATGCGGCCGCGGAGTTCGTCGAGGGCCGCGTCGGCGGACTGGGGGGCCGTCGCGGCCTTGCTCGCCAGTTCGGCGAGGGCGGTGAGGGCGTCGCGGAGCTGGGCCTTCGCCCCGTCATCGAGGGCGGACCCGTCGGGGACGCACTGGCAGCGGGCGTGGGCGATGTACTCCGCCGCCCGCAGCGCCCCGACCTGCCCGGCGTTGAGGGCCGACCCGCCCGGGCGCTTCACCCCGTGCGTCCCGGCCATCTCGCCGATGACGAAGACGTTCCCCACGCTCGACCGCCACCACTTGTCCACCGCGAACCCGCCGTTCTGGTGCTGGGCGCAGACGGCGATCTCCAGCGGCTCGCTGTGCAGGTCGATCCCGTTCTCGGTGTAGATGTCGATGGCGGGGGGGTTCATGTGCACGAGGCGCTCGATGGGCGCCGCCTGCAGCGCCCCGGTCTTCTGGAGGTACTCCAGGGCCTCGCCGTCGAGATCGTCGATGCGGAACTCCGCCCAGCCCGCCGCCCCCACGGGGTTGCGGAGGAAGTCCATCCACACGCGGCGCCCGCGGACGACGGTCTCCTGGTGGACGGCCATGTCGATCAGCGACGAGCGGTGCCCCGTGATCCGCTGGGCGTCGAAGGGCCACTGGTAGCCCTTGAGGAAGATGTTCGTCGCCATCGCGGGCATGTCGTCGAAGTACTCGGTGAGGAACTCCCGCTCGTCGTTGCCGTCGGCGTCGGTGGAGAAGATGCGGGGGATCACCTGCATGTACGTGCCCGAGACGTTCCAGCGGAACTGGATCGACGCGAGTCCGTACTGGCTCTCGGTGAGGTTGCACGCCTCCAGCCCCGCCTCCAGGGCGGGCGCGTGGATGCCGAACTGCCCCTTGGGGTAGACGGTGGTCTGGTAGACCTCGCCCGGGCCCCCGGCCGCCAGGACCCAGTTCTCCGCGAGGAACAGCCGCACGCCCGTCCCGTCCCCGCTCGCGGTGTCGAGGCAGAGCATGCCGATGACGCGGCGGCCCGTGCCTTCCGTGGCACGGGCATCTTGCCCGTGTGTCTCACGGGCGTCTCGCCCGTGTCCGGTAGGGCTGGGACCATCCTCGGTGAGGAACCGCACGACGGTCATGTTGTCCGCGATCTGCAGGCCCATGCGCTGGGACTCGGCCTGGAGGCACTCGCTCATGAACTTGCTGGTCTTGGGCCCCGCGGACGTCGCCCGCTCGTAGGGGTCGTGGTCGGTCTTGTACCCGATGAACGCCCCGAAGGGCTCGTGCGGGAAGGGCACGCCGACCTCGACGAGGTTGTAGAACCCTCGCAGCGACCCGATGCCCTCGATAAGGGCATTGTCCCCGTGGCAGCAGCCGAACGCGGTGAGGGTCTTGGCGAAGTCCTCGGCCGTGTCGGGCACGCGCGGGCTGGTGCCCATCTTGTAGTACGTCTGCTTGTCGGACCCGCTCATGCGGGACGCCCCGAGCTTGCGGCCGGCGGTCACGAGCAGAACCTTGTCCTGCGGGTCCGCCACGCCCCGCGTCCGCCAGAAGCGGACGAGCTGGACCGCGCAGTTCATCCCGGCGGCCCCGGTCCCGACGATGATCGTGTTGGCGGTGGTGACCGGAACGGTCCGGCCGTCGACTTCGATGCTGATCTCGCGCATTACTTCCTCGCGTTGTGCTGGGATTAAACGGCGAGGTGAGAGGTTAGAGGTGAGAGGTTAGAGTGCACGCTGCCGGGCATTTCTCTCACCTCTCACCTCTCACCTCTCACCTGTCTGGTCTTGTGCCGGGTGCCACGGCTGCGCTTCTCACAGCCGTGCGGCCGCCCGTTCACGCAGGGCGGTGGTTCTGCCAAACGTGGTTGCTCCCGTCTCCGCCAAGGCTCCGCCGAGGCAAGCCGCTGCACTCCGCGAACCACGGCACCCGGCGCGTGGTTTGGAGCATTTGGATTTCGTGCTTTGAATTTGTTTCGGATTTCGAGTTTCGGATTTCGGATTTCCCGCCCCAGAGGGGCGTCTACCGCCTCACCCGCGCGTTGCCCTGCCAGATGCTCCACACCTGCTCCTCATCGGCGGGTTGGGCGTAGTCGGTCAGGCCGGTGGTGGCGAGCGCACCCGTCGCCCAGCCGAACTGGGCCCACTTCTCGCTCTCCCACCCGCGGAGGATCGCGTAGAGCAGCCCCCCGACGAACCCGTCGCCGCCCCCGATGCGGTCGAGGACCGTGATGGGCCGGGGCTCGACGACGTGCCAGTCCTCCCCGGCCGACAGGATCGCGCCCCACAGGTGCTGCTCGGTGCTGACGACCTCGCGGAGGGTGGTGGCGAAGGCGGTGGCGTGGGGGAACTGCTGCTTGGCCCGCTGGATCATGCCCTTGAAGCTCTCGATCTGCCCGGCGAGGCCCTTGCCGCCGGTGTCGGGCCCCTCGATGCCCAGGCACAACTGGAAGTCCTCCTCGTTTCCGACGAGGATGTCCGACAGCGAGGCGATCTCGGCGAAGATGTCGTGGAGTTCCTGCTCCCGCCCCTTCCAGAACGACGCGCGGTGGTTGAGGTCGAAGGAGATCCGCGTGCCGTACTTCTTGGCCGCCCGGGCGAGGGCGAGGCAGAACTCGCTGGTCTCGGGCGATAGCGCCCCGACGAGCCCCGACAGGTGGACGATCTGCACGCCCTCGGTCCCGAAGATGCGGTCGAGGTCGAAGTCCTTCACGTTGAGCGTCCGCCCGACCTCCCCCGCGCGGTCGTTGTGCACGCGGGGCCCGCGGGCGCCGCAGCCGGTGTCGGCGAGGTTGAACTGGTGGCGGTAGCCCCAGGGCCCGCCCTGCGGGACGTCCTTGCCCTCGTAGTCCATGTGGCGGGCGGCGAGGCTGTCCTGGATGAACCGCGCGATCGGGCTGTCCTTCACGAACGTCGTGAGCACCTTCACCCGCAGCCCCAGGTACGCGGGGATGGAGGCGACGTTGGTCTCGGCGCTCGTCGCCTGCATCATCAGCGTGGCGGCCGTGTGCATGGGCTGGCGGTCCGTGGGGGTGAGGCGAACGCCCATGCTGGTGGGCACGAGCAGGGCATAGGTGCAGTTGTCACGAAGCTCAATGGTCATGGGAGGATCCTTTCGATTCCTGCGGGTCGAAGGGCCTTGATAGCCGATTCGGGCGGATTTGGCAAGAGGGCCGCGCGCCCCGCGCCCGCCAAGCGGGGGGCTGAACCCTTCTCCCCCGGCGGAGAAGATGTCGCGCAGCGACAGATGAGGGGCGCCCCACACACCCGCAGAGCCCCGGTCTCGCTGCCCTTGCACACCGGCACAGCTCCGACCCGTCCCCCTTGCACACCCGCAGAGTTGCGATCTCGCCCGGGAACAATGCCCACGGGACGCCGTTTGTCCCGTGGGACGGTCTTAGCGACCGGACCGTCTCCGATCCTGCACAAGCCCCTGCATACCGAGAAACCTTGCCCGGATCCCCTGTCGGTCCGGTGCCGCGCGGAACCCATCCGTTCCGGTTGTCCAGACCGTCCCGTAGCGGATCCAGACCGTCTGGTCCTCCCTCTGGAAAATCCGCTGGGATCCCGGGGCCTGTCGCGGAACCGGAACCGCTCGGTCGTCGCGGGCCGTCCCACGGGACAAACGGCGTCCCGTGGGCATTGTCCGGTGCGCGATCGGGCGCGTGTGGTGGGCGGAGGCCCCCCTCACCCCCCTCGCTGCGCTCGGGGACCTCTCCCCCGGGGGAGAGGGGTTGACGCGCTCGCTACCGGGGGAGAGGGGTTTCGTCGGCGGGACCGGGTCGCAGGATCGTGCCCCTGCCAGCTATCCCAGCGCCTCGATGCCCGCGCGGTGGGCCCAGGAGCCCTCCGCCACGCGCAGCTCCCCGGCGTCGGTGGCGCTTACGCCCGGGTCGCAGACCGCCCCATGGACCTCCACGCCCTGCGCCCGCAGGTGCGCCAGGAGCTGGGCGGCCGCCACTCCCCCGTCCTCGCTCCAGTAGCAGTTGCCGTCGAAGAGGTTGGGCCCGGCGTCCCAGCGGATCTGGGAGTAGCGGCCATCGTTGCGCTTCGGGACGATCGGGGCGTGCCACGGGGTGCGCAGCACGAAGACGTTGCCCGTCACCTGCTGCCCCCCGTACGCCCGCGGGAACGTGTAGGGCCGCTGCGTCCCCAGCACCACGTTGCGGCGGATGGTGTTGCGGGCGTTGTCGTGCACGTGGATCGCCGACCCGCCCGGGCCCTCCTGCCGCAGGTGGTCCAGCACGAGGTTACCCTCCATCAGCGAGTCCGTCTGGTCGTCGTCGAAGTACAGCGCGTGCGAGCGGTTCCGCCGCGCGTCGATCACCACGTTGCCCCGCACCACGTCGTGGTGCGAGGCGTGACAATAGATCGCCGCCCCGTCGTCCAGCCGCAGCATGGACCGCTCCACCCGGTTGCCCTCGACCACGTTATAGCCGCTCACGAACTGCTTGAAGTCCACGATGCTCATCGCCTCGATCCCGGGGATGTCCTCGCGGGAGAGGCGGTCGGGGTGCGGGGGGATCGAGGCGGTGAGCGTGAAGATCATCCGCGCCCCGCTGACGGTGATGGCGGCGTAGGGCACGTCGTGCACGGAGTTCCCGCGAATCACGCAGTGCGAGGCGGCCCCGACGGCGATGGCCTTGGCGTTCCACTTCCGCTCGCCCACGAAGGCGATCTCGCACCGCTCCACCAGGTGCCCGGCGCTGCGGACCTCGCGCGCGGGGTTCGCCGGGCCCGAGATCGTCACCCCCTCCGCCCCGCAGTGCTCGATGCGGCACCCGCGAACCAGCGCCCGCCGCGACGCCCCCCGCACCGCCACCGCCGACCCCGCCAGTTGCTCGAAGGCGCAGTCGGCGACGGTGAGGTCGGTGACGTTGGCGACGGTGACGGCGGCCCCGGTCAGGTCGCCCGTGCCGGTGAAGATCAACCCCTGCAGGGCGACGCCCGCGACGTCCGCGTCGGTACCATGGATGCGGACGAGGCCGGGGGCGGCGGCGACGGCGGCGTCGGCCGGGGCAGTGCCGTCGAGCGGCCAGTAGTACAGCAGCCCCTTGCCGCTGTCGTAGCACCACTGCCCCGGTTCGCGGAGGGCCTCCAGGCAGTTCTCGACGCGGACGGGGATCTCGTCCGTCGCCTGCACGATGTCGTTCACCGACAGCCGCTCCCGCAGCCGTACGCGGCCGCCCTCGATGCTCACGACCGGGTTGAGGTCGTTCTTCCACTTGGTCCAGGGCGTGGGCAGGACGTTGAGGGTCACGTCGGTCATCGTCGCGTGCCGCCGGGGCAGGTCGGGGGGCAGTTCGACGGTGTGGTCGTCGACCTTCTTCGCCGGCGGCCAGCGTTCCCAATCGTCGGTGGCGGGGAAGGCGGCGAGGGGCTGGGGCTCCCCGTTCACCCGCAGCCGTCCGGGGCGGGCCCCGGCGGGGAGGGGTGCGACGAAGAGCTTTCCGAGCGCGGAGGGGGCGACGGGGAGGTCGGCGGCGTCCACGGGCCGCCACGGGCCCACGGCCGCCCACCCGCTGAGCACGGGGCGTTCCCCGTCGGCGGCGAGGAAGGCGGTGTGCGAGTCGGCCGCCGTCAGCTCGAGCGGCCCCGCGAGCCCATGCGTGCCCTCGCGGAGGATGACGCGGTGGGCCTCGCCCAGGGGACGGGGCGTCACCCGCAGACGGTCGCGGGCGGCGTGCAGCGTCCGCAGCGGGCGCTCGGCGTCTCCGGGGTTCGCGTCATCACCGTTGGGGGAAACGTGGAGGTCCATGTTCGCTCCTGTCTGCGATTCGGATCGCTTCAGCGGTCCAGTCGTGGTTCACGGTCGGACGTATGCGCCACCCACAGATGGCGGCGTCACACCACTTGGGGGCTCCATGGCAAGCGGTTGGCATTGCGGGTGCGGCATTGCGGGTGCCACGGCTGCGCCGTTGGCAGCCGTGTTCCTACTGGCAGCACGGCTGCGAACGGCGCAGCCGTGGCACCCCGCGCCTCCCGCGTCGCCGCGCGTCCGCGTCAGGGTTCCTCGGGGGCGGGGGGCAGCGGTTCGACGGTGCGGAGGATCGCCTCCGCCACCTGCAGGTAGGCCTGCAGTTCCTCGGGGGGGGCGTCGGCGAGGGTGAAGACGACCAGTGCGGTGGTCTTCGCGTTCAGGGGCACGATGCCCACCCGGATGGTCGGGGAGGGCCCCCCGGAGGGGAGCTTGTTGGGGTCGACCTGCGCGGGCGTGGACAGCCACCGCTGCACCCCGAGGGAGTGCGTGGGTTCCCAGGTGAAGGCCTGGGCGAGCCCGAGGCGTTGGGCGAAGACCTCGCGGTACTTCATCCGCGCCTCCTCCTTCTCCATCCCGCCCACCGGGGCGATCTGGACGCTGACCATGAAGTCGTTGCGTCCGCGGAGGTAGTTGTACGCCCCCACCATGGCCGAGCCGCCGCGGCGGTCCACGGGGTAGGGGCGGAGGATGGCGGGCACGTTTATGCGGAGGAGTCCGAAGAGGGGGAAGGGTTCGGAGCGGAAGGGCTGGAGGTGCTGCACGGGGGCGTCCAGCTCGCGCCACTGCCACGAGCGGTGGAGGCCGTCGACGGCGGCGACGGTGGAGGGGGCGGAGGCGGCGGGGGCGAGCCCGCCGATGACGTAGACGTACGGGCCCCGGGCGGTGAGGACGGCGTAGACGGGGGCCACGGGCCTCTCGGGGGTGGGGTCGGAGGGGGCGACGTGGATCGCCACCGCCGCCTCGCCTCCCACCTTCGCCCCCGCCGGGTGCACCGTCCCGCCCGTTTCCTTGGCCATGGCGGCGGCGGCGTCGGAGAGGGTCTGGCCCTCGCGCAGGGGCATCACCTCGATGAAGACCACCGCGAGGATCACATCGGAGTCCGCCTCCGTGAGGGCCCAGCGGGCGGCGTGGTTGGGGCCGCCCTCGCCGATCTGCGTCCAACCGGCCGGGGGCAGGACGCTGAACCCGAACGTCGGGAACGCCTCGCGGGCGCTGCGGGCGGCGGCGTCCCCCGACGCGTCGGGGGCGGGGAGGGCGAGGGAGCACCCGAGCAACAGGGCCAGACCGGTGAGAGAGAATCGCATGGGACCTCCAGTGTCTGCGGACGTGCGACGGTGCCGCCCGGTACGCCTGCACACCGGGCCATCCCCAGCTTAGCCCCCCACCGCCCCCGAGGCAAGCCGGACCGGCCCCTCGGGTGCACGACCGTATCTGCACAGTCCCCCCCGCCATCGCAGACTCGGAATCGCGGGTGCCACGGCTGCGCTGTTTGCAGCCGTGCTCGCACGAGCGCGCGGCGGAACGCGGGTTCTGCGAATGCATGGCGCGGTCTGACGTGGTTGCTCCGCTTCGCTCCGCAAACCACGGCACCCGCCCGCGAGCGAGGCGGAACGCGTATCAGGACAGGCAGGCCGCAATTCCCCCCCCCTTCTTGCCTGTTGCTCTGCGCCCCCGCCCGTGGCAGAATCCCTGCCCGAACGCCAGAGTTTCACATCGATCAGGAGAAACGAACATGCTGCCCCATGGCTGCGATACGCTGTACGGGCCCGTGCCTGCGAAGGTCGAGGCGCGGTGGATCAACCCCGAGAACCCCCACGGGGAGAAGGGCCGCGGCGGGACCGCCAACCGCGGGCGCAAGGGCGCCCCCTGCTACGGGGCCATCGAGCCCGGGCAGACGCTCACCCTCGCCGACTACTCCGGGACCTCCGGGGTCATCCGCCACATCTGGACGACGATCAGCGACCGCTCGCCCATGATGGTCCGCGGGCTGAGGGTCGAGCTGTTCTGGGACGGTGCGGACACCCCGGCCGTCAGCGCCCCGTGGGGCGACTTCTTCGGGTGCTCGCTGGGCGAGATGCCCGTCTTCGAGTCCGCCCTGTTCACCAACCCCGAGGGCCGCAACTACAACTGCTATCTCCCCATGCCCTTCCGCACGGGCTTCCGCATGACCGTGACCAACGAGACGCCCAGGCGCCTGGACATGTACTGGCAGCAGATCGACCTGACGATCCACGACCCCGTGGACGACGCGCTGTACCTGCACGCCTGGTTCAACCGCCAGAACCCCACGACGCTCTGCGAGGACTACACGTTCCTCCCGCGGATCGAGGGGGCGGGGCGGTTCGTGGGCGTGCACTTCGGCGTACAGCCAGACGAGCAGTGGGGCTGGGCCTGGTGGGGCGAGGGCGAGGCCAAGCTCTACGTCGACGGGGACACCGAGTACCCCACGCTGTGCGGGACGGGGACGGAGGACTACATCGGCACCTCCTGGGGGCAGGGGCGGTACGTGAACCTCTACCAGGGCTGCCACTTCACCGGCGAGCGCCAGCGGTTCTGCTTCTACCGCTACCACGTCCCCGACCCCATCTGGTTCCGCCGCGACCTGCGCGGGACGATCCAGCAGATGGGCTACCACGGGACGCCCCAGCGGCAGAAGTGGCTCTTCGAGGGCAGGACCGTCTACGCGGCCGGTGCGAGCGAGCCGATGGACGTCAGCCAGCCCGGGGGCGGGCTGTTCGAGCGGACGGACGACTGGTCGAGCTGCGCGTACGTCTACCTCGACCGCCCCACCAACGCCCTGCCCCCGCTGCTGGCGTACGAAAAGCGCATCGAGGGCCTCCGCGGAACCGACGCCGCCGACGCCAAGCGCTTGGACGTGTAGGTCCGCCGTGCGCGCAGTCTCGTAGGGCGTGCAGGCGGCGGAGCGCAGCGGAGCCGTCTGCGCGCGGGAGCCGGCGTCCCGCGCGCAGGGACCTCCGCTTCGCTCCGGCCCCTGCACGCCCTACTCCCGCATGAGGAGATACCACATCGTCCCGTACTTCGGATCCGGTGGCGGCAGGTTGGCGGTCGAGGGGCGCGACGTGCTTCCATCGTTCCCGATCGGGATCTCCTGGGCGATCGACCCGTCGGGCTTGAGCGCGAACCACCGCCATCCGTCGTCGGTGGGGACGTCGATCCCGGGCGCGTGACGCGGGATCTCCACCCGCGTGGGCCCGCGCCCCCACGCCTTGCCGACGGTGCGGCGTTCCTTCGAGAACCCCATCCCCGTGTTCTCGCACCGCCCGCAGACCGTCAGCAGGGCCCGCCGCGAGTCCTCCAGCGGCCGCCCGTCCAGCGAGACCAGGACGCACGCGAACCGTCCGGGCCGGTCGCTGTGGTAGGGCGGGAGGAAGACCTTTGCACAGGGCGAGGTGACGTTGAAGGTGCGGCACGGTTCGCGGCCCCAGAGAAGCTGATCCCTGTCGTCTGTTCCTCCGGTGTCCGCGCGGGTCGCATTGTCGGACAGACCGACCTCGAACTCCAGCGGCGCCATCACAGCCGGGGGGCTGACCCGCCACGCGAGCTTCGACGTCGCCTCCTTCCACAACTGCCCCATCGAGCGGTCGATCCGCCGGTGCAGGGCTACCAGGTCCTTCAGCGGGTCCTGGGGGTCGCACAGTCCGCGGGTAAGGCGACGACCGAAGGGCGCGACCCCGCCCTCGCGGAAGATCACCGTCCCCGCGGGGACGAACCCCCACTTGGACGGGTTGGCGTCGATATCGAAGAAGCTGTCGAAATGGTCGCGGTCCAGTTCGTCGTGGCGGTGGGAGTAGGAGTACAGCCACACCCCGTCCCAGTCCTGCAGGGCGGCGAAGGAGGCGATGAGCGGGACGCACTCGGCTTGGTTGTCGCCGGGGGCGGGGTGGTTGTACTCGCTGACGGTGAAGGGCTTGCCCGCGAGGCGGGAGGCGGCGAGGTCCCAGAGGGGCGCCTCGTCGGGGTGGTCGAGGAGGGCCCTGGGCTCGACGATCCAGTTCCCCATGTCCCAGGGCTTGCCCGGGAACTGCGGGTGCTGCCAGTAGGCGTGGGCGTCGATGTAGTCCATGTCGCTCTGGGCCCACAGGCCCAGCGGGCCCATGACGATCGTGCCCGTGACGAGCGCCCCGCAGGCGAGGTCGTTCTTCACGTACGAGCGCATCGCGTCGAAGAACGCCTTCTCGGTCTCGGCGAGGAAGCGGAGGCGGTCGTCGATGCGGGCGGGGGTCTCGGCGTCGGCGAAGAGGGCGACGGTTGCGTCGGCGGGCGACTCGCCCTCCCGCAGGCCCTCCATGCCCCCGGGGCGGAAGCGGACGTCGGCGAGTTCGAAGGCGACGTCGGAGGCCCCGAAGGCGAAGTTCACGCGGGCGTTCTCGTCGCCCTCGGTGGCGATGAAGCCCAGGCGGAACGTCTGCCACTCCTTCGTGAGCCGCAGCGTCCTCGTGAGCCCCAGCCGCGTCCACGGGGCGTGGGCCTGCCCGACGTAGGCCTCGACCGCGCGGGGCGCGTCGGCGCGGGCGCGCAGCGTCAGGGTGTAGTACGCCTCCTTGCCGAGCTTCAGGCTCGGATGGTTGTACTGGAGATGCCATCCCGTCCCGTCGGAGTGCCCCACCGTCACGCGGGCGCTTGCGGCGCCCGTCGGGGTCACCGTCGCCTTGCAGTCCTGGTGCTCCTCCAGCCACCAGCCGTCCGGCTGCTCACGGCTGCGCTTGGGCTGCCCCGGGGGGGCGAGAACGTTCTCGCCCCCCGGCTGTTGGCCGCGGTGCCACCCCGCCCTCACTGCCTCACGGGAGGCGTAGCGCTTCTGCAGCCACGCGTTGAACTGTGTGCGGAGGAGGTCCGCGTAGTGGGGGTGCAGATCGCGGGTGTGCTGCTCCCCGTCCCACATGAAGAACGAGTTCTCGTTGGTGATCTCGACGAACGCCAGTGCGGGGTCGTCGGCGTAGCGGACGTGGTTGCGGTAGGGGTTGGTTCGCGTGAGGAGGCGGCGGGCGTGGTCCTTCTGGGCGTCGATGAGGGCGGGGGTGAAGAGGTTGACGATCTTGTCGTACGAGCCCGAGCTTGCGGTGCTCGGAAGCCCGAGCTTCTCGGAATACACGGCTCCGACGTGGAGGTTGAGGTTCGCGTAGATGCCCCGCTTGGCCAGTTCGGCGATGAGGAAGTCGAGGCGGTCGAGGGCGTCGGGGTGCAGGTCGCGGCCGGGCTTCCACTTCACCTTCTCGTCCGCGCGGTAGAGCCCGCGGGGGAAGGGGGCGCAGTCGAGGTGATGCATCCGCACGCTGTTGATCCCGAAGGCTTCGAGGCGGGCGGCGAGGCGGGCGGCGTCGGCGTGGGAGGGGAGGTTGCCGCCGAAGGAGAGGTTCACGCCCCACATGCGGAGGCGCTTGTCCCCGACATGGAAGTGCCCGTCCCGCGCCACGACGCGGGGAGCGTCGGTGGCGATGGGCGTCCCGCGGAACGCGATCTGCGACTGCGGGCTCATGTCCATCGGGATGACGAAGGGGACAAACGCGCCCGCGCCGGGGTCGCTCCCGTCCGCGTCGGTCGCACCCGCGTCGTCCTGCGCGAGGGCCCAGGCGGGGGACAGCAGCAGCGACGCGCTTGCGAGCAGGGCGAGTCCCAGAGGCTTCCGGAGGCAGATTGTGTGCATGCGTCGGTCCTTTTCTCCCGGGTCGCAGGGGTCATCGGTCCTCAGTATACCTCCGCAGGACCGTCGGGTCGCGGACCTTGGGGAACGGAACGGGCGCCAAGAGGCGGCCTTGCACAGACCCATGGGAGGATCTCGCATTGGCTCTTGTCCAGGCTTGCCTTTGGGCGTCGGCTGGAAGCATGAGAGGGATCCTGGGACCGCAGATTTGCAGTTCGCCGATCTTCTTCTCTCCGCGGTCTCCGCGATCTCCGCGGTGAATCCCTGCGCGGCAATCAATCGATCGTCAACGGAACCGCGACCGCGTCCAGCGCCCCCAACGAGACGTTGAACGTCGCACGCCCGTCCTGCGTCCGCGCGGGCTTCACGCCTTCCACGCCAGCGGCCATCCGCGCGCTTCGCCACCGCTCGTCCGTGATCGCCACCCGCACGCGCTGCGGTTTGCGGGTGACGTTGACGAGGAACAGCCCGCATCGCCGCTCATCGTCCGCGTCCGCCCACATGCCCGACAGCACCGGGCCCTGGAGCGGGTGGTCGCTCGCGGCTCCGCCGCGGCCGAGCGTGACGAGCGGCGGACGCAGGAACTCGCCCCGCGCGAAGAGCCCCGCGTGCTTCGTCCGCAGGCGGCAGAGGTTCGTGAAGTACGCCATCAGCTCGCGGTTGGTGCGCTCCAGGAGCGGCTCGAAGTGCCCCCAGCCGAACAGCCCGCCCCAGACGAACCGCATGCCCATCCGCTGCACGAAGGCGTCCCCGCCGTCCCGATACGCCGCGTCCATCACGTCCCCGCCGTAGATCGACCCCAGCCCCCAGTAGACGGCGGGGAAGATCGGCACGTTCCCGTCCTTGTTCCACGACGTGTCCAGCAGCGCGTCGAAGTCCGCGACGCAGCCCTCCCAGTTGTTCTCCGTCGTCAGCAGCGTGCCCGGGCCCACCTCCTTCCGCACGGCCGCCAGCAGCTTGCGGTACCCCTCCAGCCAGTACCCGCCCCCGCCCAGGTCGTGCCCGTGCTCGGGGTCCATGCACAGTCCGCCCCCGAAGCACCCCAACTGGTCCAGGTACACGCCCCCGCAGCCGAGTTCCTTCACGATCCGCCCGCAGAGCCCGACGACCTTCTTCCGCCAGAACTCGCTCGCCATGCACATGCCCGTGAGCTGCTGCCCGTTGCCGTAGTGTTCCGGCCAGGCGAAGCGGACCGTCGGGTTCGCCCGCTGGGGGGTGATCTTGGCGGCGTGCTTGAGGGCGGTGGCGTCGAAGCTCGGGGCGGAGAGGTCCCACAGGCGCCCGTTGATGTAGGGCATGACGCGGATGTCGGCGGATTCGAGTTCGGCGACGAGGGCCTTGAGCCCGCGCTTGACGGGGAAGTAGTCGGGGTAGTTGGTGTCGAACTGCGTCTGGTGCCAGTGGTACAGGTGCACCGCCATCCGCACGCCCAGGCGCTTGCGGAGCGTCTTCATCCGGGCGACCCACTCCTTGGGCTCCAGGCGGTTGACGGTCGTGATGCGATCGACGGGGTAGGCGTTCACCGACGCCTGCTCCCACACCAGCACCTCCCGCTGCTCGCGGGGGCGCGGGTCGGCGGTGGGGGGCGGAGTGGTAGCCCACGGCTGCCGGCGGGCGAAGGCGGCGTAGACGCGGGAGGCGTCGTACCAATCGCCCGCCACCTCGCCCACCACCGTGTCGTAGGGCTGCGCGTACCCGTTGCCCGGTTCGCCCATGCCCGCGGGGTAGCATAGGAAGTGCATCTGGGCGGATCGCGGTTGGGCGTCGGGCTTGCCGGGGTCGAACGTCATCTGCTTCTGCCACAGGTCCGGGTCGTGCGCCGCGAGGTACAGCGTGCGGTCCCCGCGGGTGAAGCCCATGAACTGCATCGAGTGCTTCCCGTACCCACCGCAGGGCCCGCTGACCTCGGTCATCGCGTCCCAGCCGACGGCCTGCACGCCCCACAGCTCGGGCCAGAACACGCGGTCGCCCGCGGCGTCCTTGCCCGGGGTCAGACCGCACAGGCGCGGGAAGACGATGTGCCAGATCGACCACGTCCCCGAGCGGTTCTCGACCGTCAGCCGCCAGCCCGTGAGGTTCCGCCCGCTGGACGAGGGAGCGATGTCCACGCGGACGTCGAACGGCCCGGCCTTGGCGTCCGCGTGATGCACCCCGTCCCAACGCAGCCGGAGCGTGTCCCCGTCCATGCGCGCCGTCGCCCTGCGCGCCGCCGCCCCGTCCAGCGTCAGGCGCGCGCCCTCGGCGTTGACGATGTGGATCTGCCAGAGCGGCTCGCCCTTGGGGCGGTTGTCCAGCCACCGCGCCCGCCCGCACCCCAGCGACCGCAGGGCCAGGGACCGGGGATCGAACTCCAGCGACAGACCGTTGACGACGTGCTGAACCGTTTCCTTCGCAGCGGCGGCCATGCTGTTCTCCTTCGAGGTGTCGACGACCGCCGCCCATCCTCCCCCCGCGGGCGAGCGGTTTCAACCCTTCTCCCGCGAAGGAACGCAGGGGCATCGCAAAGTTCGATTCGCCGGGTGCCACGGGTTCGCAGAACCCGTGTTTCGCCTCGCGCTCGTACGAGCACGGCTGTAAACAGCACAGCCGTGGCACCCGCGACCGCGACTTTGCGACGGTGTCGACCGACGGTGGCCTCCGGGCGCGTGATCTGGTAGGCTTTCACTCCACGATTCGCCGTCGTTCCCCGGCGGCGAAGTCCGACGACGTTTCAGGAAAGGTCAGCCCATGCGTAGCTTCACGGTTCTCCCCGCCCGCGTCGTGTGCCTGTTCGCCCTGTCCCTGCTGGCGGTCGGCGGGGCCCTGCCCGCCCTCGCCGCCGAGGGGCTGGAGGCCACGTTTACCCCCGAGGGCCAGATGACCCTCCGCCTCGACGGAGCGGTCGTGATGGAGGGCCCTGCCGCGGGCAGCGCCCCGCAGGTCCGCTTCCGCGACCCCGCTGCCGAAGTGGGCCTGTTCGGCTATTCGGGCGAGGCGGCCGCCATGGAGACTCAGCTCACCGCCGCCTCCTTCGACCCCGCCACGCGGACCGCGCTGCAGCGGTTCGCGTGGGGCACGGTCGCGCGGACGTACGACGTGAAACCCGATCGCCTGGACTGCACCCTCACCGTCCACAACGCCTCGGACAAGACGCTGTACTTCTTCGCCGCGCAGGTGCTGGACCTCCGCGTCCCCGCTGGCAGCGCCCCCGCCCGCGTGTCGGAGGCGACGTTCTTCGGGCAGACCATCCGCGCCAAGGTCGCCGAGTCCCTCTCGGGCCCGCTGGTCCTCCCGCTCCTGGCGGGGGACCGCGCGCTCGTCGCCTGTTCCCCCGAGGCCGTCCGGCACCTCCAGCTCCGGTGGAACGCCCCCCCCGCCGCCAAGCCCAAGACCCCCGCGGGCAAGCATGGCGATCCGGCCGCCCAGAAACTCGCCGACCAACAGGCCCAGCGCCTCGGGCCCGTCGAGCAGCAGGAGCCCGGCGAGCAGTGGACCCTCACCGTCCAGGCGGGCGGAGACCACCTGGTGTGGCACGACCGCTACGCGTCGCGCCCCATCGCCCCGGGAGCGTCGGACACCTACGTCGTCTCCCTCCGCGCCGGATCCGCCGACGCCCCGCTCGCTCCGGCCGCCGACGTCTGCGCCGCCTACGCCCAGGCGCACCCCATGCTCCTGCAGTGGAACGACCGCCGCCCCATCCTGCGGACGTTCATCGGCGATTGGTTCCCGCACCACCCGCCCGTGGACCTGGCGGGCAGCAAGCCCCAGGGCGTCCCCGTCCCCGACGATTTCCGCAAGAAGGTCCTCGCCTCCACCGACCAGCTCATCGAGAACCTCAAGCTCGCCGACGCCCAGGGCATGGTCATCTGGAACGTCGAGGGCAGCATGGTCCCGAGCATCAAGTACGTGGGCGACCCCCAGAGCATCGAGACCATGTGCCCCGAGATGGACGCCCTCGCCGACGAGTACTTCGCCCGCATCCGCGCCGCCGGATTCCACACGGGCATCTGCATCCGCCCCACCACGCTCATCCCCGCCCAGCGGCCCGACGGGAGCCTGTTCTGGCGGCACAGCTACCCGCGCGACGACAACCCCGTCGACGCCCTGTCCCGCAAGATCCAGTACGCCAAGGACCGCTGGGGCTGCACGCTGTTCTACATCGACACCAACCACAACTTCCGCATGCCCCAGACCGATGAGGAACGGGCGTGGTGGCCCAAGGCCCCCGACGGAAAGTTCAAGCCCTACCGCGAACTCATGAGCGCCGAGCAGTGGCAGGAACTCGCCCGCCGCCACCCCGACATCCTGCTCATCCCCGAGCACTCCTACCTCCTGTGCTACACCGCCACCGGCCCCTACGACCAGATGAACATGGGCAACATCGCCGGTGCGGGCCCCACCCCCGAACTCGTCCGCGCCACCTGGCCGACGGCGTTCAAGTGCCTCACCGGCGACAATCCGCTCACCAAGTACTTCCCCCGCACCGTCGCCGCCCTCGCCCAGGGCGACGTGGTCATGCTCAACTCGCCCGTCGAAGACGCCGGCCGCTCCCTCGCCGCCGCCCGCCAACTCGCCCAGTGGCACCGCCAGCCCCGCCCGAAGGACCTGGCGGACCTGCCCGCCGAGACGCGCCTCGCCCTGGCGACCGACGCCAACACCGAAGGCGCCCGCCGCTACCACGCCGCCGCCAGCCTCACCGCGGGCGACGCCCCGGCCGCCCCGGACACGCTGGCGGCGCTGCTGGGGAGCGAGGACTGGCTCGTCCGCAAGCTCGCCCTCGACGCCGTCCACACCCCGCAGCACGCCGCCCTCGTCCCGCAACTGCTGGCCATGGCGGCCGAGCACCGCAGCTCGCTCCGTTTCGCCGCCGGCGAGGCCCTCACCCGCCTGGGACCGGCCGTCCTGCCCGCCCTGAGCGAGGCGGCCCGGGGGACGGACCGCGGTCTGTCCGCCGCCGCCGCCCGCGCCCTGTGCGACATGCCCACCCCCGACGCCTTCCCCGCCGCCCTGGCGGTCCTCCAGGACCCCCAGGCCACTTCCACCGCTCGCGGCACGGCCGCCCAGCAACTGGCGAGGACCGCCGGCGGAGAGCGGGCGGAGGAATTGACGACGGCGCTGCTGCCCCTGCTGGACGACCGCACCCTCCGCGTCAACGTCGCCGCCGCCCTGGGCAGCCTGAAGGACCCGCGGATCGCCCCCGCCCTGGAAGCCGCCCTCCGCGCCGAGCAGGCCCAGGAGAAGCCCGAGGCCCGCTTCCTCGAGTCCCTCCAGCGCGCCCTGGGCCAGCAGAAGCGGTAGATCCCGAACGCAGCAGAGCCCTCAAGCGGGGGCGCCTTACGCGCGGGCCTCAAGCGTGGGTGCCTCAAGCGCGGGTGCCAAGCGCGGGTGCCGTGGTTTGCGGAGCGCAGCGGAGCAACCACGTCAAACCAACATGGCATTCAAGAGCAGCCGGTCATGGTCATCTGTCAACCCTTACAGGGCGTCGCGGGCAATTCTATTCGAACAGGGCGTCGACGAAGGCGTCGGGGTCGAAGGGTTCCACGTCCTCGTAGCTCTCGCCCACGCCGATGAACTTCACGGGCAGGTCGAGTTCGTGGCGGATGGAGACGACGATCCCGCCCTTGGCCGTCCCGTCGAGCTTGGCGAGGAAGATGCCGGTGACGTTGATCGCCGCGGTGAAGGCCTTGGCCTGCTGGATGGCGTTCTGGCCGGTGGTGGCGTCGAGGACGAGGAGGACCTCGTGGGGGGCCCCGGGGATCCGCTTGGCGACGACGTCGCGGATCTTGGTGAGTTCGCGCATGAGGTTGTCCTGGGTGTGCAGGCGGCCGGCGGTGTCGACGAGGAGGACCTGCGCCCCGCGGGCGCGGGCGGCGTCGCAGGCGTCGTAGACGACGGCGGCGGGGTCGGACCCCGAGCCGGTGATGACGTCGACCCCGATCCGCTCGCCCCAGATGCAGAGTTGCTGGACGGCGGCGGCGCGGAAGGTATCGGCGGCGGCGAGGATGACCTTGCGGCCCTCGCGCTGGAGGCGGTAGGCGAGCTTGGCGACGGAGGTGGTTTTGCCGGTCCCATTGACCCCGGCGACGAGGATGACGGTGGGCGGTTCGGAGGCGAAGTGGACGGACCGGTCCGCGGGGGGCCAGTAGGTCTTCAGCTCGGTCTTGAGGAACGGGATCACCTCGTCGCCGGTGGTGATGCGCTTCTCCTTGTAGGCGGCCTGGAGGTCGTCGCGGATGCGCATGGCGGTGGCGACGCCCATGTCGGCCTCGATGAGCTTCTCCTCGAGTTCGTCGAGCAGGGCGTCATCGAGCTTGCGCCCGGCGAGCAGGGACCGCAGCCCCCCCACGAACACCTGCTTCGTCCGCTCCAGCCCGGAGCGAAGCTTCTCCATGGTCTTCTTGAACAGCGCCATTTGGACTTCCTTCTTAGCGGGGATGAACGCAGATGAACGCAGATAGGGAGAAGAATATCACGAGGACCCATCGCGGGCGCGGATCCAGTGGCGGGTCCCGTCGGAGGTCATCATGTATCGGTGGTACGACAGGCGCGGCCGCCCGAAGTTCAGCAGCAGCCCCACCGGCAGCCTCGTCGCCCGCAGGTAGTTCAGGATCTGTGCCGTGAAGACCGGGTGGTCCTCCTCCGTGGCCTTCACCTCCACGAGGACGGCCCCCTCGACGATCAGGTCCGCGACGTATTCCCCGACGGTCACATCATCATACAGAACACGCAGGGGCACCTGCTGCGCACAGGAGAGGTTGGCCTTGCGGAGTTCGACGACCATGGCGTTCTCGTATACCTTCTCGAGGAATCCACACCCCAGAGCGTTCGAAACCTGAAACGCCCCCGCCAAGACCCGCTCCGTCACCTCCCGGTGCGGGCATTCCTCCGCTCTGTTTCCCCCATCTGTGTTCATCTGCGTTCATCCCCGCTGAAAAGCTCCTTCGCGACCGCGTCGAGGATGCCGTTGATGAAGCGGGGGCTTTCGGCGGTGGAGAACTCGTTGGCGAGTTTGATGGCCTCGCTGATGACGATCTTGAAGTGCGCCCCCCCCCGCCGCAGCTCGTGCGTCGCCAGGCGGAGGATGTTGCGGTCCACCAGGGCCAGGCGCGGCAGGTCCCAGTGGCGGGCGTGGCGGGAGAGGATGGCGTCGCAGGCGTCGCGGTCCTCCCACGCCCCGCGCATCAGCTCGCGGGCCTCGTCGATGGTCCCCTCCGACTCCCGCGAGTCGATGAGGAAGATGTCCACGAGGTCCAACACCTTCTCGCCCTGCACGTCCAGGCAGGACAGTCCCTGCAAGGCCAGCCGCCTCGCGTGATGCCGTTTGACAGACATGGCTGCTCTGAACTTCTACCGCGAGGGGAGTTGGGGCAACAGGTTGGCCATCTCCAGGGCGGCGAGGGCGGCGTCGACGCCCTTGTTGCCCGCCTTGGTCCCGCTGCGCTCGATGGCCTGCTCGAGGGTGTCGCACGTGAGAACCCCGAAGATGCAGGGCACGCCCGTCTGCATCGCCGCCTGCGCCACGCCCTTGGAGACCTCGGAGGCCACGTACTGGTAGTGGTCCGTGCCCCCGCGGATGACGGCCCCGAGGCAGACGACGGCGGCGTACTGCCCCGACCCCGCCAGCCGCTGGGCCAGCAGCGGGATCTCGAAGCTCCCCGGGGACCAGACGACGTCGATGGCCCCCTCGTCCACCCCGTGCCGCACGAATGCGTCCATCGCCCCGCTCAGCAGCTTGCCGGTGACGAACTCGTTGAAGCGGCTGACGATGACGGCGAACCGCGCCTGCGGAGGGGCGATCAGCTTGCCCTGGTAGGTGTTCATGACGCGTGGCTCCTTCTGGGGGTCCAACATGATGCTTTTGTACCCGCCGGGGCCGATTTTCGCAAGCCCCCCTACTCGGTCCCGTCCCCCACCAGCAGCCGCAACCCGTACACGATCATCGTCGCCCCCCCCAGCAGCGGGGCGAGGACTTTGACCACGAAGTACAGGTCCAGGAAGATCCGGTCCGTGCGGTTGTCCCCCGGGCGGTCGTACACGTCCGCCCCGAACCAGCGGCTCCGCCCGCCGGTCCAGCCCGTCAACAGCACGACTCCCAACAGCAGCAGGAGCGTTCCGATCCCGATGAGCACGCCGCCGACCATAGGCACCGCCTTTCTGCTGCGGCTATCCCCGCCGGGCCCGCTGCTGCAGGACGGTGCGGACGGCGGCGGCGACGGCGGCGGCGCAGGTGCGGACGCCCTCGGCCGACAGGTGGAGTTGATCGGGGCAGAGCATGCGGTCGTAGTCGGCGGCCACCAGGGCGTGGAGGTCGTTGATGGGCACGTCCCGCGACCGCATGACCTTCAGGGCGGCGATGTTGTAGGCGTCGATCTCGGCGTTCCGCCACGACCAGTTCGTGTCCGACCACGGGCGGTCGGGATGGACGGGCGTGGTCGTCGCCCAGATGACGTCCGCCCCCGTCTCGCGGAGGCGCCAGAGGATGTGCGGCAGTTCCCCGGCGTACATCTCCAGCGGGATCTGGTGCGGGCAGCGGTTGGGGCGGTGCCCCACGTCGTGCAGTCCGTTGTTCCAGTGCACCACGTCCGGGGTGCCCAGTTGGGGCAGCCAGCGGTCGATGGCCCCCTGGGTGTACAGGGCGAACTGCCCGTTCTCGCCGGGCCCCACCACCTCCGCCTCGTCCGCCAGCAGCTCGCGCACGGCGGGCTGGTAACTCATGCGGATCGAGTCGCCCAGCAGCAGCACTCGGGGTCTGTCGCTCATTCGTTGATCCTCGCGTCTGTGTGCCTTCCAGGAATCGCTCGCCCGCACTCCGGGGAGCAGGCAGGCATGCAGGGGACGCAGGGGATCGGGAATGATCCGCTCCCATCCCGTGCATCCCCTGCATCCCTGCTCGATTCCGCGGATGCACCGATGCGGGGGGAATGCTACACCCACGATCCGGCGCTTGCACGCACGAAGGGAATCCGGTGGAATACCCCGGACCGTACCACCGCTCCGCAGGAGGACACCATGAGCGACGCAAAGAAACCCCACGTGCTGTTCATCAACACCGACCAGCTCCGCCCCGACTTTCTGGGCTGCTACGGCTTCCCGGCCGACACGAGCCCGTGCATCGACCGCCTCGCGGCCGAGGGCGTGCGGCTGAATGGCTGCTACACGCAGTCGCCCATCTGCGTCCCGGCGCGGTACTCCCTCACGACCGGGCAGTACCCCACCAACCACGGGGCGCACACCAACAACCACGCCCCCTACCCCACCTGCCCCTCGCTCGTCGAGGGCTTCAACGGGGCGGGGTACCACACCGCCGTCATCGGCAAGCTCCACCACAACCCGCCCGATTCCGCCTTCGGGTTCCGCGAGGTGCTCCTGCACGACGGGACGTTCCGCGACCGCCGCCCCCTGTCGATCTACTCGAAGTTCCTCATCGAGCACGGCCTGAACGAGGACGACATGGGCTACCCCGCCGACATCGACGCCACCGACGAGAAGCGCCGCCTCCGCGACCGCATCCACTGGGGCCCCTGCCCCTTCGAGGACCGCTTCTGCGAGTCCACCTTCCTCTCCGACACCGCCCTGGACTACGTCGCCCAATACGACCGCGACGAGCCGCTGTTCCTGTACCTGTCCTACCTCGCCCCGCACTCGCCCTACTGCCCGCCCAAGCCCTACGACGAGATGTTCGACCCCGCCGACATGCCCGCCCCCCCACGCGAGAGCCCCGAGCAGATGGAGCGAAAGCACTCCTCCACCGGCGAGATGTCCCGGCGGAACTACGGGGAGGGCTCCATCCCCGAGGGGACCATGCGCGAGATCCGCACGCAGTACGCCGGGCTCCTGCGACACCTCGACACCCACGTCGGACGGGCCATCGACGCCTTCCGCGCTCGCTTCGGGCAAGACGCCCTCATCGTCTTCACCAGCGACCACGGGGACCTGCTGGGCGAGCACTTCCGCTGCGAAAAGCACCAGATGTACGAGGCCGCCGTCCGCGTGCCGTACCTCATCACCTGGCCCGGGCACCTGGAGCCGGGAACCAGCGATGCGCTCGTCGAGCAGATCGACATGTTCCCCACGGTGCTGGGGCTGGTGGGCGGGGAGTACTCCCGCGCCCGCACGGCCGGGCGGGACCGCTCGGCGGACCTGCTGCGCGGGGAGGTGGCCGGGGAGCCGTACGTCTTCAGCGAGAACCACGACTGCCCGATGTGCACGTACACGGCGATGGCCCGCTCGCGCGAGGGCAAGCTGATCCTCTACCTCGGGGGCGCCGAGGGCGTGGGCCCGCACTACGAGTACTACGACCTCGCGAGCGACCCGCACGAGTTGGAGAACGTGGTGGACCACCCCGCGCACCAGTCGGCCGTCCACGCCCACCACGTCGCCCTGTACCAGTGGATGACGAGCACGCGGCGGTTCATTCCCCCGGCGGGGCGGCGCAACCGCTGAGGCGGGGCGGCGGGAACGGGAATCGGGGTCGGGTGCCGAAGCCCTGAGCGAGTGCAGCGAGTCGAAGGGCAGGAGCTTGGAACCAGGAAGCGGGAGCCAGGAACCGGGAACCGGGGAACGGGAACTGAAGACCGGAAGCGAGCGCTTCAACCCCTCTCCCCCGGGGGAGAGGTGCCCGAGCGCAGCGAGGGCGGTGAGGGAGCTCTCCGCGCACCACTTGCGCCTGATCGCGCACTGGACAATGCCCACGGGACGCAGTCTGTCCCGTGGGAGGGCCTTGGACAACCAAGCGGTTCCCGTTCTGCGACAGGATCCCGGGTCCACAGAGGACTCCTCCAAAGGGAAGACCAGAGGGTCTTGATCCGCTACGGGACGGGACGGTCTGAAGCGACCGGGACGGATCGGTTCCGCGAGGGACGGGACCGACAGGGGATCCGGTCAAGGTTTCCGGTGTGCAGGGGGTTGCGCAGGATCGGAGACGGTTCGGTTGCTGAGACCGTCCCACGGGACAAACAGCGTCCCGTGGGCATTGTTCCAGGGCGAGATCGGGATCCGGTTGGTGCGCAGGGGAGCACGAGATCCAACGCGGTTCGGTTCAGCCCTCTGTGTTCGGGTTCTCCGACGCCCGGTAGAACTCCTCCAGCAGTTCGGGCGTGGCGGTGTCGGTTTTGATGGCGGCGAGGATGGCGGCGACGCGAGCGGCTTCGTGTTCGAGGGCGTAGCGGCCCTTGGCGGGGGTCCCGGGCGCTCCGTCGCCAGCGTAGTGGTTGGGGAAGTCGGCGTACCAGCCGATGCCGGTGTAGACGGGCGGCAGGTGGGCGAGGCGCTTCTGCGGGGCCCCGGACTCCTCGCCCGCGCGGTCGAGCTTCACCAGGTCCGGGCGGACGGCGAGGATGCGGGAGGTCTCCAGTTCGCCCGCGTGGTAGTCGAGCTCGGTCCCCCGCATGGCCGTCCACCCGTCGGTGGCGATGGGGGTCTTGTCGCCCAGGCGAATGACGTAGACGCCCCAGTCGCGCGGGCGCTCGAGGACGCACTGGGCGAAGTACTGCAGCATCGCCTCGTTGCCCCCGTGGGCGTTGAGCAGGACGATCTTCCGCAGCCCGTTGCGGGCGATCTCCTCGCACGTCGCCTCCAGCACGTCCAGCAGCAGACGGCGGGGGAGGGCGACGGTCCCGGGCTGGTGGCGGGCCTCGTGGATCTGCCCGAAGTAGTACGGGGGGAAGACGAGGGCGGGCTCGAGCTGGGCGGCGCGGGCGGCGAGGGCCTGGCCCCAGAACACGTCCGTCCCCAGCGGCAGGTGCGGCCCGTGCTTCTCCACCACCCCCACGGGCACGACGCACACGCCCCCCACCGTTTCGACGGCCGACGCGAACTCCGACGCGGTCAACTCCCACCACAGCATGTGTGCCTCCTTGGCGTGCAATGCGACCGAGGCACAGCATACCCTACGCCAGGTTGATCATCCACCGCCGCATCAGCCGCTTCGCCGCCACCAGCACCACCACCCCGATGAGCACGAACAGCACCGTCCCGCTGGACCAGCGCTCCAGCACCAGCCCCAGGGCGATCCCCGCCGCCGGACTGTGCCGCAGCCCCGTCGCCGTCATCAGCAGCATCGCCACCCCCACCCCCGCCGCCGCCAGCGTGATCGGCAGGTACCGCTCGACGATCACGCCCGTCTCCAGTTCGATCTGCCCGATCGCGTGGAACAGCGTCCCCACCCCCACGCCGATCGCGTAGCCCCCGATCACCACGTAGGGCCGCGAGGCGTACGACCGCGGGCGCACGAACACGATGAACGACGTCGAGCCCAGCGAGGCGATGATGGCCGTGTGAGAGAGGGTGTCGAGGACGACCATGGCCACGAGGATCGCCACCGTCGCCACGCCGCACTGGACGATGTAGCGGCCCTTGCACCGGAGGAAGTGTTCGTCGATCAGCTTCATGTCCCTTCCTTACCCGCCGCCGCCCCGATGAAGAGGCGGCGATTCGGGGAGGACCGGCCCGCTGGAATTCTAGGGGAGGCGTGGGAGGCGATCCGCGGCCGCCCCGCGCGCCCGCGCCGCCTCCAGCGCCTGCGTTGGGGGTCTCCTGACCTCGTTGTTCTACACATCTGGGCCTCGCGGGCGGCAGGGACCCGATTCCGGGCGTCGGTCCGACAGCCCCGACAGGGGCGCGGGACAGTAGCCGGGGGTGGAGCGACTTGTCGCGGCGTAGCGTAGCGAAGCCGGAAGCGGAACCCCCGGAAGGCGGTTCCGTTCTTCAGAGCCCCGACAGGGGCGAGGGAGCTGTGGGGGTTCCCACGAGGTCCCGCCTTGCGTCTCCCTCGCCCCTGTCGGGGCTCCATCTCCCCTGGGGCCGATACCGGGGGCTCCGCTGCGCTGCGCCCCCGGCTACTCTCCCTCGCCCCTTCCGGGGCGAAGAGGCCGCCTGGGTCCAGGTCGCATCGTGCGGGAAATCCACGGCAAGATGTGTGGAACAACGAGGTCTCCTGACCCCCAACGTCCGGGAACGAGCGGAACGCTTCCGCGATAGCGTAATGGCGGCGCTTCGGTCGCGGCGGGGACCTCTGCCCTGAGCCTGTCGGCTGGTAGCTGATAGCTGATTGAGGGCTGGCGCGAAGGGACCGCTCCAACAACGCTGCCGCGGCGGCGTCCCTCGCCCCTCCCGGACGCCGGGGGTCAGGAGACCTCGTTGTTCTACACATCTTGGCGTCCCGACCGGGACGCGACTCCGAGAGTCCCGGCAGGGACGGACTGAGAATAGCCCAGCAGTTCACTGCTGGGTCGCGGTCGCGCGGGAGTGTGAGCCCCGGCAGGGGCGATTGAGGGATGGGTCCGCAGCACTCCCTCAAGCGCCCCTCCCGGGGCTTGAGAAGAAGGAGAAGAAGAAAAGGAAGGGGGATGGGCCCGGGTCCCAGCAGTGAACTGCTGGGCTATTGTCACAGCGTCCCTACCGGGACGCACGGAGACGCGTCCCTGTCGGGACGCCTGGAGACCGATCCCTGCCGCCCGCGAGGCCCGAGATGTGTAGAACAACGAGGTCAGGAGACCCCCGTCGCAGGCGTTTCGGGCGTCGCAGGCGTTTGGGGTGTCGCACGCGCTTGGGGCGTCGCAGGCGTTTGGGGCGGGGCGGGCGCCGGAGTGCGCTCCATGCCCTTCACCCGGGTGAAGACCACGAGCAGGGCCGCCTGGAGCGTCAGGCCAGCAAGCATGAGGGGAACCAGCAGGAAAACGGAATCCTCCTGGTCTCCCACCGCGCCGGCAATCGCGGCCAACCCGCTCACGAGCGACAGGGCAATCGACAGCACCGTCACGCCCTGCGCGATCGTCAGCACCAGCGTGGCGAACCCCGACCAAGCGATCCGTTCCAGCAGCACGGGGGCCCTGAGGCGTTGGTGGCGCCACTGGGCGAACTCCTGGGAACGGTCCTCCGCGACGCTGGCGAGGGCATTGAGGGGATTGTCGTCCC
Organism: Phycisphaerae bacterium; assembly: GCA_041687095.1. Classification (GTDB taxonomy): domain Bacteria; phylum Planctomycetota; class Phycisphaerae; order SM23-33; family SM23-33; genus JAWLCQ01. The sequence goes on along the minus strand of JAWLCQ010000014.1, from coordinate 10,864 downwards.
GCGGCGGGTTCGGTGTGTCCATAGATCTCGCTCCCCGAATTGAATGGTCATCCGCGGGCGACGGGTCCGCCCCACCGCCCGGTCGGGCGAGCGCCAGTATGCCTTCCGAACCGCAGGGAGGCAAGCGTTCGCGGCAGTCACGTTGGGCTCGTAGCGGCCGCAGGCGGGTAGGGCGTGCAGGGGCCGTAGCGAAGCGAAGGTCCCTGCGCGCGGGGCGCCCGCTTCCGCGCGCAGGCGGCTGCGCTTCGCTCCACCGCCTGCACGCCCTACCGGTTCACCCGCAGTTGAGATCCTCGATGAAACGACTGTCGGGCGTGATGTCGCGCTCGCGCACGCCGAGCTGATCGGAGACGAGCCCCACGAGCATCCCCCACGTCTCCGCGCGGTTCACCTCGCCCGCCTCCCGGGCGAGCGCCCCGGCGTTGACGCCGTAGACGGCCCGCGCGAGATCGCCGACGGTGCGGCATCGGCCGGCGGGGACGAGGGCGAGGGGGCGGGTCACGCAGAAGGCCAAGGCGACGGCAATCGCGATCAGCAGCCAAACTGCCCACACGGACAGTCCGCCCATGGCGGCGAGAACGGGGGCCGCGATGAACGTCAGCACGGCCGCGGACATGATCGCCTCCCTCAGCCACTCGGGCCGCTCGAGCGTGGGCATGCGCAGCCCGCTCCCGCTCGCCAGCAGCGGCCAGAGCTGCCTCCGCCGATACCACGGCAGCACGTCACCGACAGAACGGTCGGGCCGAACCTGCTCCCGCCGCACGCCCAGCAGCTCCACCAGCGCCCGCCGCAGCCGATAGAACGCCATCGCCGTCAGGCACCGTTGCGAATTGCGGACGGAGAGCTTGCGGAGAACCGCTTCGTGCAGGTCCCCCACCGTCCGGATCTCGGACGCTTCCTTATCTGGAATGGAAACCCCGAACCGCTCTTCCGTCTCCAGCAGAAGTTCAAGAGTGTCCAGGCCCATGCTCGGCCCTTTCGCCTGCCGCCCCTGGTCATTCCACTACAGCAGGAAAAGCCCCAACATGCAAGCTTCGCCGATTACGTCGGGCGCCGTGGGTTGCGGAGCGCAGCGGAGCAACCACGCCGGACCGCCCCAGGCGCGGCTCCTCCGCGAACCCCAGCCCGCAGTTTCTTCACTTGATCCGCCCACACCATGTGTACATAATGTACTATATGGTCTAGTTGGGCATATTGTACCATTGGACGGAGTGAATCCATGAACACGCTGAAGGCATCCCAGACCCGCATCCCTCCGGACACCTTCAATCGCGTGGCGTACCAGCGGCAGCGGGTGCGGATCGAGCGCCGCGGGGCCAAGCCCGTGTACCTCGTGAGCGAGGAGGACCTGGCACTCTTGGAGAGCCTCGAGGATCGTTACTGGGCCCAGCAGGGCCGGGAAGCCTTGGACGAGTTCCAGCGGTCCGGGGAGAAGGCGATCCCGTGGGAAACACTCAAGGAAAAGCTGGGGCTCTGACCGATGCGATACCGCATCGCCTTCACACCCCGCTCCGAAAAGGAGTTGGCTGCGCTCCCCCGCACCGTGCAGAAGCGGATCGCCCGCTGGCTGCTCCTGCTCTGCGATGATCCGCGTAGAGCGGGCACGAAAAGGCTGGAGAACCTCGGCGAGCTGCACCGCGTCCACGCCAGCAAGGACTACGTCATCATCTACGCGATTCGCGACAGGGAGGTGCTGGTGCTCGTCGTGCGCGTGGCGCACCGGAAGGATGCATACCGGGGCTTATGAGAAGAACTACGCCCGAGAGGATTCGAACCTCTGACCTCTTGCTCCGGAGGCAAGCGCTCTATCCAGCTGAGCTACGGGCGCTCGTAGTTGATCCATTCTCTGCGGGCGGAGGCGGAAAGTCAACCGCTTTACCGGGCCATTTCGCTGCACCGGCCTTGCGCACCGTTGACGTCGGCGGTACGGGTGCGTAGCGTGAGCGAGCAGAAAGGACAACCACCATGGCCAAAGCGGGCAAGCGGATCGGGTACGTGGACTGGGACCTGGAGAACTTCCACGCCAACGTCTACCTCCAACTCCTCCGCGGGGACCTCCAGGGCCGCGGGTACGACGTGGCGGGCTGCTTCGCCCTCCGCAAGCCCGCCGGGCGCGAGTGGGCGAAGAAGAACGACGTCCCCTGGTTCGACACCCCCGAGGCGCTCGACGGGCACGTGGACCACTACGTCGTGCTCGCCCCGGGCAAGCCCGAGGTGCATGAGAAGCTGTGCGAGATGGTCTTCCCCTTCGGGAAGACGACGTACGTGGACAAGACCTTCGCCCCCGACACCCCGACGGCCGAGCGGATCCTTGCCCTCGCCGACCGCCACCGCGTGCCCATGCAGACGACATCGGCGCTGCGCTACACGGCCGTGCAGGCATACGTGCGGGAGGTCGGGCGGGCGAAGGTCCGGCACATGGCGGCCTGGGGCGGGGGGCGGTCGTTCGCGGAGTACGCCATTCATCCCGTCGAACTCGTGGTGAGCTGCATGGGTCCGCGGGTGGAGTCGCTGATGCGCCGCGGCACGGGGGCGCAGTCGCAACTGCTGCTGAACTTCTCCGGCGGGCGCACGGCCGTCGTGAACGTCTACGTCAAGGCCGACACGCCCTTCATGGCGACGGTGACGACGGGGGAGGCGACGCGGCACATCATGGTGGACGGTTCGACGCTGTTTGGCGATATGGCCGCGGCGATCCTGGACCTGTTCGACAGCGGCAAGCCGTCCATCGACCGCCGCGAGACCCTCGCCATCCGCCGCATCCTGGACGCGGCGAACCGGAAAGAGGCGATAGAGGGGTGGATTACCGTATAGCGCGTGCTATGCTGCAATGATGTCCGCCAGATCGAAAAGCTCTGACTCCGCGGTGGACCGCCCGTTCGATCGCAAGGTGCTCGCCAGGGCCCGCGCGCTCGCCGAGCGGTACGAGATCGTCCTCGCCTTCGAGGACGGGGAGTGGTACGGGCACGGGCTGGAGATGCCGACGGTCTTCGGGGAGGGCCGCACGCCCGATCGGTGCGTGGAGCACACGCGCGAGGCGCTGACCGCGGCGATCGCCACCATGCTGGAGGCGGACGAGTCCCCTCCCGCCCCGGCCCGGCGGGGCGTGCGGTCGGAGCAGGTGAACGTCCGCCTCACGCCCGAGGAGAAGGCCCTGCTGGAGACCTCGGCCCGCCAGAAGGGCTTCCGGGGGCTCTCGGACTTCCTCCGCACGACGGCGCTGACGGAGGCGAAGTAGCGCAAGGCGCAAAGCAACGCCCCCCGACGGCGCGGGGGGCGTCAATGGCCTGAATCGCTGTCAGCAGGAGGCGCCGGCCTCCCCGGCCTTCGGTCTCCCGGCCGCGGGGCCTACTCCCCCAGCGTCGCCGGGGCGTACGCCCACATGTTGTGGAACCAGGTGCAGATGGGGGTGATGGCGTAGAAGCGGTTCTTGCCGGCCGTCCGCGAGATCCGCGAGCACAGCAGCAGCATGCTGTCGCCGGCCTTGGGCTTGCCGCCCCAGGCGGGCAGTTCGGAGATGGGCATCGCCACCTCGACGATGTAGCCCGTGGGCGCATCGGCGGGCCCGGTGAGGGTGGTTTCCCACTTGAGGCCCTGCATCTGCTCGCCCTCGAGGCGGTAGGAGCCGAACTGCCGGCGGTACTTGGTGTAGACGCGGTCGAGCTGCGACTTGGAGGGGCTGAGGTTCAGCTCCCAGTACATGCCCCAGCGGGGGTTGGGCATGACGAAGACCTCGACGCAGTCGTAGTCGTAGACCGGCCCGTCGCGCTCGAGCTTCGGGGCGTCGATCTCGCTGTCCTCGCAGGCGAAGGCGAAGTAGAGGTACTCGTCATCCCACAGCAGCCGCACCGCCGACACGGGGGCGTCCGCCCCGGGGGTCTTGGCGTTGAGTTCGTAGGGCATGGGGTGGGCGGGGACGTCCTTCCAGGCGTCGTCGTCGAGCACCCCGTCGATAACGATGGGGCCCTTGGCGCGGGCGAAGGTGAAGCTCTTGGGGTCGGGCCACTCGACCTGGTTCTGCAGTTCCTTCACGCGGTCGCCGATGGCCTTGCGGGCCTTGGCGAGGGCGTCTTCGGAGGCGGGCTTCTCCCCGGCGAGTTGGGCGACCATGTTGGGCATCCAGGGGGCGACGGCGTGGAGGAGTTCGGTGGCGGCCGGTTCGGTGATCGTTTCCTGCAGGCGGCGGAACTCGGCGGCGAGGGCCTGGTCCTGCTCGGTCGCGAGGATGGGCGGGGGCGGAGGGGGCTCGGCGGCCGCGGGGGTGGCCGCGGGGGGGGCGGCGGCGGGGGCGGGAAGCGACAGCACGCACACGGCGGCAAGGGCGAGCAGGCAGAGCGTCGAGGCGGTCAGGCAGACGAGGCGAAGGTTCATGGCAACTCCTTGTGCTGGGCCGCCTCCACACGGGCGGTACGTGTCTGAGAGTTCAACTGTACAGGACACGCAGGGTGTTGGGGAAGTAGGTACAATAGCTGATCGCTCTCCCCCTCCCCCCCGCAATGCGGGCGGGCTTGGTGCGTTAAGCCAAGTGGATGCAATGGAACCCCAGGAACACCCCGACACCATCGCCCGGGCCAAGCGAGGCGAGCCGGCCGCCTACGAGGCGCTGCTCGCCGAGTACGGTCCGCGCCTGTACGGGTACTTCCTGCGGACGACCGGCCACCACCACGACGCCGAGGACCTCCTCGCCGAGCTGTCGCTGCGGGTGGTGCGGACGCTGGAGCGGTACGACGAGCGCGGGCGGCTGGAACCGTGGCTGTTCCGCATCGCCGCCAACCTCGTCCGCGACCGCATCCGCCGCCGCAAGACGCGCGGGCTGCTCGTCAGCCTCGCGAGCGAGGATTCCGACGGCGGATCGCTCGCCGACCGCATCCCCGCCGACGGGCCCGCGGTGGGAACGGCGATGCGGATCGAGGAGGCCGGCCACCGCGTCCGCCAGGCCCTGGCGAAACTGGACGACGGGACGCGAGAGATGATCCTGCTCCGCCACTTCGGGGAGCTGAGCTACAAGGAAATCGCCGCGATGTGCGGCTGTCCGACCGGAACGGTCCTGGCGAAGGTCCACCGCGGGCTCAAAAAGCTGCGGGACCTGCTGGGGGCAGACGATGGAATGGAATGAAGCACAGTACGAGCGGATGGCGAGATGGCTCGACGGAGAGAACGTCGAGCTGACGGCCGACGAGCGCGGGGCGGCGGAGGAGATCCGCGCCCTGGAGAGGCGGGCGGGGAGCGCGATGGACGTCGCGGTCCCCCCGGAGGCAATGCAGCGGGCGCACCGCCGGGCCCGCTCGGCCGCTCTGGGCCTGCCCCGGCGGGCTGTGCCGCTGGGCCGGTACGTGGCGGCCGCGGCGGCGGTGGCGGCGATGATCGTGCTGACGTTCTCCCTCGTCCCGGAGCGGCCCGCGGGGGGCCCGGGGGCGGGGACGGAGGCCCGCGCACCGCTGCCCGAGCTGCCCATGGACGCCATCGCCGCCCTCGCCGCCCGGGACGCCAACGCCCCCGTGGAACTCGACGCCCTCTCCGACGAGATCGCGTCCCTGCGGATGGAGATGGCGGCGGCGACGCTGGGCGACGGGACGAGCGACCTGGACGGGCGGATCGAAACGCTGCAGGAGTCCATGAACGAGTTCTGGATCCACGACCCGCTGCTGGAGCTGGAAAGCTGACGGTGCGGGACTGCGAGGTGCGACGATGATGCGTCGATGGATGCTGATGGTGATGGTGGCGATGGTAACGGCCGCGGCGACGGGCTTGCCGGCCGCCGACGAGGCGCCCGCCTCCCGCCCCGAACGCGCCCCCCGGATGGACGGGCCGCAGGACGGGCCGCGCGGCGAGCGCCACGGGCCCCCGCCGCGCGCGCTGACGGAGGCGCAGGAGGCCGAACTCCTCGACGCCATCCGCCAACGCCGCCCCGAGTACCACGAGCGGCTGATGCAGCTCAAGGAGGAGCAGCCCTGGCGGTATCGCCGCGCGATGGGGTTCCTCTGGGACTGGCACGAGCGGCTGAAGCGGATGGACCCCGAGGAGCGCGAGTCCGTCCTCGCCGAGCACGAGGCCCGCATCGAGGTCGCCCGCCTCGCCCGCGCCCTCCGCGACGCCCCCGACGACGCCCGCCGCGCCGAACTGCGCGAGCAGCTCCGCACGGCCATCGTCGCCCAGTTCGCCGCCGAACAGAAACGCTACGAGGCCCGCCTCAAGGCCCTGGAGGAGCAGGTGAAGCAGCTCCGCGAGGGGCTTGAAGCCCGGGAGCAGCGGAAGGACGAGCTGATCGAGGAGCGGTTCACCCGCGTCCTCGACAACAAGCGCCCGCCCCTCGACCCGCTCGACGACGCGCCGTAAACTGTCCGCATGAGCAACGATCGATCATCGCCCCCGCGGGACCCCTTCGCCAGCGACCTGCTGGATCGCGTCCGCCAGGCGGGGAACGTGTGGCGCCGGCCGTGGGGGGAGGTGCGGATCCCCCGCGTCTTCGGGTTCTGCCGCGGGGTCCGCCGGGCGCTGTCGATGCTCGAGCGGGCCCTGTACGAGGCCCCGCCCCCCGACAGCCGCTACTTCCTCCTCGGGCAGATCATCCACAACCCGTGGGTGAACGAGCACTTCGAGCAGATGGGCGTGCGGATCCTCACGCCCGAGCAGCGCGACGCGCTGGAGCGGTACGTGGGGGCGTCGGACACGGCGGTGATCCCGGCGTTCGGCGTGCCCCTGCCGATCGAGAAGCGCCTCGGCGCCATCGGGTGCCGCATCGTCGATACCACCTGCGGGGACGTGCTGCGGCTGCACCGCTGGGCCCAGCAATCCGCCGACGAAGGCTACGGGGTGCTGATCTACGGGCGGGCGAGGCACGACGAGACGGTGGTGACCAAGTCCCGCCTCGACGCCGCCGGGGCCCGCTACGTCGTTACCGGGTCGATGGAGGAGGTGCGGCAGTTCGCGCGGATGCTCGTGGGCGAGGTCCCCGCCGACCGCTTCCGCGAGGCGTTCGGCCCTGACGCGACGAACGCCGACTCGCTGGGGCCCTTCCTCCGCACCGCCCAGGTCTCCCAGACCACGATGCTCTACGAGGATACCCTCCGCGTCCGCGAGATGCTCCAGCAGGCCTTCGGGGAACGGTTCGGGGACGAGGCCGACCAGCGCCTGCGCTTCCAGCCCACCGTCTGCCGCGCCACCCAGGACCGCCAGTCCGCCGCCGTCGAGCTGTGCAGCTCCGGGTGCGACCTGACGCTGGTGGTCGGGGGGTTCGGGTCGTCGAACACGCGGCACCTGTTCGAGCTGGCGGGGCAGTACGGCCCGTCGTTCTTCATCGAGGACGCCGCCGCCCTCCTCGCCCCCGACGCCATCCGCACCTTCGACCCGCGGACCGGGTCCGAGCATACCATCCCCCAATGGTGCCCCCCCAAACGCCCGCTGGTGCTGGGCGTCCTCGCCGGGGCGTCCTCGCCCGAGATCGTGGTGGAGGACGTGCTGGAACGCCTGGCCAAGCTGCTGGGGTAGCGAGACCCTTCTCCCCTGGGCATTGGCATCCACACATCCTGCGAAGCAGGCAGGGATGCAGGGGATGCAAGGGATGGGAGTTTCTTTGCTCCGATCCCGTGCATCCCCTGCATCCCTGCGTACTACGGAAGGGGTGACGAGTTGTGTGGAAAGTCTTGCCCCTCTGTCCCGATCGGCTACTCGAGGCCGGCGAGCCGGATGGCGTGGGCGCGGTAGGCCTTCTCGAACGCCTCGAGGTCGGGGTCGATGTAGTGGACGAACAGCGGGAGGGAGACGCGGCGGTTGTACTCCAGGGGGTTGGCGAGGAGGCGCTCGTGCTCGTCGTGCTCCAGCAGGAGCACGTCGGCGAGGCGGCCGGTGGCGGCGTCCCGGACGAGGCGGTGCAGCCCGGCGCGGTAGCGGGGGGTATTGCGGATGTAGTGCAGCAGCGCCCAGAGCTGCCCGTAGTAGCCCACGGCCTGGTGGGAGGTTTTGGCCCCGGCGGCGGCCTCCATCGAGTGCAGCGTCAGCAGCGACTCCAGGTCCCGCCACCGCTCGTGGTTGCCGATCGTGCTCCGCAGGTCCGCGTACCGCATCAGGTTGCGGTTGGGGTTGAAGACCACGCTGGTCCCGACGAGGTCGTACCCCTCGGCCGTCGCGCACAGGCCCTCCTCCGCCCACGCGGGCAGGCGGTCCACGAGGCGGTAGTGGAAGAACTGGTGGAGCGACTCGTGGGCGGCGACGGAGAGCGTGGGCAGGATCCCGATATTCCAGAACACGCAGACCCCGTCGTAGGAGTACCCGCCCGCCTCGATGGGCACGCTCTGCCCGATCCTGGCGCGGGTGAGGGCGTCCCACTCCTGGCGATTGGCGAAGAGGTACACGGTCCACGGGTCGGCTGGGGGGGCGGAGGGCAGACCGGTGAGCTGGAGGTAGTTCTCGTGGGCGGCTTCGAGGAACCCGGGGAGCAGCGTCGTGAGGTTCTGGCTCGGGAGGGTGGTGAAGATCTCGTAGCGGTCGGTGTGGATCTGCCGCCCGCGGGCGCCCCAGGGCTCGACGCGCTGGGGGACGATCATGGACGTCCCGAGGGGCTCGGGGGGCGGGGAGGGGGCGCAGCCCGAGAGGGTAAGCAGGACCAGGGCGAGAAGGACCCATCCGCCGACGATTCGCTGTGTGTGGAACATGGGGGCGATTATACCGGACAAGGGAGCGGGCGGAACCGCGTTTTGTCGCCGGGGAGGTGCGGGGATTTGTCTGGCGGGGGCCGCGGGGGGCGACGTACGATGATAGCTGCGGAACACCTCCCCGTCGGGCTCGCCGCCTGCGGTTACCGGGACACCATACACTGCCGCAACAGGAAGGAGACCCGCCATGCGACATCGCACGGGTTGGCTGCTGGGGATCGCGCTGCTTTCCGTCAGTCCTGCACTGGCGCAGACGCCGTCCGCCCCCCTCGCCGAACACCTGCCCGCCGATACCCTCCTCTACGCCGCCTGGGCGGGCAAGACCCTGACCTTCAGCGGGTCCATGATGGGCCAGCTCCTCGACGAACCCTTCGCCCGCGACGTCGTCGCCGCCCTCGAGACCGCCGCCCAGGCCCAACTGCCCGAGGGGCCCTCCCGCGAACTCTTCGGCCAGGGCTGGTCCATGGCCCGCCTGCTGTGGCGCCACCCGCTGGCCGTCGCGGTCCTCGACCCCGGGGACCTGGGCGAGCGCCCCGCCCTGCCGCCCATGATCCTCCTGCTCCGCCTCGAGGACGACCGCGAGGCCTTCGAGAAGCACTGGGAGGCCCTCCTCGCCGCCCTCGCCGAGTCCCAGGGCCTCCCGTTCGAGCCCCACATCGCCGACAACGCCCGCTACCACACCCTGACGGTGGACGAGGGCGTGACCCTGGCGGTGGGGACGTTCACGCCCAAGCAGGGCGGGCCGCTATTCTTCGTCACGCTGGGCCCGGCCGACACGCCCCAGCGCCTGTTCGCGACGACGGCGGAGGAGTCGCTGGGGCGGGCGGCGGGGTTCACGGGGGCCCTGCAGCCGGTGAGCGGGGACAACGTGCAGATCGCCGTCTACGCCCACGTCCAGCGCGCGGTGGAGATCCTCCGCCCCCTCGCCGACGCGGCCCTGCGGCAGGGATCGCCCCAGGCCCCGGACCTGCAGGCCGTCCTGCAGGCGGCGGGGATGGACAAGGCGACCACCTACGCCGGGACCGTCCGCATCGTCGACCGCGGGATGTACTCCCGCTTCCGCCTGCAGACGCCCGCCCCCCACCGCGGGCTGCTGCTGCTGTACGCCGGGGCCCCGATCCTCGATTCCGACCTCGAGGGCGTCCCCGACGACACCCTCTTCGCCCAGGCTGCCAACGTCAGCCCCCTCGCCGTCTACGAGGAGACGCGGCGGGCCCTGCGGGCGCTGGACCCCAACACCGACCGCCAGCTCCAGGGAATGCTCCAGGGGATCAGCGAGGAACTCGGCGTGTCCGTCACCGACGATCTGCTCGCCCACCTGGGCGACACCTGGGTCCTCGCCAGCGCCCCCTCCCTGGGGGGGCTGCTCACGGGCACGGTCCTCTCCGTCGAACTGACCAACGAGGAGGCCTTCCGCACCGCCCTCGACAAGGTCCTCGCCCGCTTCCAGGAGACCGCCACGGCGACCGCCCCGGGGGACCCCCGCCCCCCGGCCTCCCGCTTCCGCGTCCGCACCGTCCGCACCCCTCGCGGGCGGGTGCAGTACCTCGCGCCCGTCGGGGAGAGCCTCCTGCCCATCGCCCCCGCCTGGGCCATCCACCGCAAGCGGCTGTACGTGGGCCTGTACCCGCAGGTCGTGCAGACCGCCATCGCCGAACCGCCCGCCCCGCCCCTGACGGGCACGCCGCGGTTCCAGAAGCTCCGCGCCTACCTCACCGGCAAGCCCGCCCTCCTGAGCTACACCGACACCCCGCAGGTCGCCCGCCACGCCTACCCGCTGGCGCTGGTGGGCTGGACCACCCTCGCCAACGCCGCCGGGAACCAGGCGGGCACGCCCCTGCTGCCCGAGTGGCTGCCCGCCCTGTCCACGCTGGAGAAGTACCTCATCGGGCACGTCGAGGGCATCTCCGCCGACGCCGAGGGCATCCTCTTCGAGGGCTACGGCTCGCTGCCGCTCAACCCCGCCGGGCTGCTGTTCAACCTGGTGAGTTCGCCGCTGTCGGCGATGGGGGCGCTCTTCGAGTCCCGCCCCCAGCAGCCCTACCAGTACGTCCCCGCCCCCACCGAATCGCTGATCGAGGGCTGAGCCCACCCGCCTGCGTTGGGGGTCTCCTGACCTCGTTGTTCTACACATCTCGGCGGGTGCATCTCTGCGGGAGCATCCCCGGGCTCGCGGCGGCTCTTGTGGAGTGCGGCGGTTCACCGCCGCTTTT
>JAWLCQ010000013.1:46987-50731 GCA_041687095.1 Phycisphaerae bacterium | reverse complement strand
TCCGAGCAGTTCGTGCAGCAGGTCGTAGCGCGCGGTCTCGGCGGCCAGTTGCGCCCCCAGGACCAGCGCCATCGTCCGGGGCTCGCCCTCGGGGTAGCGGTGCAGGAAGGCGCGGAGGTCCGCGTCGATGCGGGCGGGCGGGGTGCGGGGCGCCAACAGCCCCTCGCGGGTCAGCAGCGCATCGGGCTGGACCTTGGCGGAGAGGGGGGCGTCGGAGGCCGTGATCCGCCGCGCGATGTCCAGGATCCGCTTCTGGTGGGCGGGGTCCTGGTCGCCCTGGAGGCGGTGCAGCAGCGACGCCGCCGCCAGCATCCGCACACGGACCTCGTGGAGGTCGGCGGCGTGGGGGTGCTGCTTCTCCGCGTCACGCCCGAGGTCCAGGACCTTCTGCATCCGCTCGGGCAGGACGCGCATGGCCTGCGCCTGGGAGGTGACGTCGGCCATGCGGAACAGGCCGTCCATCCGCGTCACCACGTCGTCCAGGGATCCGGCGGCGGGGGACGTCGCGGGGGCGAGGGGGGCGGGGTCCGCCCAGGAGACCGACAGCAGGCCGGCGGTAAGTGTTGCGGCGGTCAGGAGTAGCACGAGGGCGGCGTTGATGGCTCTGCGGATGGTCATGAAGACACCTTCCTTTCACATGCCCTTGGTAACGAGGCAGAGGCGGAAAAAGTTCGCGCGAACTGCAGATCGGTCCCTCTGGATGATCGCGTCTGCGTTGCGGGTCTCCACGTTGTTCTACACATCTCGGCGCCCTGGCACCAAGCAGCCCAGAGTCTGCCTGTCGTCCCGGACAGGAAACTCCGGGAGTCCCCGCAGGGAGCGGGCGTCCCCGTAGAGGCAGTTCCGGGCGTCCCGGCAGGGACGCGATTCCGGGAGTCCCGGCAGGGACAGCTTGACAATAGCCCAACACTTCAGTGCTGGGTAGGCGGTTGCGCGGGATCCCAAGCCCCGGGAGGGGCGCTTGAGGGATGACTCCATGGCGCACCCTCAAGCGCCCCTCCCGGGGCTTGAAAAGAAGAAGAAAAGGGGGATGGAACCGCCCGGGTCCCAGCAGTGAACTGCTGGGCTATTGTCACAGCGTCCCTACCGGGACGCACGGAGACGCGTCCCTGGCGGGACGCCTGGAAACCGGTCCCTGCCGCCCCGCGAGGTCCGAGACGTGTAGAACAACGAGGTCAGGAGACCCCGGGCGCAGGCGGTTGAGGCGTGGCAGAACCCGCGCTTCTCCTCCAGGGGGGGTCAGAACTCCTGGTTCCGCCGCGGGGCCGCCGACGCCGTGTACGGGTAGCGCTGCCGGTCGCTGTCAAGCTCCAGGCGGATGGTGACGTTCTTCGTGCACCACACCCCGTCGGCGTCGCGGCCCATGAGGGCGGCGGGGTAGAACAGGACCACCTGGTACTCCCCGTCGCCCAGGAGCGTCTGCGTCGTCGTGCTGCCGTTGACGGTGCGCGAGTAGCGGAGCGTCCTGGCCGCACCGTCGAACTCGTAGCGGATGCGCGTGAGCCCCGACCCGTCGGGGGGGGGCACGATCTCCACGTACGTGCTCTGCACGCTGACGGCCTCGGCGGTGCGGATGTCGCGCGTGATGCGGTACAGCACCGACCTTGCCGCCTGCGACACCCCCGCCAGCCGCTCATTCTCGCGGTAGCTGCCGAACGCGGCGTTGATGGCCGAGCCCAGCGACAGCATCAGCGCCGCCGTCAGCGCCGACGCCAGCAGCAGCTCCGGCAGGGTAAAGCCGTCTCTCCGTCTCCTGCGTCTTACATCAGTGTTCCACATAGGTGTCCGGTGCGGGTGCTAGCTTGGCGGGGAATCGGAATCCGGGGGGCAGGTCGTCCCCCTCGGAGCGGTCGATGATCAGCCGCGAGTTGCCCGTGAGCCGCAGCTCCTCGGGCCCGTACGTCACCACGAACCCCTCGACGATCCCCCCCGCGTTGCCGGTGAGCTTCAACTGCTCCACCGCAATCGCCCCGTTGACCGTCCCGAAGTTGCCCACGAGTTCCACATCGAACCCGGGGGCGAGCAGGAACGAGCCCGCCTTCTCGCGGATCTCGCGGAACGCGGCGGTGTCGGGCAGCTCCTCCACGCCCCGGGACGACAGGTTCCCCGAGAACTTGATGGAACTCTCCTCGTCGGGGTGCAGGTTCCCGCTCTCGGTGACGACCACGCCCGTGATCGTCGTGTTGCCCGAGAAGTGCACGCGGTTGGGGGCCTCGATGTAGACGACCCCGCGGATCGTGGTGTTGCCCGAGAAGGTCGGGTCGGTGTTGGCGAGGATGCGGATGTTCTCGAACGTGCAGTTGCCGTTCGTCTTCGTCTTGTCGTCGACGATGCTCGTCGCGTAGGGCTCGAACTCGTTGGGGTCCACCTCCGGGAAATCCGCGTCGCCCACCCCGATGTGGATGTGCTGCGAGATCGCCGGGTCCCAGTGGCTCTTGCCGCCGATGGTGACGTTGCCCGTCAGGGCCACCTCGCCGTAGGGGTTGCTGATCGACACGTCCCCGTCGATGTCGCAGTTGCCGGTCATGGTGACGGCGGTGGGCGGGTCGTAGGTGGCGCTGAGGATGTGGGCCTCGTTGGCGTCCGTCCTGCCGTGGATGGAGGCGTTGCCGGTCAGCACGATGGCGCCCCGCGACGCCACCCCGAACGGGAACGCGCCCCCGATGCGGTTCCGCAGGCCGCACTCGATGGAGACCGTGCGCGACGCCTCCCCGCTCGTGCCGGTGACGAACACCCGCACGGCCGCGACGTCGTCCACGCCCTCGATGCGGACGCTGAAGGCGCCCTCGTCGGTGGCGATGGGGGGGATGATGATGGCGCGGGTGAGGGGGTCGTAGACGATCTGGGCCTCCCCGAGGTTGCCCGACCCGTGCATCGAGCTGCGCAGGCGGGTGGCGATGGCCTGCAGGAGGGCGGGCTGGTCGTTGGCGGATCCGACGCGGGTCTGGGCGAGTTCACGCAGCATGAGCTGCAGGCCCCCCTCCGCCTGCATGCGGGCGGCGACGATGGAGGCGTGGCTGCGGCCCTGCATCCAGTGCCCGCTCGTCACCGACCCGAACGAGACGACGATGGTGGCGATGAGGCTCAGGAAGATCAGGGCCAGGACGGCCGCCAGGCCCGAGCGCCGGAGGGCGCGGCGGGCCGGGGGCGGATGGCGAGAGGGGGGGCGGCGGGTGTGGATCATGGGGAGTCTCTCCGGACGACGAGCCACCCCGTTCGCAGGACCTCGCGTCCCTGGCGCGAGATGATCAGGCTCACGTGGATGACGTCGCTGGCCCCGTTGGACACGACGGCGGAGAGGTTCGACGGGTCCCGCCACGTGAGGACGATGGTCTCGGACCACTCGGGCATGTCGGCGATCGCCGTCCCCATGCCGTTCCGCGGGGGGCTGTAGGTCACGTTGAGGAGGTCGTCGAGGTCGTCGACGAAGATCTGCGGGTCGGTCCCGTCGGGCCCCGGGGGCTTGCCCGCGTCCCCGGGGTCGGGGTCGCTGAAGGGCAGGCGGAGGGTCCACTCGCGCATCTCCTGCACGAGGAAAGACGCTCGCGTCAGGTCCTGGGCCTGCCCGTTGATCCGCGTCCCGGACCCCACGAACGTCATCAGGCTCACCACGCCCAGGCCGACCATGGCGGTGCTCATGGCGACCTCGACGAGGGAGAAGGCCTTTCGCATGCGGGAAACGCCCCGGGAATTCGCGGACGCGGCGGGAGGGAGGCCATTGCGGATTGCGGATTGCGGATTGCG
>JAWLCQ010000013.1:0-46887 GCA_041687095.1 Phycisphaerae bacterium | reverse complement strand
TTCACCAGCGAGGACATCTTGAAGATCGGGAGGATGATGCTCATGGCGATGAACCCGACGACGAGGCCCATGCAGATGATCATGATGGGCTCGATCATGGCGGTCATGGTCTTGATGGCGTTGCGGAGTTCCTGGGAGAAGTAGTCCGCGACGTCGCGCATGACCATGCCCAGCTTGCCGGACTCCTCGCCCGCGGAGATCATCTGCACGACGTTCCCGGGCAGGAGGCGCTGCTGGGAGAGGGGCTTGGCGACCTTCTCGCCCTGCTGGACGGCGTCGTGGACGGACCGCCACATCGCCTGGAAGACGGTGTTGCCCGACACGTCGGCGGTGATGCCCAGCGTCTCGAGCATGGGCACCCCGGCGTTGACGAGTTCGCCCATCGTCTGCATCCCGCGGGAGATGTACATGGCGCGGAGGAGCTTGGAGAACAGCGGGAGCTTGAGGGCGATGCGGTCCCACCGCGCCTTGCCCCAGGGCTGCTTGAGGGCGTAGACCCCCCCCCCGGCGAGCAGCACCAGCACCAGGACGATGATGTACCAACTGTTCCGCATGAAGTCGCTGACGGCCATCAGCGCGAGGGTCGGGCCCGGGAGCAGGTCCTCCTTGCCCTCGAAGAGCTTGGTGAAGCGGGGCAGCACCCAGGTGAGCATGAAGATGGTCGTCCCCACCGCCAGCGTGCCGATGATGCAGGGGTAGATCATGGCCCCGCGGACCATGTTGCGGGTCTCGAGCTGCTGCTGGAGGTACATGCCGATCCGCTCCATCATCCCCCCCAGGTTGCCGCTGAGTTCCGAGGCGCGGATCATGTTGACGTACAGCGTGCTGAAGACCTTGGGATGGCGGGAGAGGGCGTCGGAGAACGACTGCCCGGCCTCGACGTCGGCCTTGATGAGCTGCAGCGTCCGCTTGAACTTGGGGTTGTCGCACTGGTCGGCGACGCCGCCGATGGCCTCGCGGATGCTGATGCCGGCCTTGATCATGACGGCGATCTGGCTGGTGAAGCCCAGGACGTCCTTGAGCCCGGGGCCCTTCTCGACGCGGACGGAGCGCATCTGCTGCAGGATCCCCGCCAGGCCGTCCGCGAGCGGGACGACCTCCAGCGGGAACGACCCCTGCCCGCGCAGGGTCATCGTCGCCTCGTTCAGCGAATCGGCGACCAGGACGCCCGAGCGCACCTGCCCGCCCCCGTCTCGTACTTCATAGCGGAATCGCTGCATGATGCTCCTGCTTCCGACGGACTGACCGGTTCCTGGGTTCCTGGTTCCCTGGCTCGCTGCTCCACGGGCCTGGGGGCGCTCCGGGCCTGCGCCCGCATGCCCCTGCGCCTGCAACGTACGATTCGCTCCGCCGCCGTGCCGCCCGCCCCCGCGCTACGCGCTGAGGACGGTGGACAGCAGGTCCGGGCGGACCGCCCGCTCCAGCGCCTGCTGCCGCGAGATGCACCCGCTGAAGACCAGGCCCTTCAGGGCCGTGTCCAGCGGCATCATGCCCATCGAGCGGTTGGTCTCGATGATGTTGGGGATCTCGTGGATCCGCGCCTCGCGGATGCAGTTGCGGACCGCGGAGTTGCAGACCATGATCTCGCAGGCGGGGACCATGCCCTTCCCGTCGAGCCGGCGGAACAGCGCCTGCGTGATCACCGCCTGCAGCGTGCTCGCCAGCAGCGACCGCACCTGCTCCTGCTGGTGAGCGGGGTACACGTCCACGATACGCTCGATCGTCTGGGCCGCCGACTGCGTGTGCAGCGTGGACAGCACCAGGTGCCCGGTCTCGGCGGCGGTGATGGCGGCCGACACCGTCTCCAGATCGCGCATCTCGCCCAGGAGGATGATGTCCGGGTCCTGGCGCAGCGCGTGGCGCAGGCCGCTGGAGAAGCTCTCCACGTCGTGCCCGACCTCGCGCTGCTCGATGAGGCTCTTGCGGGAGACGAACTCGTACTCGATGGGGTCCTCGATGGTGATGATGTGGGCGGCGCGGCGGTGGTTCATGGCGTCGATCATCGACGCCAGCGTGGTGCTCTTGCCCGAGCCCGTGGGCCCCGTCACCAGGACCAGCCCGCGCGGCAGATCCACCAGGCGCTCGACGACCTCCGGCAGGCTCAGGTCCGCCAGGGCGGGGACGTCCTTGGGGATCGCCCGGAACGCGATGCCGATCGACCCGCTCTGCAGGTGGGCGTTGACGCGGAAGCGCCCCAGCCCCGGGACCTCCGTCGAGAAGTCCAGGTCCTTCCGCTCCTGGAACCGCGCGTACATCCCGTCGTCGATCATCTCCCGCAGCAGCGCCTCGGCCGCCTGGGGCGTGACCACCGGGTAGCTCTCGACGGGCGCCAGCGCGGTGTGGATGCGGAAGAGGGGCTTGAGGTTCGAGACGACGTGCATGTCGCTCGCCTTGTCCTCCAACGCCTTGGTCAACAGGTCATGCAGCATGCTCACTCTATGCGCTCCTTGCGTTCACCGAGCCCCTCGGGCCCATGGGGAACGGTGGGCGGAATCGGTTGACTGGTTTCGTCTGTTCTGCTTCCTGGCCGTCTTCACCTTTCAGGCGCCCCCTCACCGCCCCGCTGCGCGGGGCACCTCTCCCCGAGGGGAGAGGGGTTACGGCGCCCGGTTCCTGGCGCCCGATTCCTGGCGCCCGGTTCCTGGGGTCCGGTTCCCGGTTCCTTCTTTCCCGGTCGGCCGGTCCTCACCAGTCAACCAGTTACCAGTCAACCAGGTAACCAGGTAACCAGGTAACCAGTATCCATCTCGCCCTCCGCTACGTCTCCGTCACGCGGAGGATCTCCTCCAGCGTGGTCTGCCCGGTGGCGACCTTGAGCAGGCCGTCGTCGCGGAGCGACCGCATCCCGTTCTCACGGGTGAGGCGGCGGATCTCGCCCAACGCCGCGTTCCGCGTCACCAGGTCCCGCATCTCCTCGGTCATCTCCAGCAGCTCGTAGATGCCCAGGCGGCCCTTGTAGCCGGTCTGGCGGCACTTGTCGCACCCGGCCCCGACGAACACCTGGTCGCTGCTCATCCCCGCCTGCTCCAGGTACGCCAGCGTCGACGCCGACAGCTCCTTCGCGGGGGTCTTGCAGTTCTCGCAGATCCTCCGCACGAGGCGCTGGGCGATGACGGCGTTGAGGGCGACGGCGATGAGGAAGGGCTCGACCCCGATGTTCACCAGGCGGGTGATGCTCGAGGGGGCGTCGTTGGTGTGCAGCGTGCTGAGCACCATGTGCCCCGTCAGCGACGCCTGCACCGCGATGCGGGCGGTCTCGGCGTCGCGGATCTCGCCCACCATCACCACGTCCGGGTCCTGCCGCAGCAGCGACCGCAGCGCCGCCGAGAACGTCAGCCCGATGGCCTCGCGGACGTTGACCTGGTTGGCGACGGGGAGCTGGTACTCCACGGGGTCCTCGACGGTCGAGATGTTCAGCCGGTCCCCGTCCATGATCCGCAGCGACGAGTACAGCGTCGTGGACTTGCCGCTGCCCGTGGGGCCCGTCACCAGCACGATCCCGTGGGGCTGGAGGATCTGCTTGCGGTACGCCGAGAGCGTCTCGGCGGTCATGCCCAGGTTCTCCAGGCCCACCATCGTCGCCCGCTCGTCGAGGATGCGGATGACGCACTTCTCCCCGTGGGTGGTGGGCAGGGTGCTGACGCGCAGGTCGATGGCCCGGCCCTTGACGGTGGCGCGGATGCGCCCGTCCTGGGGGAGGCGGCGTTCGGCGATGTCGAGGTTGGCCATGATCTTCAGGCGGGAGATGATGGCCGCGTGCATCGCCAGCGGGGGCCCGTGCTGCTCGAAGAGCATCCCGTCGACGCGGAAGCGGATGCGGAGGCGCTTCTCCCCGGGCTCGATGTGGATGTCGCTGGCGCCCTCGCGGACCGACGAGGTGATGAGGAAGTTCACGTAGCGGATGACGGGGGACTCCCCGGCGATCCGCTCGAGGTCGCTGACGTCCTCGGTGGACTCCTCGACGACCTCGACGGCGTCTTCGGCGATGTCCTTGATGATGTCGTCCACCTGCTGGGTGGGGGCGATGGCGAGGTCCTCGGCGGCGCGGAGGATGTCGGACTCCGGGGCCACCACCAGCCGCAACCGCTTGCGGAGGCGGCGCTTGAGGTCGTCGATCAGGAAGATGTCGGCCGGGTCGGTCAGGGCGACGACGATGGCGTCGTCGTCGCGGGCGATGGTGCAGGCGTGCTTGGCCTTGACGAAGTCGGGGGGCAGGAGTTCGAAGACGTCGGGGTCGATGTCCGTGGAGACCAGGCGGCGGAAGGGGAGGTGGAAGTACTCCGCGATCGCCCGCATCGCCGTCACGTCGTCGATGGCCTTGAGCTGCACGAGGGCCCCCAGCAGCGAGAGGCGCGGGTTGTCCTGCTGGAGCAGGACGGCCGAGTCGATCTGGGTGGCGGTGACGTGGCCCTGTTCGAGGAGGACCTGCTCGGGCCCGCGCGAGGACTTCTGGGTCTCCTCGGGCCTCCACAGCTCCATGAAGCCTCCGGCGTCCGTGCGGTCGGCGTCACGGACGCTGGGGGGCCACTGCACTTCCTGGCGCGTCTCGGTCACTCGTGTCCTCATGCCCCGGGGGGGGCGGTTCGATCACTCGGGCATCCGCAGGACGTACGTCTGTTCCCCGCGGCAGAGCAGGACGCTCTTGGGATCGATCCTCTTGACGGTCCAGCCCTGGATGGACTGGCCCGTGGTGAGCAGATTGTTGGAGATCATCGCCACGTTCCCGTGCGTCCCGGAGAGGATGGACTGCAGCGAGAGGGTGGAGGCCCGCTTGAGGGCGTCGGCCTCCCCGATGTCGATGGGGGGGGAGGCGAAGGCTTCCTTGGTGCTGTCCTCGGCCGCCTGCGTGAGGTCCGTTCGCGGGGGCGTGCGGAAGTAGAAGGGGTTGCCCTTCAGGTTGTCCAGGGGCACCTGGCGGTCCTGGGCGTCGTGGTAGAAGCGGTCCATGATCTCCTGCGTGGCGCTCTTGTGCCCGGGCCCGGCCTTCTGCGACGCCTGGAGCTGCAGGAGCACGGCGTCCACGCGGGCCTCGTTCACCTTCTCCTGGGCCGACGCCTCCCGGGGCCCCCCGCGGAGGGACAGGAGGTACAGCACCGCGACGGCCGCGATGAACATCCCCGCCAGGGCCAGGTTCGTGGCGTTGGCGGTGAGGAGGGCGGCCTTGGTGGGGGGGGAGGCGGAAATGCCCTGGGCGAACTCGCCGTACGTCCCGCCCTCCTGGGGGGCCTCGTCCGGCGAAAGGGGCGGAGGGGCAAAGGGGTCGGTGTTGGGTTCCATCATGGGATCACCTGTTCTCCTCAAAGAAGATGGAAATCACGAAGGACGCCTTGGTGTGGCCCTCCGGGCTCTTCTGCGGCCGCGCGAGCTTCATGTCCTGGATCCGCATGATGCGCGGCTGGATCTCCAGGGCCTGCAGGAACGAGTAGAATCCGAGGAAGTCGCCCTCGAGTTCGACGGCGATGGGTTGCTCGGCGTGGGGGCCGTTCTCGCCCGTGAACCGTCCGGCCGCCCGGTCGAGGGTGCGGATGGACTTGGTCACCAGGTGGTTGCCCTCGGCGGTTTTCCAGATCTCCTGGAGGACCTTGTCGATCTCCTTCTCGCTGGGCAGGCGGGAGCGGAAGAACTTCAGGGCGTCCTCGAGGGCGGCGATCTCGCCCTGGAGGTCCCCGATGGTCCCGGTGAGCTGGTTGAGTTCCCGGAGCTTGGCCTGGCGCTGTTGGATTTCGGCCTGGAGCTGGGTGTTCAGCTCGTTGCGAGGCCGGAACACGAACCACCAGGACGCCAGGGGCGTGGCGATCAGCAGCGCGACGATGACCAGTTCCCGGATGCCGAACTTCACGTGCATCATCTTTCCTCTCCGGGGGTGTTGACGGTGGGCAGGACGACGAACCGCACGGGGGCGTCCGCGCGGGCGATGGGCCGCCACGCCGGCGTCGCCGGGCCCTGGTTGGGGTCCGGCTCGCCTTCGACGTCGGGGACGGCGTGGAGGTTGCGTTCGACGAGGTCCAGGACGTCCACGTCCATGCGGAGATCCATGAGGACCTGGAACTTGCGGCAGGGGATGCGGCGGTCGATGAGTTCCTCCTGGGAGTAGACCAGGTCGACCTGCCGGAACATGGTGTTCCGCTGGAGCGAGGCGATGAAGCGGGCGACCTCGACGTCGGTGCTCGCCAGGCCCGTGACGCGGAGTTCGATGGTGCACTCGGGCTGGTCGTTGGGCAGGGGCTTGCCGGTCTTGGAGGCGAACTTGGCGCTGGGCCCGTGACGGGGGCGGGTGGCGGCCCGCTGGACGCGCTTCATCTGCAGCGCCACCTCCTGCAGGGACGTGTAGGCGGGGCAGGCGTTGGTGAGGACCGCCAGCAGGTAGCTGCGCGGGATGCGCTCCTGCAGGACGGAGGCCTCCTCGGCCTTCTGGAGGAGCTTTTGCTTCTGCTGTTCGAGCGTCTGCATCTGCTCGATCTTGCGGGTGGCCTCGACGTACTCGTTCTCGACCTGTTGGCGGACCTGCAGGGTGTACTGGAAGTTCCGCTCGGTGACGAGGTACGCCCCGGCCACTCCGACGAGGACGGCGGCGATCAGGAATAGCGCGATGGCGTTCGCCCGGCGGCGGACGCGTCGGCGGAGGTAATCCTCAGGCAGCAGGTTGATGGTACTCATGGCGTCCTCATGCGGCGTCGACGGCCCCGAGGGACAGGCCGACGGCGACGGCCCACTCGGGCTGGGGGTCACGTTGATCGAGTCCGGCGGCGGCGACGGCGTCGGGGGCGCGGACGACGCGCATGAGCGGGTCGCCCACCTGGGCCGGCAGGTTCAGCGCCCGGGCGATCCGCTGGCAGAGGCGCTTGTCGTGCGCCTCGCCCCCGAGAAAGATGGCCCGTTCGATGGCGTGGTTGCGGAAGACGGACTCGTAGTAGCGGAGGCACTGGGTGATCTCGGTGCAGATCTCGCGGACGGGTTCCTCGAGGATGCGGTAGAGGTCCTCGGCGTCGGTGGCGGCCTTGGCGGCGGCCTCGGGCGTCGCCGCGGCGTCCGGCTCATGAGCGGCGCGGCGGAGGCGGGCGGCGTCATCGGGGGTGGTGTCGAGGGCCTCGGCGAGGACGGTGTCGAAGCGGTCGGACCCGCACCGCAGGTTGCGGGCGAAGACGATCGTCTGCCCGTGCGCGAGCACGACCTGGGTGGAGGCGGCCCCGATGTCGAGGTAGAGGATCGTGCGGGCCCCGTCGGTGTTCCGCCGGAACAGCCGGGCGAAGCACTCGGTGATGGCGCAGGGCTCGACGTTGATGCAGGCGACATCGAGCTTGGCCTTGGTGGCGGCGTCGATGTAGGCGTCGAGCGTGGCGCGGGGGGCGGAGACGGTGATGACCTCCTGCTTGCCCTCCCGCTCGCCCAGCAGATCCCCGGCGATGATGTAGCGGATCTCCGCCTGCTCGACGGGGAAGGGGAGCTTGGAGGCGAGTTCGGCGCGGACTGCGCGGTCGGTCTCGGGCAGCGGGACCTTGGGGATCCGCACGTGATGGACGAACGTCGCCTCCGCCGGAAGGGACAGGACGGCGTGGGCGCCCTTGAAAATCCCCCGCTTGACGAGCTTCCGCAACTCCGGGGAGATCCATCCCAGCCGCTTCAGCGGGTCGCTCCGCAGCTCGCGGGGGATGGGGATGGTGGCGGCCCCGGTGAGTTCGACCTGGTCCTCCTGCACCCGCATCTGCACCAGCTTCACACAACTGGAACCGATGTCCACGCCGATCGGCAGCATCTTGGCTTTTGTAATCTTGATTCCCATGGCATTTCGTCTCTTGGCCGGGGGCGGACGGCCGTGCGGATGGCGGAAGCGGGGCGCAACGGCGCTGACGCAGCGCACTGCGCCCGCTGCAGCCGGGCGTTGGCAGTTGTCGTCTGTGGTCCGGGTTCGGATTCGGACCTCCTCCAACGGTTCGAGAGCACCAATTCCTACAGCAGCCTACGATTCGCCAGGCCCGCGGCCAATCTGCGTCCGCCGCCGGCCCGCGAGGGTCTCCTGCTCTGGTATCGGCCCGCCGGAGGTGCGGATTCAGTCCCAATCCGCAGGAAATATGTCCTCTCTTGGATACCGCAGAACCGGCAAAAGCCATAAAGCCCCGGCCCCCAAAGGGCAACACCGGGGGCCGGGAGGCCGGGAGAAGGGGAAACGGATGCCGGGTGGGGACGCTCCCGACTACGCCGCGTGCTTCCGCATCGTCTCCACGCGCTGCGTCAGCTCGCCCGATGCCTCCGCCGGCGGCAGGCAGCGGGTGCCGTGGCACGCGTAGGCCACCGGACGCTCCCGCCCCGCGTACCCCAGCCGCTCCAGCAGCGCCCGGTGCCACTCCACCTCCGCGTCCAGCACCAGCGCCATGCCCCCCGGCAGGGGCGTGCGGCGGGCGGCGAGGGCCAGCGCGGCCGTGCGGTCGTCGTCGGAGGCCCCGACCACCACGATGGACCGCGGGCCGTTGAGGTGGCGGTCCAGCGCCTGGGCGTACCCCGCCACGAACGTGCCCCAACTCCGCAGCTCGCCCCCCGCAAAGCTCGCCAACGCCGCCACCGCCGCCTCCCCGTACGCCACCCGCCGCGTCAGGTACGCCAGGTCCAGCAGGAACTCCACCGCCACCGACTGCCCGCTGCGGATGGGCGAGTCCTCCCACGTCCGCGCGGGCGGGACGGCCGTCGGGGCCCCGGACGCCTCCGCCGGGGGCGTGCTGTAGAACCCGCCTTCGGGCGCGGCGAGGGCGTTCAGCAGGTAGCGGCCGAGGGCTTCGGCGGCGTCGAGGTAGCGGGGTTCAACGGTGAGGCGGAAGGCGTGCAGCAGCGCCCGGCCCATCCAGGCCTGGTCGTCCAGGTGGCCGACGCCCCGGGGCCTCCCGTCCTCGACGTAGTGGGCGAAGAGGCCCCTGTCGTCGCGATGGGTTCGGAGGAGGGCGTCGAGCACGCCGATGGCCGTTCGCCCGGCGGCCTCCTCCCCGCACCGTTCCCAGGCGGTGAGGTGCGCGTCGATCAGCATGCCGTTGAGGTCCGCGAAGACCGTCGCATCGACGCTCGGGGCGGTGCGGTCGTGGCGGGCGGCGAGGAGGCGGGCGCGGATCTCCTCCACCCGCCGCCGCAGTTCGGGCAGGTCCACCCCCAGTCCGATCGCCAGCTCGGTCTCCCCGGCGGGGACGTGGAGGACGTTCCGCCCGGGGCGCTCGCGCATGTCGCCCTTGGCGGTGACGTCGTAGTAGCGAACGGCGAGGTCGGCGAGGTCGGGGGGCAGGGCGTTGCGGAGTTCGTCGAGCGTCCAGGTGAAGTAGTCCCCGTCGTCCCCGGGGTAGGTGTCGGCGTCCTGGGAGGCGCAGAAGCCCTGGGCGCCCTCGGACCCCCCGAGGTCGCGGGCGATCCACTGGAGGGTCTCGGCGACGACGCGGGCGTAGCGATCCTCGCCCGTGAGGGCGAAGGCGTTGGCGTAGAGGGCGAGGAGGGCGGCGTTGTCGTAGGCCATCTTCTCGAAGTGCGGCACGTGCCATCGCTCGTCCACGCTGTAGCGGTGGAATCCGCCCCCGACGTGGTCGTACACGCCCCCGCGGGCGATGGCATTGAGGGTCTGGGTGAGCATGTGCCTTGCCCGCTCCGAGCCCTCCCACGCCTTGAGCAGCACCAGGTCCATCGCGGGCGCGGTGAAGAACTTGGGGGCCATCCCAAACCCCCCGTGCTTGTCGTCATACGACTCCTGCAGGCCCTGCCAGACGTCGTCGATCCGCTGGGGGCCCAGGGTCCCGGGGCTGTGGAAGAGGCGCTGGTCCTGCTCGGCGAATTGGCGCTCGAGGGTCTCGGAGGCGTGGCGGACCTCGTCGCGATGCTCCCGCCAGTACGCCTCCACGCGATCGAGGATCTCCAGGAGCCCCACGGGCGTTCCGAACTCCGACGACGCGCGGGGGGGCACGAACGTCGCCTTGAAGAGCACCTGCCCCTCCGGGGTCAGCAGCGCCGTCAGCGGCCACCCGCCCGCGGGCCCGAACGGCCGAATGAGCGCCGCCGCCCGCTGCATCCGCCCGTCGACGTCGGGGCGGCGGTCGCGGTCGATCCGCACCGCCACGAACCCCGCGTTCACCCGCTCGATGACCTCGGGGTCGTCGTACGTCACGTGGTCCATGACGTGGCACCAGTGGCACCAGGTGGCCCCGCTGTCGAAGAGGACGAGCTTGTCCTCCCGCTGCGCCCGCGCGAACGCATCATCCGACCACTCCGCCCATTCGATCCCCGCACCCGCCGCATGCTGTTCGTCCCGCTCGCCCATCGTCCACCTCGATTCCGCACGGAGGCTCACTCTCCATCATGGTATGCCGCTGGGCGGCGGGTCCCAGCCTCTGCGCCGGGGGTCTCCTGACCCCCGGCGTCCTGGAGGGGTGAGGGACGCCTCCGCGCCAGCGTCGTTGGAGCGCCCCCATCGCGGCGGCGGCTTGGTCCTGAGCCTGTCGAAGGGCCGCCGCGACCGAAGCGCCCCCATAACGCTATCGCGGAAGCGTTCGTTGGCCTACCAGGACGTTGGGGGTCAGGAGACCCCCAACGCATGCGCGCAAAGCGGGTCGGGAGACCCGCGATGCAAACGCAGGCGTTACGCGCACTCGCGGAGGCAGCGGGCGATGCGGGCGAGGGTCTTGGGTTTGCCCGTCAGCAGGAGCGTGTCGACGATGGGCGGGCTCACGGTGGACCCGGTGAGGGCGACGCGGAGCGGCTGGGCGACCTTGCCCATGCCCAGCCCGTCGCGCTCGCTCACGTCGTTGAGCACGCGTTCGACGGACTCGAAGGCCCAGTCGGTCTCCGCGAGCGCCTTCGCCAGTTCCGCCAGGACGGTGAGGCCCTGGTTGTCGTTCTTGGTGAGGACTTTGGCGACGGCTTTGGGGTCGTAGGGGAAGGCGTCGTCGGGCCCGAAGAGGACGTCGGCCTTGGCGGGGATGTCGGCGAGGGTGCGGGCGGTGGGGTTGGCCCGCAGGAGCAGGCGGAGCAGTTCGTCGTCGCCCGGGGGGATGGCCGTCTCGTTGAGCGCCAGGTAGTCCTGGAGAGCCGCGAGGCGTCGGGGTTCGTCGGCGGCGGCGAAGGCGTCGGTGTTGAACGCCAGCAGCTTGTCGCGGTCGAACTTGGCGTTGGCCTTTCCGACGCGGTTGGCGCTGAACAGCTCGATGAACTCGGAGAGGGCGAACTTTTCCTCGTTGGCTCCGGGGCGCCATCCCAGCAGGGCGATGAAGTTGATGAGGGCCTCGGGCAGATAGCCCGCCGCCCGGAAGGAGTGGACCTCGACGTCCCCGTCACGCTTGGAGAGCTTGCGGCCCTGCATGTCGAGGATGAGGGGCAGGTGGCAGTACCCGGGCTCGGGGTATCCGAACGCCGCCCGCAGCAGGACGTGCCTCCAGGTCTGCCCGAGGAACTCCTGCCCGCGCATGATGTAGGTGACGCCCATGAGGGCGTCGTCGACGACGTTGGCGAGGTGGTAGGTCGGCCACCCGTCGGCCTTCTGGAGGATGAAGTCCTCCATCTGGTCGGCGGGCATGGTGACGTCCCCGAAGGCGTCGTCGGTGATGGTGACGTCGCCCTCGGGGGTGGCGAAGCGGACGACGACGGGGCGGCCTTCGCTACGGGCCTTCTCCGCGTCGGCGTCGCTGGGGAAGCTCCCCGGGCGCGGGTAGATGTAGGTCCGCTTGGCCTCTTGGGCGGCCAATCGTTGGGCTTCGAGTTCCTCGGCGGTCTCGAAGGCGTAGTAGGCCTTGCCCTCGTCGAGGAGGCGGCGGATGTGCTGGGTGTAGAGGCCCAGGCGGTCGGACTGGCGGTAGGGCCCGTTGGGCCCGCGGTGGACGATCTTGCCGGCCGCGTCGAGGTCGATCCCCTCGTCCCACTCGATGCCCAGCCACCGGAGGTCGTCGATGATCTTGGGGATCGCGTCCTCCTGGTGCCTCTCGCGGTCGGTGTCCTCGATGCGGAGGAGGAACGTCCCGCCCTTCTGGCGGGCCATGGCAAAGCTGAACAGCGCGGTCCGCGCCCCGCCCACGTGCAGGTGCCCGGTGGGGGACGGGGCGAATCGTGTCTTGATTGTGCTCATCGGTCCTTCGACTTTCGGTTTTTGTGCTCATCCACAGCCGCCGCAGAGACGCGGAGGCGCAGAGAAAAAGATGCCTGGGGCGATGGCTCTCTGGCGTTGTCGCGTCGGTGGTTCGTGCGACGGTCCCGTCCTGAGGTCGCGGGGATTATAGTCCGGGATCGGCCGAGGGGGCAATCGCCTTGGAGAAGCGTTTAGAGCAACGCCTGGAGGTCCTCGACGCTCAGTTCGCAGTCGCGCAGGATCTTGTGCAGGATGCCCGGGCCGAGGGTCTCGTTGCCATGCACGGCAACGATGGTGCTCCTCCCATCGGGATGCCGCAGGAAATGGTGGCTGCCTCGGGTGCGAATGCAAGCGAAACCCGCCTTGCCCAGGGCGGCGAGGACTTCGCGGGCGGTGACGCGAGGGGCGCGGGTCATACCTCGACCATGACCCGCTGGACGCCGACGAATTCGTTTGTCTCCACGTTCTCCCCCTGAACTTCGAGGCACAGGAGAATGGCCTCGTTGACCCGCTCCATCAGCTCGTCGAGCGACTTCGCCTGGGTATGGCATCCATGGAGGGCCGGGACCGAGGCGACGTACCAGCCCTCGCTGTCCCGCTCGATGACTACGTCGAATTCCTTCCGCATCTTGTCGCTCCAGTTGCACGTGCGGCCGAGAAGTCCTACCAGGTTCGCTCCGGATCGACCCGTTCGCAGGCGGCGTCGATGGCTTGGGTCATGCGGTGGGCCTCCTCCTCGGTGATCGTTCCGACGCACTCGCGCCAGTCGCCCGTGGGAACAGGCTCCACGTAGACCTCCGCCCCCTCCGGCAGCTTCACGCCGGGGTCCAGCACCACCACGCCATCTTTCACCTTGCCGCGATAGGTCATCGGTCGCACCTCACGCTGTGGTGCGCAATTATAACCCGTGCAATGGAAAAGGGGCAATCGCGAGCTTGCCCCGTCCTTGACCGCAGGCGCACCCGCGCGCTATCCTTCGCACGTGCAGCACGCGGGACGCCTCCCGGGACGGAGCGCGGTACGCCCCCCCCAAGGAAACGGAAGCGAAGGAACCATGACCACCACCAACACGACCCCCGAATCCCCCAACGCCGAACCCATGCGAATGGACTTCATCCGCCAGGCCGTCGCGGAGGACCTCCAGGCGGGCAAGGGGGGCGGAAAGGTCATCACCCGCTTCCCCCCGGAACCCAACGGGTACCTCCACATCGGCCATGCCAAGGCCATCTGGATCGACTACGGGATCGCCACGGACTTCGGGGGCGAGTTCCATCTCCGCATGGACGACACCAACCCCATGAAGGAGGAGGACGAGTACGTCAAGGCCATCCTCGACGACGTCCGCTGGCTGGGCGTGGAGTGGGGCGAGCACCTGTACTACGCCAGCGACTGCTTCGAGCAGATGTACGACTACGCCGTCGACCTCATCCGCAAGGGCCTGGCGTACGTCGATGACCAGACGCCCGACGAGATCTCCCGCTCCCGCGGGACGCTCACGAGCCCGGGGACCGCGAGCCCGTACCGCGACCGCCCCGCCGAGGAGAACCTCGACCTCTTCACGCGGATGCGCAAGGGCGAGTTCCCCAACGGGTCCCGCGTCCTGCGGGCGAAGATCGACATGGCCTCGCCCAACCTCAACCTCCGCGACCCCGTGATGTACCGCATCCTCCACGCCCCGCACCCCCACCGCGGGAGCGACTGGTGCATCTACCCCATGTACGACTGGGCCCACGGGATCGAGGACTCCATCGAGGGCATCACGCACTCGCTGTGCGACATCGACTTCGAGAACCACCGCCCCCTGTACGACTGGTTCATCGACGCCATCAACCAGGGCCGCCAGACCCCCATCCACCACCCCCGGCAGATCGAGTTCGCCCGCTTCAACCTGACGTACACCATCACGTCCAAGCGCAAGCTCCGCGAGCTGATCGACGGGAAGCTCGTCCGCGGGTGGGACGACCCCCGCCTGCCCACCCTCCGCGGCATGCGCCGCCGGGGCTACGTCCCCGACGCCATCCGCGACTTCATGCGCCACATCGGGATCAGCAAGGTCGTCACCACCATCGATGCCGCCCTCTTCGAGCACTTCCAGCGCGACAACCTCAACCGCACCAGCCCCCGCGTGATGGCCGTTCTGGACCCGCTGAAGGTCGTCATCACCAACTACCCCCAGGGCCAGAGCGAGCAGCTCGACGCGGTCAACAACCCCGAGGACCCCTCGGGGGGTACGCGGAAGGTCCCGTTCTCGCGCGAGCTGTACATCGAGCGCGAGGACTTCATGGAGGACCCGCCCAAGAAGTTCTTCCGCCTCGCCCCCGGACGCGAGGTCCGCCTCCGCTACGCGTACTTCATCACCTGCACCGAAGCGATCAAGGACGCCGACGGGAACGTCGTCGAACTCCGCTGCACCTACGACCCCGCCACCCGAGGCGGCGATGCGCCCGACGGACGAAAGGTCAAGGCGACGCTGCACTGGGTGTCGGCCGACCACGCCCTCGACGCCGAGGCGCGCCTCTACGACTACCTCCTGCTGCCCGAGGAGGAGGACGCGGCCGCCGATGCCAACACCGCCCTCCCCAGCGCCGCCGACACCGGCGAGGCCCCCGACGACCCCGCCGCCGTCGCCATCACCGGCAGCGCCCCCGAGCGCGACTGGAAGGAACGCCTCAACCCCAACTCCCTCCAGACCATCTCCGCCAAGGTCGAACCCTCCCTCGCCGGCACACAGCCGCTCGACCGCTTCCAGTTCGAGCGCCTGGGCTACTTCTGCACGGACCGGGACACGACCGACGGCAAGCTCGTCTTCAACCGCACCTTGACCCTCAAGGACACGTGGGCGAAGGAGAAGAAGAAGGGCGGAGCGTAGACCCCTCCCCCTGCCGGGCAATGGGATCTACACAACTTGTCTTCCCTTCCGGAGCAAGCAGGGATGCGGGGGATGCAAGGGATCGGAGCGAAGAGGCCCCCATCCTTTGCATCCCCTGCATCCCTGCTTGCTTTGCAGGATGTGTAGATGCCATTGCCCGGCGGGGGAGAGGTTGTTCCGCTCCTCCAACCCCTGTTCGCGGAGCTTGATGCGGAGCAGGTTGCCGCTGGCTCTACCGTTCCGCGTCCGCGTCGATCACCGTCACGCGGAGGAGGGTGCGGGTCTCGCCAGTGACCTTCACGCGCTCATCGATCCGTAGCGGCAGCACGGCGGCGATGCCCTGGTCGTCGCAGAGGCACAGGACGTCGGATCGTTCGCGGGGGGGCAGCTTGAGGTTGGTCAGGAAGTCGCTCACGCTCGTGCCCCCCGGGGCGCCCAGGGGGCGGAAGGCGTCCCCGTCGCATCGCGAGCGGACGCGGAGGGGGCCGCGGAGGCGGTCGGCATCGAGGAACTCCACGCCGTAGGGGTGGGCGCGGCAGTGGGCGGCGAAGGCGTGGCGGTCCATCGCGGTGCGGTGCACCACCACGTAGCGCCCGTCGGGCAGGTCGGTGCGGCCCTCGGGGCGGAGGGGCGTCTCGGGCAGGGGGGGGCGGTGCTCGCCCTCGACGTCCGCCCGCGGGGGGAGGACCTCCACGCGGTGCGGGGTGACGCGGAACCGCCATGCCCCCGGGAGCGTGAGTTCGGTGTCCTCCGCGGTGCGCAGGGCCTCTCCGAGCCGGTCGAGGTGCTCCATGCCCACCTCCTGCAGGGGCGTTCCGGCGTCGGCGAGCATGGCCCGCACGCAGCGGCCCAGCAGGGCGGAGGGCAGCACGCGGAGCGGTTCGCGGATCCACGTCCACGGGGAGGGCCCGGCGGCTGTTACCAGGGCCAGCACGTCGCGGGCCTGGCTTTCGATGTACATTTCGGCCTCGGCGGCGGCGTGGGCGAGGCGGAGGAGGGCGTCGTCCACGCCGGGACTGATCCGCTCGCGGAGCAGCGGCAGCAGTTCGTGGCGGAGGTAGTTGCGGTCGTAGGCGGGGTCGGCGTTGGTGGCGTCCTCGCACCACAGGAGGCGTTGTTCGCGGCAGAAGGCCTCCAACTCCCCCCGCCGCGCGAACAGCAGCGGGCGGATGAGGCGGGGGAGCCCGCGGGCGTGCGCGGCTCCGTCGGCGCTGCCCGATGGGGCGGGGGAGGGGGGGCGCGAGGACCACGGGGCTCCCGCCGCGGACTGTGGGGCTTCCCCCGCGAGGGACCCGTTGGGGGCCTCCGGGGGCATCCCCCCGACGCAGTCGAGGGGCTTGGTGCCGCCATCCAGCGGGCGGTCCACCGGAATGCCCGCCAGACCCCGCAGGTGCGTTCCGCGGAGGATGCGGTGGAGGATGGTCTCGACGTTGTCGTCGGCGTGGTGGGCGGTGGCGATGGCGGCGGCGTGGGTGGTGTGGGCGACGTCGCGGAGGAAGGCGTAGCGCACCGCCCGCCCCGTCTCCTCGATCCCCGCCCCTCGCCGCTCCGCCTCCCCGCGCACGTCCGCATGGCCGATCTCCAGCGGGACGTTCCACTCCCCGCACAGGCGCTCGACGAACGCCGCGTCGCTGTCGGCGTCGGAGCGCAGGCCGTGATGCAGATGGGCGGCCGACAGGACGTACTCCCGTCCCGGCTGCTGAGCGAGTTCGCGCAGAACGGCCAGCAGGGCCACGCTGTCGCACCCGCCCGACAGGGCCACGACCACGCGCTCCCCCGCCCCCAGCAGGCGCTGGCGGTCGATGAACTCCCCCGCACGCTCGACCAGCGAAGGGGCGGAAGGATCGGGATGGTCGCGATGATCGGGCACTACCGTCATCCTACGTCGCGAAGGCGGGCGATGCGAGCGCCGGCGGACGCAACTCCTCTCCCCTCGCCCGTCGCTGCCGGCCGGGGGGTGACTGCGGGTCGATTGGTCTTTTCCCTCTTCTTACTCCACGTGCTCCGCTTTCATCTGGGGCGGGGGGGAGTTGTCGAACTGGGTGACGTTGCGGGCGGCCGTCAGGCGGTCCTCCCCGATCAGGACCGAGAACGAGCCATCCGTCTCGAGGACGACGGCGGCGACGTCCTCGACGGTCCCGCCGCCCTCGGAGCGGATGGCCTGGAGGACCTCGACCTCCGTGACCCGCTCCTTGCGCATCTGGTCCGGCAGGAGCTTGCCGCGGTACGCCAGAAGGGTGGGTTCGGATTTGACGAGGCGGGAGAAGGGTTTGGACCGCACGCTCAACCCCGCCACGACGTACTGCAGGCCGATCAGCAGCGTAAAGGCCACCATGCCCTCGGCGAGCGAGACGTCCTTGCTCAGCAGCACGCTTGCGAGGATTGAACCGATGGCGACGGTGACGATGAGGTCGAAGGCATTGAGCTTGCTCAGCGTCCGCTTGCCACTGACGCGGACGAGGAAGACCAGCCAGAGATAGCCCAGGCTGCCCACCACGGCCACGCGGAGCAGGTCGTGCCAGTTGTCGAAGAACATCCGCGGTCTCCTTCTCGGGAATCGTAGGGGCGGCGGAGGGCGGTGCGGAACTCGCGGAGGGGTTCTGCCCCCGTCGGGCCATCGCAACGTCGCCGCCGCGGGCGCCACGGCTGTGCGGCTCACCGCCGTGCTCGCACGAGCGTGCGGCGGAGGACGGGTTCTGCGAACCCATGGCGCCCGGCGAACCGGACGTTGTGACGGCTTTGTTTGCCCCGGCGGAGGCTTGCGGGCGGTGCCGAACACGGGTAGTGTCTATTTTCACGCACGGGCGGAATTCTGCCGTTTTCCCTCTTGTGCACCCCGAACAAATACCGTACACTGGGCTCTGTCAGTTGTGGGAAGTACTGGGATTCGCATCCGGGGCGGCCGGTGCAGTCGGCCGCCGCAAGAGCACTTTCGAGAAGGAATCATCCTATGGCACGGACGGTGAAGAAGTCCGAAGGAAGCAAGGGTCCCGTGGAGCCGCGGGGCACCGATGTCAGCGACAAGAAGCGCGACCTGGCCGTGGACGCCGCGATGAAGCAGATCGAGAAGGCGTACGGCGTGGGGGCGATCATGAAGATGTCCGAGGACAAGGTCATCGCCGTCCCGGGCATCTCGACCGGGGCGTTGAGCCTGGACATGGCGTTGGGCGGGCAGGGCATTCCGCGCGGGCGGATCTGCGAGCTGTTCGGGCCTGAAGGCTCGGGCAAGACGACGCTGGCGCTGCACGTGATCGCCAGCGCCCAGAAGACCGGCGGGGTCGCGGCCTTCATCGACGCCGAGCACGCGATGGACCCCACCTGGGCCCGCAAGCTGGGCGTGAACCTCGAGGAACTGCTGGTCTCCCAGCCCGACACGGGCGAGCAGGCGCTGGAGATCTGCGAGCTGCTCGTCCGCTCCAACGCGGTGGACATCGTGGTCGTCGACTCCGTCGCCGCCCTCATCCCCCGCGCCGAGATCGAGGGCGAGATGGGCGACACGCACGTGGGCCTGCAGGCCCGCCTGATGTCGCAGGCGATGCGCAAGCTCGTCGGGGCCATCAGCAAGTCCCGCACCAGCGTCATCTTCATCAACCAGATCCGCATGAAGATCGGCGTGATGTTCGGGAACCCCGAGACCACCCCGGGCGGGAACGCCCTGAAGTTCTACAGCTCCGTCCGCATCGACGTGCGGCGGATCAGCACGCTCAAGGAAGGCGATAACCCTGTGGGCAACCGCGTGCGGGCCCGCGTCGTCAAGAACAAGGTCGCCCCGCCCTTCAAGACCGCCGAGTTCGACATCATGTTCGATCACGGCATCAGCACCGAGGGCGACCTGATCGACCTGGCCGTCGCCCATGACGTGGTCGCCAAGCAGGGCGCGTGGTTCAGCTACGGCGACGTCCGCGTCGGTCAGGGCCGCGAGAACGCCAAGACGTTCCTCAAGGACAACCCTGACCTCGCCGCCGAGGTCCGCCAGGCCGTCGTCGCCCGCCTGGGCGCCGACGCCGCCCGGGCCTCCGGCGCCCCGGGGTCCGAGGCCGCCGAGGCCGAGACGGCCGAGGAGTAGGCGTCTCGGCCGTAGCGGAAAAACTCCATCCCCACCCGCCCCCGCCCCGACGGATCCCGATCCGCTGGGACGGGGGCGTTCTTTGCGCCCATGGGAGCGAGAGGCCCCTGCAAGGGCGCCAGTACGCATCCCAGATCATTCGCAGGCAGTGTCGATCGTAACCGTTCACGCCTGTGCATGCGGCGACGGAAATCTGAAGAAACAGCCGGAGAGAAGGGGATTACACAGATTTCTGGATGGCACAGATGGGAGAACAGGGAGGTGTTCTTCTCCTCAATCTGTGCCATCTCACAATCTGCGTAATCCCTTTCTTCGGGGCTGTTGTTTCTCATCACGCCTTCGCCGCTGTCTGTGAAGACGTGAACGGTTACTGTCGATCGAACGTGGCGGCTCTGCTGCGCTCCGCAAACTGCGGCCCCCAAGCTTTGCCGGTTGTGAAACAGCCTTTGAGGCAAGACCCGGCGGATCGAGGCGACGATGTGGCGGTCTTGGGTTCCGGGGACACCCAGGCCACGGGTTCGGCGAATCCCTGACGTCGACGGGAACTCGCTGGGCTTTTTACGCGCCGCCGCTTTATTCTTGTCCGAAAGATTTGGGGTCCTTATAATCTCCCACAATGCAGTACAGCGGTTCAGGTCGTGGGGAAGGAGCTAGTGCACGGCCGAGACCCGCTATGCGTAATCAAATCTGTCTGGGTATTGGGAATGTGGCGGCGGCATCGCGGTGCGGTGGCCGGCGCCGTCGGATCCTCGGACCGGAATCTCTTTGGGGAGTGGCGGTTCGAATCTCGGTTGTGGCAGTGTCGATTTTGTCAACCTTCGCTACGGATGTGGATGCCGAGTGCCATGTGCCACGGGTGCGCGCCGTGACATGGCAAGCTGTGCGGCCGATGCGGTGAAGGGAGATCGCTCATAGATCGGGTCGGCAGGACCCCTGTCGCACAGCAGTACGTTTGACCGGCCGCAGAGAGCCAAGGCCCGGGGCCGGGCCGACGAGTGGCAGGAGCCCGAGGGAGTTCGGGCAACTGAGAAACGATCATGGGATTTGTGGGACCATTCAGCGAGAAGGATCGGGGTCTGTCGCCATGGCCGCCGGAGCTGCGCAAGCAGGCGGAGCGGTTGGCGTCATCCCGCGATGGGGAATCCCTGGGCAAGCTATCGCCCAAGGAGATCGACCGCCTGCTGCACGAGCTTGAGGTTCAGCAATTCGAGCTGGAGATGCAGAACCAGGAGTTGCGGCGGGTGCGGGACGAGTTGGAGGCATCGCGGCGGCACGCGATGGACCTCTACGACGAGGCGCCGGTGGGATACCTGACGCTGGACGCGGAGGGGCGGATCCTGTTGGCGAATCGCGAGGCGGGGCGGCTGCTGGGCGGGGAGCCCGAAGCGCTGCGCAACCAGCGGTTGGCGGGGCGGGTGGCCCCGGCGAGGCTGGCGGCGATGCTGCTGCACCTGCAGGAGGTTGTCGTCGGTTCGGGCGAGCACGAGGTGCAACTGCTGCTGGATGAGGGGCAGGAGCAGGAGCGGTGGGTGCTGATGCGGACAGTGCGGGTGGCGGGGCCCGACCGGACGTTCGTCGAGGCCCGCAGCACGCTGACGGACATCTCCGAACTCAAGGCGCAGCAGCGTGAGCTGGCCTATCTCAACGCCTGCCTGGAGGATAAGGTCCGCGAGCGGACCCGCCTCGCCGAGGACCGCTCCGATCAACTCCGCCGCATGGCCGATCAACTCTCCCGCACCGAACAGGCCGAACGCCAACGCCTCGCCCAGTGGCTGCATGATGACCTGCAGCAGTTGCTGGCGGGGGCGCGGCTGCATGCGGACATCCTCTGCCATCGCGTCCACGATACCCCGGAGCATTCGCTCGCCCGCAAGGTCGTGGATCTGCTCAACCAGGCCGTCACCGAGTCCCGCTCCACCAGTCATCAGCTCTGCCCTCCGATCCTGCAGGAGCAGGGGCTGGGGGCGGCGATGTGGTGGCTGGCGAGGACCTACCGCGACAAGCACAAGCTGGAGGTCGAGGTCCGCGTCGACGCCGACGCCGAGCCCCCCGACGCGCACGACCGCGCGCTGCTGTACTCGGCCGTGCGCGAGCTGCTGTTCAACATCCACAAGCACGCGGGGGTGGATGCGGCCCGCGTGGAGATGCGGGGGACGGAGGCGGGCGCGGTGGAGGTCGTGGTGAGCGATGATGGGACGGGCTTCGACCCGACGTCGCTGGACGACCCCAGCCGGGGGCGCGGCGTGGGGCTGTTCGGGATCCGCGAGCGGCTGACGCTGGTGGGCGGGAGCATGGGGATCGCGTCCCGCATCGGCAGTGGGACGCGAATCACGCTCCGTCTCCCGGCGCGCCAGGCGCCGTAGGGCGGCAGGAGGAGGGGAGAGATTGCGGACTCGCGGGGCGAGTTCGTGCGTGGAGAGGTGTGCGGAACGGACGCCCAAGGGCACGCCGCTGTCGGGAGTGGCCTGCGGGGCCTTCAGGATGGGTTTCACTGTCCACGCCCAGTTCCCACGCGCCTCGGCGACCGAAACGCGTTGAGAAGAGCGGACCCTTTGGGCGTCCGCCTTACCCGCCCTTGCACTCCCGGGATTCGCCCTGTGCCCGGGCGCGCAACCATCCCCATCCGCAGTTCTCCCACCCTCCCGCGGCAGGGCCGTCCCAGCGTCCGAGTCGCCGGGTGCCGCGGGTTTGCAGAACCCGTGTTCCGCCGTGCGCCCGTGCGAGCACGGCTGGGAACAGCGCAGCCGTGGCGCCCGCGACGCCGCCCGGTCTGCTCGCGGGGGTTCGCCCGCGTTGACAGAACGGCGTATTCGCCCTTAGGATGTATCGTTCCCCCAGGAGACACGAATGAATCTGATCGTCGGTACTTCGCCGGACCTTCGCGGGAGCATGCACATCCCGCCGAACAAGTCGCACTCGTTCCGCGCGCTGATCATGGCCGCCCTGGCCGACGGAACGAGCCGCATCGTCGCTCCGGCGGTGTCCAACGACTGGATGCTGGGAACGGAGGCCCTGGAGATGTTCGGGGCGGCGGTCAGCCCGCGGGCGGGCGATGTCTGGGAGATCACCGGCACGGGCGGGACGCTGCAGACGCCCGACGACGTGGTCCACTGCGGCAACAGCGGGATCATTCTGCGGTTCTTCACCGCCCTCGCCGCCTGCGGGGAGGGCTACACCGTCCTCACGGGCGACCACTCGCTGCGGTTCATCCGCCTGTGCGGGCCGCTTCTCGACGCGCTGAACGCCCTCGGGGCGTGGGGGGTCTCCACCAAGGGCGACGGGCACGCCCCGGTCGTCGTCCGCGGGCGGTTGCGGGGCGGGCAGGCGTCCATCGACGGGATGGACTCCCAGCCCGTCAGCGGGCTGATCATTGCCTCCGCCCTCGCCGACGCCCCCACCGAACTCACCGTCACCCGCCCCGGAGAGAAGCCCTGGGTGGGCGTCACGCTCCACTGGCTGGACCGCTGCGGGGTGGAGTACAGCAACGAGAACTTCGAGCGCTACCGCATCCGCGGGCGATCCCGCTGGGGCGCGTTCGACGCGAAGATCCCCCTCGACTGGTCGGCGGCGCTGTACCCGATCGCCGCCGCCGTCCTCACCCGCGACAGCGAGGTCCGCATCCCCGGGATGGACATGAACGACCCCCAGGGCGACAAGGCCGTCGTCGACGTGCTGCGGAGCATGGGGGCGGACATCGAGATCGGGGACGGGGAGATCATCGCACGCTCGTCCACGCTGACGGGGCGGGTGATCGACTGCAACGATTTCATCGACCAGTTCATGCTGCTGGCGGTGATCGGTGCGCTCGCCGAGGGCGAGACCGTGCTCACCAACGCCGAGGTCTGCCGCTACAAGGAGTGCGACCGGATCACGGAGATGTACAAGGCCCTGCGGGCGATGGGGGCGGACGTCGAGGAGCGCCCCGACGGGCTGGTGATTCGCAAGTCCCGCCTCCACGGGACCCGCGTGGACTCCCACAAGGACCACCGGATGGTGATGACGATGACGGTGGCGGCCCTGACGGCCGAGGGCGATACCGAGATCACCGACGTCGACTGCGTCCGCAAGAGCTTCCCGGACTTCATCCCGCAGATGGAGTCGCTGGGGGCGGATCTGCAGGTACGATGACTATTTCGTCGTAAGACCGATCCAGGCGTGGCCCTGGCGGCAGACGGTTCAGATGGGCGGCGCGATGTGCCGCCCCAGGTAGGTAGGGCTGGGGTATGTTGGGCAACACGTTTGGAAGGATCTTCCAGGCCACGCGGGGTTGCCCTTCTTCTATCGTTACGGCGAGCACGGCGACTGGTGCGGGGCCGGGCGAGCCAGCGGGCGCGAGGCCGTTGCCCGCGTCGCCGGCGGCGCCATCGCCCTGTTCCTGGAGGCCGAAGGAACACCGACCGATCCTCCGATCGGTCAGGTGCTGAGCGCGATCGTGGAAGTGTGACAGGAAACGCCATGAAGATTGGGATTGGTTCGGATCACGCGGGCTTCGTCTATAAGGAGCAGATCCGCAAACACCTCGCCGCCGCCGGGCACGAGGTGAAGGACTTCGGGTGCTTCTCGCCCGAGCGGTGCGACTACCCGACGTTCATCCGCCCCGTCGCCCTCGCCGTCGCGCAGGGCGAGTTCGAGCGGGGGATCGTGCTCGGGGGGTCGGGCAACGGGGAGGCCATGGTCGCCAACCGCGTCCCGCACATTCGCTGCTCGCTGTGCTGGGACCTCCGCTCCGCCCGCTACGCCCGCGCCCACAACGACGCCAACGTCCTGTCCCTCGGCGAGCGGATGATCTCCCTCGACGCGGCGTTGGAGATCGTGGACCTGTGGCTCGCAACACCCTTCGAGGGCGGCCGCCACGCCCAGCGGATCGAGATGATCGACTGCCCGGAGTAGCCTGTGTGACAGGGGGGACGGTGCGAGCATCTCCGACGGCAGTTCCCAGCGCCCCCCCGACTGCGTCGCGAGGGGGTACGTAGGAACACCAGCGGGGACGATTCCTCTCCACCAGGGCACCCCCCGGATGCAGTTCGGGGGCGTTGGGGGCAAGACCCTGTCGAAGGTCCGGAAGCCTTCGAGCACAAGCGACCGTCGCCCTGTCCTTTCGATCGCTCCGCGCTTCGCGCGGAGACCCTCCGCCGCTCATCGCACCATGCACCCAAGCATGCAGCACTTGAGGGGCACTAGAATCCCCCAAGCGGGCATGCCGCGCCCGTGGTGCGGGCGGCGTCCGTTGCTTGCAGAGCGAAAGGAGAAGGACCGCATGGCCGGATGGTTGCGCAGACCGCGATGGTCCCCGTACGTCGTCGGGGCGGGGATCGGGATCCTGAGCTGGATCACGTTCGGGTTCATGGACGAGGCGCTGGGAGCGAGCACGAGTTTCGTCCGCGTCGCGGGGTGGATCGTGGGCGTCTTCGCCCCCGGGCACCTCGACGCCAACCCCTATTACCGCAAGTACCTCATCGAGCAGCCCGCCTTCGACTGGCAGGTGTGGATGCTGGTGGGCCTGTTTCTCGGGGCGCTGCTGGCGTCGCGGCTCAGCGGACCGATCGCCCCCGAGTACGTCCCGCCCGTGTGGCGGCAGCGGTTCGGGCCCCGCCGGGCCGTCCGGTACGTCGGCGCCTTCGTGGGCGGGGTACTGGTGCTGTTCTCCTCGCGCCTCGCGGGGGGGTGCACGAGCGGGCACGGCATCAGCGGGAGCCTGCAACTCGCTGTCGGATCCCTGGTGTTCTTCGTATGTCTGTTCGTGTTCGGGGTGCTGACCGCCTTCGTCGTCTACGGCCGAAAGGGGCGTGAGGTATGATGCTCGCACAAGCCATCTACACCCTGCCCGATCCGCTGCACATGGCCTACGGGCTGCTGACGGGGCTGGTCTTCGGGTTCCTGTTGCAGAAGGGCGGGGTTACCAAGTACCGCGTCATCGTGGGCCAGTTCCTCCTGCGCGACTTCACGGTCCTGCGGGTGATGGTCACCGCCGTCATCGTCGGGGCGGTTGGGGTGTGGTTCCTGTTCGCCCAAGACTGGGGCGTCGAAGACCACCTGAAGGCGACGCAACTGCTGGCGCAGGCGGCGGGCGGGGCGATCTTCGGGATCGGGATGGCGATCCTGGGCTACTGCCCGGGGACCGCGATCGGGGCCCTGGGCGACCGCTCGCGCCACGTCATTGCGGGGATCCTCGGGATGCTCGCCGGGGCCGCCCTCTACGCCGAAGCCCACCCCTGGGCCAAGGACAACGTCCTGCCCCTGGGCGACTGGGGCAAGGTGACCCTCCCCAGCCTGACCGGCTGGAGCCCGTGGATCTTCATCGCCCTGTTCGCCCTCCTGGCGTTCGTCGTCTTCTTCATCGTCCGCAAGTTCGACCGCCCGATCCCCGAGGAGCGCGGAGACCCCAGGCAGCGGTGACCTGAGCGCCGCCCGTCCGCACGCATCGCCCCGCGGAACTGGAAGCTCCTCCGCTACCCCGTTGGACCCGTTGGACCCGTGGAGGCGGCGGCGATGCGAAGCGAGATCGTGCGGTTCCTGCGGGAGCGGCTGCAGGGGAGCGGGGCGCGGGCATTGTTGAGGATCGGGATAGCGGGTACACTGAAGGGTAGTGACCAGAGGAGACCGCAGATGCCTTTTGAGCGAATTACAGTGGACCCACAGCAGATGGGCGGCTTACCGTGCATCCGCCATCTTCGCATTCCTGTCGCGACGGTGGTTTCCATGCTGGCGGAAGGAATGTCCGAGGGCGAGATTCTGGAGGCTTACCCTGACTTAGAGCTTCCCGACCTACGCGAGGCTCTGCAATTCGCGGCCGAAGCGGTCCGCGAGCGCGAACTGCCGCTCGCGACGAGCGCATGAGGTTCCTCGTCGACAATGCGATGTCGCTCCTGGTTGCGGTTGGCTTGTGCCGCACAAGGGGCACGATGCGGTTCACGTCCGTGATCGTGGGCTCCAGGCGGCAACCGACGAGGTTCTGTTTGATCTTGCTCAGGCAGAAGACCGCGTCATTATCTCAACGGATACCGATTTCGGAGCCTTGCTGGCAAACCGCGCCGCATCCAAACCATCGATCATTCTGTTCCGTCACCCGTTCGATCATCGGCCCATGAGCCAGGTTTCCACTCTCCTGGCGAATCTCCCGCAGCTTGAGAACCTTTTGGGCAAGGGGTGTTGCGTTATCATTCGCCAAGGCCGGATTCGTGTACGGCTTCTGCCCTTTGGGGCGACGAGTCGGTAGAAGAGGCCCAACGGGAGCGGAGCCGCAAGCGGACAGAGAGGCAACGACCTCAATCCTGTCTGATCCCCTTCACTCCCGCTGCCCATTGTCCGCGTTCATTCCCGCTCGCCCCTGCTCATCCGGGCAGGACTTGCGTGGGAGGAGGGAGAGGATGGGACGGCGGCGGTTCGCCTCGCCTTCAGCAGCGTGGCGAAGGCGGGGAGGAGGAGGGGGCGGGAGAGGAAGGTATCCAGCAGCATGCCCAGCGCCAGGGCGAACCCGAGCTGCTGCATCAGCCGCAACTCGCCCGACATGAGCGACCCGAGCGTGGCGGCCATGATGATCCCGCAGGAGGAGATGACGGGCCCGGTGTGCAGGACGGCGCGGCGGATGGCGGGGCCGGGGGGGAGCGTGCGCAGCTCCTCCTGGATCCGCGCCGTGAGCAGGATGCTGTAGTCCACTCCGACGGCGAGCATGACGATGAGGAGGAAGACCTCGACCTTCCAGTCCAGCCCGTCGCTGCCCAGGAGGTCCACGAACACCCACGAGCTGATGCCCAGCGATGCGAAGAAGCTCAGCAGCGTCCCGCCGATCATGATCCCCGTCAGCACGGGCTCGCGGAGAGTGAGGAGGATCAGCACGAACACCACCGCCAGCGCCAGGAGGGTGACGCGGCGGAAGTCGCGGAGGGTGACGGCGCGGACGTTGGCCATCTGGGCGGTGGCCCCGGAGAAGGAGGCGTCGAGGGCGGGCCCCTCGCCCGTCGCCGCGCCCGCGGTCCCGCCGTTGGCCGGAGGCGGGGGGGCGGCGGCCAGCACCTCCTGCGTCCGCCGCTCGACCCGATCGAGGATGCCCATGGCCTGCAGCGTCAGGGGCGGGGCGTGGAAGGTGGCCACCACCCGCATGGCCGTGCGGTCGGGGGAGACGTACTCGGCGGCGGCGTGGCGGCGGATGGCGGTGTCGAGGTCGGGCAGGGGCAGCAGGTGGGACAGGTGGCGGAGGACGTTGGGCCGGACCGGCGTGTCCGTGCCGAGGGGCGCGGCGAGGGAGCGGACTTCGGCGACCCCGTCGGCGGCGACGAGCGCGTCGGTGATGCGACGGGCGAGGGCGGCCCAGGCGTCGAGGGTACGGGGGGCGTCGGAGCGGACGAGCACGGTGGCGGGTCCGATCTGGCCGATGGGCCAGTGGCGGCGGACGAGGTTGGCCCCCCGCACCGCGCCGTAGTCCTCGCTGAGATCGGCGAGGGTGTCGTAGGCGCGGGTGATGCGTGTGCCCTGCAGCACGGGCAGGGCGAAGAGCAGGAGCGTGACGGCGATGACGGTGACGGGCCGCCGCGTGACCAGCTCGCCCAGGCGCTGCCAGAGGGGCGTGCGGGCGCGGGAAGACGGCTTGAGAATCACATTGTACCGCGGAGACCGCGGAGATCGCAGAGACGCCGTGGCCTGCTTGCCCGATTCCTCCTCCGTTCTGCGGTCTCCGCGACCTCCGCGGTGCGCTGCGGAACCGTCCGCGGTTTGCGCGGCGTCGGCGGGTGTGGCGTCCCGCGTCCCCTCCGCCCGCCAGGGCCAGAACATCCGCTGCCCGAAGAGGCTCATCAGGGCGGGCACGAGCGTCACCGCTGCCGCCAGCGCCGTCGCCAATCCGATCGCGACGGCCGG
This sequence comes from Phycisphaerae bacterium, assembly GCA_041687095.1. Lineage (GTDB taxonomy): Bacteria > Planctomycetota > Phycisphaerae > SM23-33 > SM23-33 > JAWLCQ01. The sequence continues at coordinate 19,020 of JAWLCQ010000013.1, read as the reverse complement.
CCCGGCGGTGCGGAAGACGCGGAACTCCGCGAAGGAGAACATGAACAGCCCGGCGATGTCGGTGGCGGCCGACGCGAAGACGGCGCGGCGGACGTGGTCGAGGGCGGTGTGGACGGCGGGGGCGTGGTCGAGCCCGGCGGTGCGGAACTCGCGGTAGCGGGAGATGAGGATCAGCGAGTAATCCACGCCCGCCCCGTAGAGCAGGACGATGACGAAGATCCGCTCGGCCGTGCCGACGTTGACGCCCCAGAACTGCTCGGCGTCGACGAGCTTGATGGCGACGGCGGCGGCGAGGGTGATGGCCCCCAGGGGGACGAGGGCGGCGAGGGGGGCGCGGTAGACGAGGAGGAGGATGGCGACGACGGCGAGGAGGGTGACGAGGAAGGCGCGGCGGTTGGAGCGGACGCCGGCCTCGGCGTAATCGTTGCCGAACGCCGCCGCCCCGGTGACCTCCACCCGCACGCCCGCGGGCAGGTCGGTCTGCCCCAGCAGAGTGCGGATGTGCCGCACCACCCTCGCCGAGCGCATGGACACGAAGTGCGAGGGGATGTTGACGACGATGAGTCCCGCCTGCCCGCGCGGCCCGACGGGGCTGAGCAGGGGGTTGGACGGCAGGGGCACGGAGCGGGGGGAGCGGATGTGCAGGTTCTGCAGTTCCGGGGGCGTCACCTGGTCGGTCCGCTCGCGGGGGATGCGATCGGCGAGGCGTTCGAGGGTGGCGAGATCGTGGGGCGTGAGGGGCCCGTCGGGCCGCTCGAAGACCACGACGGCCTGCGAGAGCCCGCTGTTGTCGGGGAACGACGCGTTGAGGGCCTCGACCGCGCGGACGTAGGGGGCGTCGGGGGGCAGGAAGGTGGGGTGCTCGTCCCGCACGGGGTCCCAGGGCGGGACGAAGGCCCACAGCGCCCCCGCCAGGGCGACCCACGCCGCCACCACGCCCCATCGCCAGCGGTAGGTCCACTGCCCGAAACTCATCGCAGCACGTCGAGCTTCACGCCGCGTTCCTTGAACTGGTCCACGAGGTCGCGGGCTTCATTGAGCAGCTTGGAGAGCTGGTTCATGCTCCCCACCAACTCGTTGTAGAGTTGGGGGTCGTTGAGGAGCTTGGGCAGCGTGCCCTCGCCCGCATCGAGCTTGGCGAGGGTGCGGTTGGCGGTGGCGAGGAGGCGGGAGAGGCTGTCGGTGCTCTCGATCAGCTCGTCCGTGAGGGCGTCGAATCGCTCCCCGAAGGCCGCCACCGTGGTGCGGACATCCCGAACGGTCTCGCCGGTGACGGCGGCGGCCTGGCGGGCTTCGGTGGCGAAGGCCTCGAGGGCGGCGATGGCGCGGGAGGCCTGGGCGGAGATCTGGGCGATGTTGGCCAGGGAGACGCGGAGGCTCTGTTGGGTGTTCGGGTCGCCCACGATGGCGGAGAGGCCCTCGAGGGTCGTGTGGAGTTCGGTGAGGACGTCGGCGAGCCCGGCGGGCTGGGGGAGCGTGGGGGGGGCGTTGGGGTCGCGCGTGGGGGCGATGGCCTGGTTGAGGGACCGGGCGAGGGCGCCAATTTCCTCAAAGGCGCGGAAGCTCTCCCGCAGGTCCTCGCGGATGCCCTGGAACGCCCCCAGCGATTCCCGCAGGTCCTCTGCCAGATCGGGCGGCAGCAGCCCCCCTCCCGCCGACGCGCGCACGGGCATGGGCGCGGAGGCGTCCATCGGGAAGAAGGGGACGGGCTCGCCCGTCCGGGGGTCGCGGAGGGGTGTGCCCTCGGGGACGATCCGGATCCGCGGGCGCCCCGAGAGGCCCTGGGTGGAGACGAGGGCGATGGCGTTGGCGGGCAGGCGGATCTCCTCGTCGATGCGGGCGGTGATCCGCACGCCCTGCGTGGGGTCGGTGGGGTCCTGGAACTCCACGCCCGTGACCTGCCCGATCCGCAGGCCCGCCATGTCCACGTCCACGCCGGCCTCCAGCCCGTGGCTCTCCTCGGCGCGGAGGATGAGGGGGTATCCGCCGCCCAGCAGGGTGGGGGCGACGGTGAACATGACGATCATGGCGCCCAGCAGCCCCAAGGCCACCAGCACGGTCAGTCCGACGGCCAGGTTTCGCGTGCGATCCTTCACGGTATCATGCCTCCTCGGGTGTGCGGAGGTGGCCGGTCTCGATCTCGGCGAGTTCCTCTCGCGACGCCCGCCCCTCGACGAAGCGGACGAAGACCTCGTTGTCGACCTCGTGCATGCGGTCGGGCGTGGTGTCGGCGATGAAGCGGCCCTGGTGGAGCATGAGGATGCGGTCGGCGACCTTCCTCGCCGACGCCAGGTCGTGCGTCACCACCACCGCCGCCGCCCCCAGCCGCTCGCGCAGGCGGAGGATCAGCTCGTTGATCAGGTCCGACCGCACGGGGTCCAGCCCCGTCGTCGGTTCGTCGTACAGGATCAGTTCCGGTTTCAGAACGATAGCGCGGGCGAGGGCCACGCGCTTCCGCTGCCCGCCGGAAAGCTCCTCGGGCAGGCGGGTCTGCAGGCCGTCCAGCCCGACCATGACCAGGACCTCCCGGGCCCGCTCCTTGCGCTCGGCGGCCGTGCCCTCCCCGTGCTGCGCCATGGGAAAGCAGAGGTTCTCCTCGACGGTCATGGAGTCAAAGAGGGCCCCGTTCTGGAAGAGGAAGCCCATCTGCCGGCGGACGCGAGTGAGGTCCTTCTCCCGCATCGCCGAGATCTCCTCGTCGTGGAAGAACACCCGTCCGCGGTCGGGGCGGAGCAGGCCGATGAGGTGCTTGAGCAGGACGCTCTTGCCCGACCCGCTGGGTCCCAGGATGACGAGGTTCTTCCCTGGGCGCACGTCGAGGTCAATGCCCTGCAGGACCTGGAGGGGCCCAAAGGCTTTGTGTACGTCGCGGAGGCGGGCGATAGGGGCTTCGGTGCTCATCCCTCGTCCAGCGTCAGGACCACGGCGATCTCGTCACAGGCGTCGGCCTTGGGGCAGGCGAGGCATTCGCGCCAGACCTTCTCGGGCAGGTGGAGGCGTTCGACGACGCGGAACCCGTGTTTCTCGAAGAACGGCCGCTCGTAGGTGAGGGCGAACAGGCGGCGGACGCCCAGGGCCCGCGCGTCGGCGAGGGCGGACTGGACGAGCTGCGACCCCACCCCGCGGCCCTGGTGATCGGGGTGGACGGCGAGGGATTTGACCTCCGCCAGTCCGCTCCAGAAGAGGTCGACGGCCACACAGCCGACGATGCGTCCGTCGTCGTCGACGGCGACGCGGAACTCGCGCAGGGCCTCGTAGACGCTCTCGAGCGAGCGGTGGAGCATGCGCCCGCGCTCGGCGTGATGGTTGATGATGTCGCAGATGGCCTGCGCGTCCGGAACTCGTGCTGTGCGTACAGTAACCACGCGAGGCATTCTACCGAAGGGCGGGGGGGCTTGTCGCGGGTTTTCGCGCCTTGTCGGCGACGGGGCGACAGAGATATCATAATAGGCAGGGAAGCGTTGAGGTATCGCCATGACCAGGCTGACACTAACCGTCGATGAGGAAGTCGCCCGCGAGGCCGAGCGCCTTGCCCAGGAGAGGGGCGAGAGCGTCTCGGACCTGTTCGCCCGCTACGTCCGCACGGCGGCGAAGGGCGGGGAGGGGAGGGACATCGAACTCGGGCCGCTGACCCGTCAGGCTACGGGTCTGCTGAAGCTTCCCCCGGATAAGGATTACCGGGAAGCCTTGGCTGAGGCTCTCGCCGAGAAGTACGGGCTGGAAGAATGAAGGTCTTTCTCGACACGAACGTCCTGCTGGACGTGTTCTCACGCCGCGACCCGTTCTACGGGTCGTCTGCGCGTGTGTGGGCACTGGTGGAGACGCGTGAAGTGCAGGGGTTTGTCGCTGCCGCCAGCTTCCCCAATGTCTTCTACATCCTGCGGAAGTGGAGCGGATGGGATGCCGCCTACCAGGCCCTCACCATCCTCCGCGACCTCTTCCAGGTCGCGGATCTGGACAGGGCAACCCTGCAGCAGGCAATTGACGCGAAGCTCAGGGACTTCGAGGACGCGATCCAGTACTTCAGTGCGCTGCGGGCAGGTGCGGACGTTCTGGTTACACGGGACGTACATGGCTTTCCAACGGACTCCCTGCGGATACAGACCCCTGAAGCCTTCCTCGCCCGCCACTTCTCCTGACGGTTGCACGAAGGCGACTTGTGCACGGGGCTCTGAATCCGCCGCCCACGCAGATCCGCCCTTCGACAAGCTCAGGACGAGGATTCCGAAGTCCCGCATCTGAAAGCCCTCCCCCATCCCCTGAATCCCCTGCATCCCCGCTCAAGGCCCGGCGGACTCAAAGCCGTGCCCGCACACGGAGTCCGTCGTAGGCGAGTTCGATGCCCTCGGGCAGCTCGCGCGAGGCGGCGGCGTGGGAGACCTCGTGGGTGAGGTGGGTGAAGAGCGTACGGCCGGGCCGGAGGCGGCGGGCGACCTCGATGCCCTGGGGGATCGTGAAGTGCGTGGGGTGGGGGGTGTAGCGCAGAGCGTCAAGGACCAGCACGTCCAGGTCCTCCAGCAGCGACATCGAGGACTCGGGGATCTCGCTGCAGTCCGTGCAGTATGCGAAACGCCCGATGCGGAAGCCCAGGATCGGCAGTTGCCCGTGCAGCAGGGGCACGGGCGTGACGGGTACGCCGCAGACCTCGAAGGGCCCGTCGATGCGGTGCAGCGAGAGGCTCGGGCGCTCCAATCCCGCCTTCCGCCAGGGAACGACGGCGTATCCGAAACAGCGCTCGATGACCTCCAGCGTGCGGGCGTTGGCGTAGCAGGGGATGCTCGCGTCCTGCAGCAGGTTGAACCGCCGCAGGTCGTCCACCCCGAGGATGTGATCGGCGTGGGAGTGGGTGAAGAGGACCGCGTCGACGCGGCGGAGGCCGGTGGCGACGGCGGCCAGGCGGATCTCGGGCGACACGTCGATCAGGAGCGTTCGTCCGTCGGCGGGCGGGCCGTCTGGCAGATGGAGGGCCGCGCTCGTCCGCAGGCGCCGGTCGCGGGGGTCGTCGGAGCGGCAGACCGCGCAGTCGCAGCCGATCATGGGGATCCCGTGCGACGTCCCGGTCCCGAGGAACACGATTTCCATCTCTGGGGTCATACCGGGGCATGATAGCGTGTGCGGCCCCGCGGGGGCACCCGTCCGTGGCGTTTTCCCGGTCGGCGCGGCCCCCGGCCGAAAACCGTTCTCCCGCCTTCGCTTTCGTGTATGATGTCCCGCTCTGACGACAAAGGAATGCCGATCATGCAGACGCGCTTCGAACACGCCTACGTGCTGAACGTGCTCTCGGACGACCACCCGGGCATCATCGCCGCCGTAGGGCGGGCGGTGAACGAGCTGGGCGGGAACATTGACGCCTGCTCGCAGACCGTGCTCAGCGGGTACTTCACCCTGATCATGGTGGTCTCCCTGCCGCGCCCCGTCGAGCCCGAGGACCTGTCGGGCAAGATCCAGGGCGGGGGGACCACAAGAGGCCTGCAGGTCATGGCCCGCAGACTGCAGCCGACGGAATGCGCGGGCGAGGGGGCCGCGGAAAAGTTCGTCGTCACCGCCTTCGGGACGGATCGCCCGGGCATCATCCTCCGCTTCTCCCAATACCTCGCGGGCAAGGACATCAACATCATCGACATGTACGGCGGGCGGAGCGGGGAGGACTTCGTGCTCGTCTCGCAGGTGGAGATCCCGCGGCAGTGGGACATCTCCCTCCTGCAGGCCGACCTCGCTGAACTCGGCCGCGAACTGGGCTTCACCGTCCGCCTGCAGCATGAGAACATCTTCGTGGCCACCAACCAGTTGCGCATCGGCCCGCTGCACGGGCCCCGCGCGGGTTCCGGAGAATGAGCAGGGATGAACGCAGATGAACGCAGATGAAGAAAGGCGCCAGGGCCGAGGGATCAGGCACTCGGGAAGAGCGGACCGGAACAGCCCGCACCTGGCCTCCGCTGCTCTGCCCTGGCGCCTCTGCCTGTCTGCGTTCATCTGTGTTCGACCCTGCTGAATAAAGGCAAACCAAGCAATGCTGAGAACCGACGAAGTCCTCTCGACGATTCAGATGTTGCACGCCGAGCACCTCGACGTGCGGACCGTGACCCTGGCGCTGAACATCGACGACTGTGCCGCCCCGGGGATGGACACGATGTGCCGCAAGCTCCACGACAAGATCGTCCACTCGGCCGGGCGGCTGGTGGAGGTGTGCAATCGCGTCGGGGGCAAGTACGGCATCCCGGTGACGAACAAGCGCCTCGCCATCAGCCCCGCGTCGCACCTGCTGGCGGGGCACGGGAAGAACGCCGCCCTGGAACTCGCCCGCACGCTCGACGCCGCCGCCGCCGAGTGCGGGATCGACCTCGTGGGCGGGTTCACCGCCCTGGTGCAAAAGGGCATCACCCGCGCCGACGCCACCGTCATCGACTCGCTGCCCGAGGTGCTCGCCAAGACCCAGCGGGTCTGCGCCTCCGTCAACGTCGCCACCACCCGCGCCGGGATCAACATGGACGCCGTCCACCGCATGGGCCACGTCATCCGCGACATCGCCGCCGCCACCGCCGACCGCCACGGGTTCGGCTGCGCGAAGCTCGTCGTCTTCGCCAACATCCCGGAGGACAACCCCTTCATGGCCGGGGCGTACTCGGGCGAGGGCGAGCCCGAGGCGGCCGTCAACATCGGCGTGAGCGGGCCGGGCGTTGTCGGCAGCGCCCTGCGGCGGCGCATCGAGCTGGGCGGAAAGCTCACGCTGGGCGACCTCGCCGAGGAGATCAAGATCACCAGCTTCCGCGTGACCCGCGTGGGCGAACTCATCGGCCGCGAGGTCGCCGCCGAACTCGGCGTGGCCTTCGGAATCGTGGACCTTTCCCTCGCCCCGACTCCGCAGATCGGCGACAGCGTGGGGGAGATCCTCCAGACGCTGGGGATCGCGAAGATCGGGGCCCCGGGCTCGACGGCCGCCATCGCCATGCTCACCGACGCCGTCAAGAAGGGCGGGGCCTTCGCCTCCAGTTCCATCGGCGGGCTCAGCGGGGCGTTCATCCCCGTCAGCGAGGACCGGGCCCTCTCCGACGCCGCCGTGCGCGGGGAACTGGTCCTCGAAAAGCTCGAGGCCATGACCTCCGTCTGCTCCGTCGGGCTCGACATGGTGGCCATTCCCGGCGACACGCCGACCGAGACCATCGCCGCCATCATCGCCGATGAGATGGCCATCGGGGTCATGAACCACAAGACCACCGGGGTGCGGATCCTCCCCATCCCCAACGCCAAGCCCGGGGACACCATCGAGTTCGGCGGGCTGTTCGGGACGGCCGCCGTGATGGAGGTCCGCAACCCCGGGTCCAGCGACCAGTTCGTCCACTTCGGGGGGCGCATCCCGGCCCCCGTGCAGTCGCTGCGGAACTGACGGGACGGACCCGAACGCAAGGACCCCCGGCCGCAAACGGCAGCCGGGTCCGCAGTCTTCGATCCCTTTCCCATCGGAGATACGGCCCCCGAAGGCACGGCCCTGCAGGGCGAAAGTGTCGGCGCTCGCCGCCCTGCCCGGCAGGGGCTTGGCGCCTGGCGGCGGTTGAGGGTCGCGGACGGGCGCGGGGGCGGGTAGAATGCACGCCTGAGGAGTGAGTTTCACCGTGGCTGCATCTTCCGCGCGACATGCCCTGTGGCGGTACCTCGAGTACGCCGTTCCGTACAAGTGGATGATCTCCCTGATGATCCTGTCGGGGATCGCGAAGTTCACCCTGCCGCTGATCCCCGCCGAGATCGTGCGCCGAATCGTGGATCAGGTGATCCATAACGTGGACGGGCGATCCATCGGGGAGCGCACGGACATGCTGTGGTCCCTGGGCGGGGGGCTGCTCGCCGTCGTCCTCGCCGAGGCCGTCGCCATGTACGTCCGCGGGATCACCACGGTGAAGGTCGCGTCGGCGATGGTGTTCGACCTGCGGCAGGGCCTGTGGAGGCACCTGCAGCGGCTGTCGCTGGGGTTCCACCAGTCGCGCCCCACGGGGACGCTGCTGTCGCGCCTCATGAGCGACATCGCCGTCTCCCAGCAGATGGTCAACGGGGGGATCGCCAACGTCGTCATCGACGCCGTCAGCGGCCTGATCGCGCTGATCGTGCTGCTGGGCATCAGCTGGGAGCTGACGCTCCTCGTTCTCGGCGTCCTGCCGTTCTACGGCCTGCTGTACCGGCGGATCAACCCGCACCTCCGCCAGGTGAGCCACGACGTGCAGGAGCAGACCTCCGTGATGAGCGGGACCGCCGTCGAGCGCCTCAACGGGATCGCCGTCGTGCAGAGCTTCGCGCAGGAGCGGGCGGAGGAGCAGAACTTCGCCTCGCAGGCGGAGGAGCTGAAGGACCTGGCGGTGCGGCGGGGGCGGTTGGACCACCTGCTCAAGGCGGTGAGCGAACTGCTGGTGGCGATGGCGAGCGGGGCGATCTGGATCATCGGGGCGCTGATGGTCCTCAACGGGCGGCTGTCGACGGGCGAGATCGTCAAGTTCGTCGCCGTCGCCGCCCTCCTCTACCTGCCCATCCGCCGCTTCAGCGAGATCAACATCATCTACCAGAACTCGATGGCCGCCATCGAGCGCGTCTTTGCCATCTTCGACTGCACGCCCGAGGTGACGAACCGCCCCCACGCCCCCGACCACGTCCCGGGCATGGGCGGGATCGAGTTCGACCACGTGAGCTTCCGCTACGATCCCGAGGGCCCGCTGGTCCTGCGGGACCTGACGTTCGGCGTGGCCCCGGGGGAGCGGGTGGCGATCGTGGGCGAGAGCGGGGCGGGCAAGAGCACGCTGGTGGTCCTCATCCCGCGCCTGTACGACGTGAGCGAGGGCGCCATCCGCATCGACGGGGTCGACCTCCGCGACTACCGCGTGCGGAAGCTGCGGCGGTCCATCGGGATCGTCCTGCAGGACACCATTCTGTTCTCCGGGACGGTGCGGGAGAACCTGCGCTACGGGCGGAAGAACGCCACCGACGCCGAGATCGTCGCCGCCGCCCAGGCCGCCAACGCCCACGACTTCATCCTCTCGCTCCCCGAGGGGTACGAGACGATGATCGGGGAGCGCGGGCTGACGCTCTCGGGCGGGCAGCGGCAGAGGCTCTCCCTTGCGCGGACCATCCTCCAGAACCCCCGCATCCTCATCCTCGACGAAGCCACCAGCGCCCTCGACAGCGAGAGCGAGAACCTCATCACCGACGCCATGGAGACCGTGATGGCCGGGCGGACGTGCCTCATCATCGCCCACCGGCTCTCGACGGTCCTGGGGGCGGACCGCGTCCTGGTCTTCCGCAAGGGGGAACTGATGGAGCAGGGCCCGCACGAGGAACTGTTACGCAAGGGGGGGTACTACCGGCACCTGTTCGAGCAGCAGTTCGCCCCGCTGCAGCGGCTCAGCCTGTAGCTATCAGCTATCAGCTTTCAGCGATCAGCTCTCAGCTTACAGCAATCAGCTCTCAACGGACGGCTCTTGGAGACTGTTTCACAGGTTCTTCCACCGCAGAGGCCATGGAGTTCGCGAAGAAGAAGTGAACCAGGAGCGTTCCCGTGAGTTCCTGGGCGGGTGCCGTGGATTGCGGAGCGCAGCGGAGCAACCACGTCCAATCGACACTGCCTGCGAATTACCTGGAATGCGGATCAGGCGGCAAGCGATCGGTTTCTCTCTGCGGCCTTTGCGCTCTTTGCGGCGAATTCTGAAGCAGTCTCGTAGCTGAAGGCTGATAGCTGATAGCTGATAGCTACAGGCTCACCAGCCCGCTCTGCAGTGCATGCCGCATCAGCCCCGCGATGCTCTCGACGCCGCACTTGCGGTAGATGTTGTAGCGGTGGTTCTCGACCGTCTTGGCCGAGATGTGCAGCCGCTTGCCGATCTCCTTGCTGCTGCAGCCCTCGCAGAGGAGTTCGACGACCTGCTTCTCGCGGGGCGAGAGCTGATCGGCCGGGGCGTAGCGGCCGTCGGAGCCCTGCGAGCCCGACAGGTCGTTCACGACCAGCGCGGCGATGTCGGCGGCGAGGTAGGTGCGGCCTTCCAGGGCCATGCGGGTCGCGTGGATGAACTCCTCGGGCTCGGCGTCGAGGTGGACGTAGCCCTTGGCGCCGCTGCGGAGGGTCGCGTAGATCTGCGCCCGCGAGGGCGTGTCCGAGAGCACCACCACGGACGCTCGCTCCGCGGCCGCCTGAATGGTCTCCAGCCCGTCCTGCAGATGGTTCGCCTGCCCGTTCAGCATGCACACATAGACCCCGGGCGGTCCGTCGGAGTGCTGGCCGACGTGCTGGGGGAGGGCGTCGCTTGCCATCGCCCCGCGAACGCGAATCCCGTGGGCCTCCAGCAGCCGCTGGAGGGCCTCGCGGACGATCCGCTTCCCGCCTACCAGGTACAGGGGGGGCAAAGGCACGGTGCGGGCCGGGTCCGTAAGAGGGAACGTGGCGCGATGCTCAGGCACAGGAATTGACGTCTTGCCCATCGCCGACCGGTCCTTCGGAACGTGTTCGTCCCGCCCTCCATGGCTCTTGGCCCGGCCGCCGTGCCGGACGCTGCCGCTCGCCCGTGTCGTGACATGGTCATTATCCACCGGCGGGAGAACGCGGCAACCCGGCGGAAGGCTCTACAACGCCCCCGCCGCTCGAATGGCCGGATTCTACGCCTGCCCTCCCCGACGGGCAAGCGCAATCCTCGACCGTTCAGGAACTGGGTGTTGCCGACTCCTGGGCGGGCTGTCGCCGAACCGGTCAACGGCCATGGTGCCCCAATGGCGGGGGCTGGACTCTCCGGGGGGCGGCCTTTTCAGCATCCCGCACCGGAAGCCGACCATTTTGTCTTGACAGGACGAAGAATCCGTGCCAAACTCCTGCGGTATCCATGTCTCGACAGCGCCGTGCCGCGATGCCGTCGATAAGGCCTGCTCTGCGGTTGGGTGTGTGTTTCTTGCTCTGTCCGCTTGGCCCCATCGCCAGTCCTGTCTGACAATCGTAGTCTTAGGGCGTGCAAGACGGTGCATACGATTGACATGGGTGGTGACGGTCGTGCATGCGGGTGCGGGGTATGTATCCCCCGGAAATGGGCATTGCGGAAGGGCCACGGTTCTTCCGCGGAGCGGCGTTGCGGCCCGGAGCGGCAATGCCACTGGAGAGAGGAAGAGGGCGTGCGCACAACCAGGATCCTGATGGCGGAGGACGACGCGGACGCCGCGGAATGCCTCCGCGGGTGCATTGAACAGATCGGCTACTCCGTCGCCGTCTGCGCCGAGGGCTCCGAGGCCCTTCGCCTCGTTCGGGAGTGGAGGCCGGACCTTGTGCTGTTGAACGCGATCCTGCCCATGGTGCCCGAGGGGCGGTCGGTCGGAAAGTGCCTCCGCGAGCACTTCGACGTGCCCATTCTCTGCCTGGTGGAGTCGGCAGCAGTTCCCGACGCCTTGGCCGCGGCGGCGGACCTGGGGCCCATCGGATACCTCGTGAAGCCTTTTGACCCTGGCATGGTTTCCCGCATGATCCAAGCCGCCGTAACGTGCGTGCAGACACGCCAGTCGCTTCGGGAGAGTGTGGAACGTTACCAACGGATCTTCGAGTCCCTCCGCGACGCCGTGTTCGTCATCGACCGCGAGGGCCACATCTGCGAGGCCAACCCCGCCGCGGCCGAGCAGTACGGGTACACGCTGGAGCAACTGACGTCGATGACGGTGGATCAGCTCGTGCACCCAAACTGCCGGCACATCCTGAAGCGATTCATGGCGGACCTTCACGCGGGGCGAACGGCCTACTGCGAGTCGGTGGACGTGCGGAGCGATGGTGCGGCGCTGCCGGTGCAGGTGCAGGCGGTTCCCTTTACCTGGAAGGGCGAGCCGCACTTCCTGGGCATGATTCGCGACGTAACGCAGTGGAAGCGTGCCCAGCAGCAGGTCCTGGAGCACCAGCAGCGGCTGCGGCAACTGGTGCTGGAACTCTCGACGGCCGAGGATCGGGAGCGGCGGCAGTTGGCGGAGGACCTGCACGATCGGGTGGGGCAGACGCTGGCGGCGGTGCAGATGGGCCTGCAACTGCTCCGCGCCACGTCTCTGGATGCTCCACAGCGGGTCCTCGTGGAGGAAAACCTGCAGCTTCTGCGGCAGGTGGCGAAGGATACCCGGACGCTGACGTTTGAACTCTACCCCCCGGCCCTGCGCGAGCACGGCTTGGCGGCGGCGGTCGAGGCGCTGGTCGATCAGTTCGCCGCCGCGTCGTCGGCGAGTCTGCAGTTGGACTACGACCAGTCGCCCCTACCGCTCCCCGAGCCCCTCCCGGGCCTGGTGTACCGTTGCGTGCGGGAGTTGATCAGCAACGCGATGAAGTACTCCCGCGCGGAGCACATCCGCGTGTACCTGCGCGGGATCGGCGACCGGATGCGTGTGGTCGTGGAGGACGATGGCGTTGGCTTCGACCCCCGCACTGTGGACCTCGCCGGTCGCACCGGTACCGGATTCGGCTTGTTCAGCATTCGCGAGCGGATGCGGGAGGTGGGGGGGACGCTGAAGGTGGATTCCCGGCCGGAAGGGGGGACGCGGGCGGAACTCGATATTCCCCTGCACAATCCCGGACTACGGTCCGCACCCTAGGCGTGTAGGACAAACACTGACAGAGTCTTCCGCACCGTTGAAGTGGCTTTTGTGGAAGGAGGCCCTTATGATATCGGGGCCTCCCCCGATAAGAAGAGTGTGTTCTGAGAGGCTTCCGAGTTTTCCGATACCGACATATCGTACCGTAGCCCCCTGGGTCCGGGCAGTTCCAGATAGCAGTCAGTTGTTCAGGGGCAGAGAGGTATATGATGCGGATCGTGTTGGCAGATGACCATCGGATGGTCCGGAAGGGTCTGCGGGCCCTTTTGGAGGGGACTCAAGGTTTCGAGGTCGTGGGGGAGGCGGAAGATGGGCGGTCGGCCGAGCAGGTCGTCGAAGCCGTCCATCCCGATGTCGTGATCATGGACCAGAAGATGCCCGGGCTCAACGGCGTCATCGCCACGCGCCACATTCGGGAACGCTTCCCAACGGTGCGCGTCGTGGCCCTGTCCATGCACTCCGACCAGGATTCCGTCCTGGAGATGGTCCGTGCCGGGGCCTCCGCCTACCTGCTGAAAACCTGTGATATCGAAGAGCTGATCCAGGCGATTCACGCCGCCGTCGAGGGCCGGGTGTACCTGAGCCCCGATATTGCGGCGGCGGTGGTGGATGGCTGCGTGAACGGCTGGGCGGGCGCACAGGACACCGCGGACTCCCTCAGCCTGCGGGAGCAGGAGGTCCTCCAGATGCTCGCCGAGGGCCACAACGCCAAGCAGATCGGCCTGACCCTGCACGTCAGTTCGCGGACGGTGGACTCGCACCGGCAGCGGATCATGGAGAAGCTCCACATCCATACCCTCGCCGGGCTCGTCAAGTACGCCGTGCGCAAGGGCCTCACCAGCATCGAGGCCTGATCCCGAATCCTCCCGCACTCCGGCTGCGCCGGTTTCGGGACGGGGGAGCCGCGCACGACTTCGCCAACCGTGGCCGGGGTGTGCCTTCCCTCTCTCTCCCTCATGCTCCCCACAGGCCTGTGCTGGTGACAAGGGGCCTCTCCACGACGGCGGCGGCTGCAGGGTTTCCCCTGCGCGGCCGGCGTCCTCCGGTGCGTGCGCAGTCGCTCCTCGTTTCCCTCCGACCCCGTCGGGGGCCGGCACCATCGCAAAGTCCGAATCGCCGTGCGCCACGGGTTCGCAGAACCCGTGCTCCGTTCCGCGCTCGTGCGAGCACGGCGGTGAACCGCGGCACCCGCGACTGCGACCTGGCGATGGCGCGGCGGTGTGGGCGATCAGCTCTTGATTCGGGGGTTCGTGGCCCGTTGCGAAAACGCGAAGGTGCCTTTGCGTAGCCCCGCAATCACGCAGGCCCCCTGGATATTCGATGCACGGTGATGTCACAACCGCGAACCCAACGGGAGACAGGACATGGACATTCACGCACTGGTCGTCGATGACTCGGGAATCATGAGGAAGCTCGTGATGAAGTCGCTCCACGAGACCCAGCTCGCCAACTTCACCTTCACCGAGGCCTGCGACGGGGCGGACGCCCTCACCAAGTTCGACCCCGAGACGACGGGCATGATGTTCGTCGACTGGAACATGCCCAACATGAACGGCGTGGATCTGGTGCGGCGGATCCGCTCGTCCCAGAAGGCCCACGTGCCCATCGTCATGATCACCACCGAGGGCACGGTCGAGAAGGTCGAGGAGGCCCTCGATAACGCCGGGGCCGACTGCTTCGTCGTCAAGCCCTTCACCGCCGACATCCTTCGCAAGAAGCTCGAACCGCTCTTCGAGAAGCTCTCCCAGGACGCCGCCCCCAAGAAGGGCTTCTTCGGCCGCCTGGCCAACCAGTTCGCGTAACCCCGATCGCCCGCTTTACGCCTAAGGGAGACTAAAGCAGCATGACTTCAGCGCCATCGATTCCAACCGCCGCCCTGGACCACCGCGACTGCGTCGGCGAGGCCGCCGTCAGCATCTTCTCCGCCACCTGCGGGGTGCAGCTCACCCCCACCGCCGAGAACGATACCCTCTGCGAAGGCGGGGTCATCATCGCCATCATCTCGGTCGTCGGGGACGTGGAGTGGTCCATCTTCCTCGGCCTGCCCCGCGATACCGCCGTCGCCCTCGCCGCCAAGTTCGCTGGCTTTGAGATCCCCTTCGACAGCTCCGACATGGGCGACGCGATCGGGGAGCTGACCAACATCCTCGCCGGGGAGGTCAAAAACCGCCTCCACGCGCGAAAGCTCCGCTGCGAGATCTCGCTGCCCAGCGTCATCCGCGCCGAGTCCCTTCGCGTCCTCGTGCAAAGCCGGGCCAACGTCGTCAAGGCCTGCTTCGCCTCCCCCGCTGGAGCCCTATGGACCGGCCTGACGGCCGAGAAGGGCCCCGGGCTGGTCGCCTGAGCCCACTGAGGAGTGTCTGCCATGCAGGACCGTTCCGATCTCACCCGCCACCTTGTCAGCCTCAGCGCCGAACTGCTCGCCGCCGACCCCACCGACTCCGAAGCCCTCGTCCGCATCGGGGCGGCCGTTGAGGAGGCGCTGGAGGCGACCGAGGCGTGGTTGCCGCAGGACCAGGAGCCTCTGACGCTGATCCTCGCCGTCCTGCAGGCCGTTTACGAGAAACGCTGCCCCAACGCCGACGCGGCCATGATGGCCATGGCGACGGCGGCGGCGGTGGCGGCGGGTACGGCGGGGGGGCGCCCCGAAGAGATCCCCGACGCCCCCGCCGTTCTCGCCCAGCTCCGAGGCCTCGCCGCGGCCGAACCCCAGGCCCCCGCCTCCGCCCCCGAGACCTCCGCACCCCAGAACATCGCGGGGGCCGCCGCCCCCCAGGCCCCATCCGCTTCCAAGCCCGACCAGGCGGCCCCCGCTTCAGACTACGCCCAGCCCTTCACCATGCCCGCGGACACCGACCTGTCCCTGCTCGCCGAGTTCGCCGTCGAGTGCCTCGACCACATCGCCGCCGCCGAAGGCTCCCTGCTGGAACTCGAGAGCAACCCCGACCTCCCCGAGCCGATCAACGTCGTCTTCCGCGCGTTCCATACCATCAAGGGCACCAGCGGGTTCCTGGGCCTCGACCGCGTCCAGCGGCTCGCCCACCTCGCTGAGAACCTCCTCGACCGCGCCCGCGAGGGCAAGATCCACATCCGCGGGGGGTACGCCGACCTCGCCCTCGAGTCCTGCGACGTGCTCCGCACGCTCATCGAGAGCGTACGCGAGGTCCAGCCCGGAGCCCAGGTCCCCGTCCCTCCCAAGTTCCCCGAACTGCTCGCCGTCCTCGCGAACCCCGAGGCCGCCGGGGTGGGCGAGGAGAGCGAGGATGCCCCCGCCCTGCGCGTGGGCGATATCCTCGTTGGACAGGGACGGGCCCAACGCGAGCAAGTCGAGGACGTCGCCGCCCGCCAGGGCGATCGCAAGATCGGTGAGAGCCTCGTCGAGGACGGGGTCGCCGCCGCGAAGGACGTGGCCCAGGCCCTGCGGACGCAGGACAAGCTTACCGGCCGCTCCGCCGGGGAAGCCACCATCCGCGTGGGGACCGAACGGCTGGACAGCCTCATCAACATGGTGGGCGAGCTGGTCATCGCCCAGTCCATGGTCGCCCAGGACCCCGACGTGCAGAACCGCGCCCGCCCCCGCCTGCAGCGCAACGTCGCCCACGCGGGCAAGATCATCCGCGAGCTGCAGGATCTGAGCATGTCGCTCCGCATGGTCCCGCTGAAGGCGACGTTCCAGAAGATGGCCCGCCTCGTCCGCGACCTCGCCCGCAAGGCCGGCAAGGACGTGCGCTTCGTCACCGAGGGCGAGGACACCGAGATCGACCGCAACATGGTTGAGGTCCTCAACGACCCGCTCGTCCACATGATGCGCAACTCCGTGGATCACGGCGTGGAGTCCGCCGCCGACCGCACCGCCGCCGGCAAGGAGGCCACGGGAACGGTCCGCCTGCGGGCGTACCACTCGGCGGGCAATGTGGTCCTGGTCCTGCAGGACGACGGCAAGGGGCTCAACCGCGACAAGATCCTCGCCAAGGCCCGCGACCGCGGGCTCGTGGAGAGCGGCAAGGAACTGTCCGAGAGCGAGATCTTCGCCCTCATCTTCCACCCCGGGTTCTCCACCGCCGATCAGGTCACCGACATCTCCGGGCGCGGAGTGGGCATGGACGTGGTGAAAAAGGGCATCGAGTCCCTCCGCGGGCGCGTCGACGTCGAGTCCCGGCCCGGGCAGGGCACCACGTTCACCATCCGCCTGCCGCTGACGATGGCGATCACCGACGGCATGCTCGTCCGCGTGGGCGAGCAGCGCTACCTGCTGCCGATCGTCTCGATCGAGCGGAGCTTCCAGCCCGAATCCGAAACGCTCTCCACCGTCACCGGGCGCGGGGAGATGGTGCTGGTCCGCGGGGAGCTGCTGCCCATGCTGCGGATGCACCGCCTCTTCACCGTCCCCGCCGCCGTCACCGATCCCTGCCACGCCCTGCTGATCATCATCGAGGGCGAGGGGAGGCGGTGCGCCCTCATGGTGGACGAGTTGCTCGGCCAGCAGCAGGTCGTCATCAAGTCCCTGGGCAAGTCCTTCGAGCAGGTGGCGGGCATCTCCGGGGGCGCGATCCTCGGGGACGGCCGCGTGGGCCTGATCCTCGACCCCCAGGGCCTCCTGGAACTCGCCGACCGCTCCGCCGCCAGCATGGCGGCGTGACCCACTGCGGCGTATCGATTCATCAACCGCCGGGGCCGCGGAGGCCCCGCCAAGAAAGGACACAGCCATGAGCGAGCAAACGAACACCGCGACCGTGGACCCCGCGACGAAGGCGGGCAAGTACCTGACCTTCGCCCTGGGCAAGGAAGAGTACGGGGTGGAGATCCTCAAGGTGCGGGAGATCATCGGGATGATGGAAATCACCTCCGTCCCGCGGACCCCCCACTTCGTCAAGGGCGTCGTCAACCTCCGGGGCAAGGTCATCCCCGTGGTGGACCTGCGCCTGAAGTTCAACATGGAAGAGGCCGACCGGACCGAGGAGACCTGCATCATCGTCGTCGCCTTCCGCGGGATGGAGATGGGCGTGGTCGTCGACCGCGTCTCGGAAGTGCTGGACATCGACGGGGAGCAGATCGAGGACGCCCCGGCCTTCGGGGTCGACGTCGATACCGACTTCATCCTCGGGATGGGCAAGGCCAATGGCCGCGTCACCATCCTCCTCGACATCGCCAAGGTGCTGACCAACGGCGAGCTGGAAGAACTCGCCACCACCGCGGATACCGCTGCGTAGGCGCCCCGCCTTCGCAGATCCTCCCCCTTCGTCGTACGCCTGTCCGCCTGCCGTCAAGGCTGCTCGGACTGCAACGGATGTACCCCTTCCTCTGCCATTTAGGAGAGATTTCGTGAAGAGCAACTGGACCATCGGCAAGAAACTGATCGTGTCGTTCCTCGGCGTGGCGGCCGTCACGCTGATCCTGGGTTTCGTGGGCTTCTACGGAGCAATGGAGTCGGAGACGGCCATCGAGTCCATCGGCATCAACCGTCTCCCCAGCGTCGAGAGCCTGCTGCGAATCAAACGCTGCAGCGACGCCGTCAAGGTCGCCCAGCGAACCATGCTCAACCCGAACGCCTCCGCGGCGGAACGGGAGCGGCAGTACGCGGACCTGGGGAGCATCCGCGAGACGTACGAGAAGGCCTGGAAGGTCTACGAACCCCTGCCCCAGGGCGAGCTTGAGGCCCAGCTCTGGAAGAAGTTCGTCCCCGAGTGGAACGCGTGGCGGGAGGAGAACAACAAGTTCTTCGCCCTCACCCGCGAGATCGATGGCAGCGGCATCCTGAATGCAGCCGAGTTGCAGCGCGACCTGCAGGCCGTGCGTGGGGACCATTACGTGCTGCTGTCCAAAGTGATGGGCCTCATTCTCGAGAACCAGCCCTTTGACGGGGGCGAAGATCACACCCAGTGCGGGCTCGGGCGATGGATCGCCCGCCACTCCACCACGAACCCCGTCCTCCAGGACGCCGTCCGCGCCATCGAGGAGCCCCACCGGGCTTTCCATCAGAGCGTCAGCGAGGTCAAGAAGCTCGTCGCCGCCGGTAAGGTGGACGAGGCGCTCAAGCTCCACCAGGAGCGGATGGATCCCGCCGCCGAGCGGCTGCTGATGGGTCTGGCCACCATGATCGCCGAGGCCAACCGCGTCGCCGAACTCTCCGGCAGGGCCGAGGCCCTCGCCATGGGCGCCTGCCGCGACCGGCAGGAGAAGGCCATCGAGTACCTCGACCAGATCGTCGAGGACAACACCCGCGCCGCCAGCCAGGAGGTCCAGGCGGCCGTGGGCAAGGCGGGCTTCCTCAAGGCCCTGTCGCTAATCGCGATGGCGGTGGGGGTGGCGGCGGCGATCGCGCTGGGCATCCTCATCTCCCGTTCGATCAACCGCTCGCTGCTCCGCATCAGCGAGTCCCTCGCCGCCGGGGCCGAGCAGACCACCAGCGCCGCCGGGCAGGTGTCGTCGGCGAGCCAGTCGCTC